>CAMTYC010000072.1:0-23103 GCA_947085865.1 uncultured Moraxellaceae bacterium
ACCAACAGCTCTTCCCATTTAGCACCAACATCACGAAAGCCCAAATGTGGCTCAACAGCCCATAAGCCGGGTGTGGGTGGGTGATCTGAGCTTTTGCTGCTATTCCAAATCGGTGACCAACCTTCGCTGTTACCTTTAAAACGATCTTTCAGCAATTCGGTGACATTACGCACACCAAAATTGGCAATGCTCAGGTGGCTTTTTTTGCCATCATCTTTCAGCTTTTCGACACGATGCGCCAAGGTCTCGAATGGATAGGCTTTGTGGCGTGATTCATAACCATGCTTAGCGCATAAGGCATCAACGGCCTGACTAATTTCAGCTAGGGGTCGGCGCTGTTTGGCCATGGCCAAAATAAGGCGGCGATATTCCGCCAAATCATCCATCAGTTTATCGAGCAAGGCGTTTTGACCAAGCACACCACAATAGCCAATGTCAGCGGTGTAGCCGTGTAAGGTGGGCGCGCAATCTAGAATAAAGGGCATGCCCTCTTCAAGACGACGCAGACCCGGATAAAATGCAGGATTGAAACCACCTAAGTGTTTAAAACCAATAAAGCCGCGAAAGGCCGTACGGTCACCAAACCAAGCGAACGGCTGATGAAACCAGTCATCAACACCATGGTCGAGTAGCCACGTTTTTTGCAGGGCAGCGGCTTCACGCTCGGTCATACCCGGCTGAAGTTCGCCAGCGATCGTTTCAGCGCATTGATACGCTAAGCGTTGAACAGTACGGAAGTGGTCAAGATCTTCGGCAGTGAGCCGGGCACCGGTGGTTGTCATCATTTTTTCTCCTAAGCAACGTTACATTGAGCGCTGTTAAGGTTCAAATTCAAACAACTAACCGATCAGTCCCATAGCTAGTGTGATGACCGGTTAGTACCACCGGCTCACAGCCTATTTTTACAGCAATTCTTTGGGAATATTGCCACCGTTTTCAGCAAGCTTCTGCAGCACGGTTTTGTGTAACCACATATTCATCTGGGCAGAGTCGGCCATTTTGTCTGCTGAACAACCAAGCTCAGTCGCCAACTCTTTACGAGCATTTAAGCTGCTGTCTAGGTCTAGCAGTTTTAGCAAATCCACAATGGATGTTTTCCAGTTTAGCTTTTGCGAATTCGCAGCAGCCAGCCCTTCCAACTTAGCCACAACATCCACCACGGGGATAGCTTCTACGGCAGCAGCAGCGGGTGCTGGCGCTGGTGCAGCAGCTGGAGTAGGCGCAGCTTTAGCCGCTGGGGCCGCTTTTGATTCAGAGCGATTAATACCGAGTTTATTAAGAATGTTACCGAACAGGCTCATATAAATTCCTTTTATAGTTGTATTAGACAAGCCTAGAAAATAGCCTACTTTATTCGGCTAGACCAGAGATATCACCGCCAGATAAAGCCGCAAGCGATGTCCTGGCTGAAGCTCACCTGCGGAGCTAACAATGGTGTGAATTTCCGGAGATTTTCTAGCACCCCCCTACCCTGATCTCAGCCTAAAAGCGCTTGTTGAGTTGTAGACCCAGAATATGGGCATGGCTATCGTAGAAACGGGCACGGAATGTTCCGCCATCCGCTGTACACTCGCTGGGCCCTTGGCTAGAAGAATCTTCGTAATAAGTGCCAGTACAACGCTCATGGTAATTGGCGTCACCAGGTAGGATGTAGAGATAGCTGTAGGCCAGATCAATGGAGGTATTTTTGTCCCATTGATAGCCCAGTCCAAGTGAAGTCATCCAGCGGTCGTTATCTGCCAGACCGGGATGTCGGTTAGCGGGGCCGGATACAGGCGTTTGATCGAACTGAAGTCCGGTACGCAAGGTCAGCTTGTCATTCCAGTGATAATTAAAACCAACAGCCATGGTAAAACTGTCTCGCCAGTTTTGTGCCAACCGGATTGGGCCCTGTTTGGTATCTGTTTTCTGATTTGGTAGCTCAATATCCAAACTTTTAACCACCGAGGTTTTGTTAAAAGTGTAGTTGAGCATCAAATCTAACTTATCCGTCAGTGACGTAAAAAAGCCGACATTCAATTTGGCGGGAATAGTGAACACTAGCCGTGCATCAGTATCAGGGCGATAATAGGTTTCCAGCAGCTCGGCAACATCGCCAACAACGACGCCGCCCAAGGTGCCGGTCTTCAAATTGGAAAAGTCCCAATCCAGTTCCCCCTTCATGCGTATGGCTGACTCTGAACGATACGAAATACCCAAACGCGTGCTATCGCTAAACTGATACATATAACCTAGGTTCCAGCCATAACCTGCACCATAGGTTTCCACCTTGGCTGATGAAGTGCTGCCCGGATCAACAAAATGCGTGTTACTCAGCACCGGATCAAGCGCGCTGCTGATCTGCTCCGGCAAGGGCAGACCTCCACCCGAGAACAGCGGTATCAGCGCCTCTTTAACTTCATTTGGTACAATCGCCGCCAACTGCTCCAGCACCGGAGCCAATGCCTCAGTGGGCAATAAACCACCCACTAGATGACCATTCACCTGCTCCAGCAAACCCGCATTGGCATTGATAATTGACTTGAACAAATACGGCGACACCTTGTTCACATCAATGGGCTTTCTGAATTTGGCATGGCCCAGTAGCGCCGAAACACCCACACCCACACTGTGCTTGTCATCCAGTCGAATCGATAACGATGGATTGATATTGACCGTTTCAATCGCCGCACTGTCGATGAAGTAACGCCCAAACCAAGTGGACTTGTAATTCAAATTACCACCGCCGGGAGAAAACACACCGATACCCACAGTGACATCATCATTTAATTGCCTAGAAGCAAAAAAAGCAGCCACTGGCAGAATGGCCGGGAAAATACCACGGGGCTGTGGCTCGACCGCTGGCATGCTCGGATCAGGATTCGCTGCATTCATGCAGTCATACACACTGCAATCGGCCGTCGGGCCAGTGTCTGGTGCTTGCCCCATATCCTGCACACGAGTAGTGCCAGTGTCTTTAACTCGTGTAGATGCCGCGATCAGCGCAAAGGGCTGAGATACCTGTTTGCCGCGCAGGCGCGCCATACCCGCCGGATTATAGAAAATAACACTGGGGTCATTGGCTTCAGCCGAATTAGCATTGGACGTGCCTTGACTGCTAACAGCAATAACAGGAACCTCCGCACCAGCAGCCATTGCAAGCGCGGGTATGGCCAACACAAATGTCAAAACAGATCGAGAAAAATTGCGATAACAGTACATAACCAGATCCTTTGTTTTTATTGGATTTAGATTGGTTTTTTGGTGGTGACTTACTTGAGTCGCCGTTGCAATTCGCTGTTAAGCAGGCGCATTACCCACTCATACGGCAGTGCAAACTTTCTTTGGAACCAATACCCGATGCGGATATCTAGCGAGGTAAAGACCATGTAACGATTGGCCTTGATGCCACGTAAAATGGCTTTTGCCGCTTGCTCAGGCTTAATGGCATGGCGCTGAAAATGTTTGACAGTGGCCTGCACTCTCGGACTGTCTCGGTCCACTCCAATAATTTCCACCGTACCGACCAGTGGTGTATTGACCGCACCTGGACATACCAAGCTGACGCCAATGCCGTACTGCTTCAAATCAAAACGCAGCACCTCGGAAATACCGCGCAGACCAAATTTGCTGGCACTGTAGGCCGCATGCCACGGTAGCCCGAAAAGCCCAGCAGCCGATGACACATTGACAATATGACCACCCCGACCAGTCTTGATCATGGCAGGCACAAAGCTTTCCAAAATATGAATTGGCCCCATCAGGTTTACTTCAATGACTTTGCGCCAGTGCTGATGTTGCAACTGATCAATGCTGCCCCAGATGGAAATACCAGCAATGTTCATCAGTACGTCAAGGCTGCCGGACTGGTTATGGATGGTATCGGCGAACCCCCGCACAGCATCTATATCAGCAATATCAAATGCTTGAAAAAATGATACTTGCCCACCAGCCGTACGAATTTCTGTCACAACTTCAATCAACTTATCCTGCATGAGATCTGTTAAAAACAGCTCTGCACCTTCTTGAGCTGCAGCTATGGCAGTCGCACGCCCAATTCCACTGGCAGCACCAGTGATTAGGCATTTTTTATTTTTCAGGCTAGTTATACGCATATTGAGAGCAAAGCCCCTTGGTCAGAAAGTAAGCGGATGCCCGCATATTGCACTGGACCACAGCAGCGGCTTGTAGCCAAATCAGTCAGATTAGGTATCTAAAGAGGACAGACCAAATTCGGTGATGATGAATGTGGCAAGATGAGTCATCAAAAGGTCAGATAAGCAAAACGTGGATAAGCCATGACCAAAGCGACAGACAAGCCTGTATCAGAGTGGATATCAGCACGCCATGTGCAACACTTGGTGACTGCAGGAGACAGTCTCTCCCTGCCTATGGATCTTCTTCTGAATGAAGTTGGCCTGAAACGCTCTGCCTTTGCCGACGTTGATAACCAGGTTCCCATCAGCTATCTGGAAGATTTGCTGATTGCTTCGGCACCCTACTTCTCCGACCCGTTAATGGGACTGCATCTGGCGCAATACGTACAGCCCGCCACTTTTGGTGCCATTGGTTATATCGCCCAAGCTTGTCCGCACTTTTCAGACGTACTGGCCATACTGCCCCGCTTCAACGGTCTGCTAAGTGATATTGGTCACAGCGCGGTGAAGTTTGCTCCTGGAACCGTTAGCGTGCATTGGCAATGCCTAGCAGGTGGCCCTATTTTTCGTCGACATGCCAGTGAGTACGTCTTAGGGGCATTTACGGTGCTGGCTCATTTACTTATGCCGGAACAAAAGTTGATATTTAGCTCGGTGCAATTCACTCATGAAGCGCCTAAGGACAGCAAACTGCTGCGAGACTATCTGGCCATGTTTAAATGCCCCGTTTATTTCTCTCAGCCTCATACAAGTATCACCATGCCGGTCAGCATACTGAAAGCCCAACTGCGTCATGGCGATACCTTCATGAAAGACATGCTGGAACGACACGCTCTACAGCAGCTACAACAGCGCAGCCAGCAACGCTCTTTGATCGATGATGTACGCCAACTCATCAGCGCCATGCTGCATGAACAGCTTCCAGATAAAGATCGCGTGGCCGCACAACTGGGCATGAGTGGTCGCAGCCTGCATCGCAAACTACAAGACTTAGGTTATAGCTATCGTGATTTGCTAGATGATGTACGCCTGACCACCGCATTCAAATTACTGGATAACCAAACCCTGCCACTGGCCGAAGTTTCTGACTCATTAGGCTTCAGCACGCGCCAAGCATTTATGCGCTGGTTCAAACAACACACCGATAAAACCACAACTGAATATCGACAGTGCAGAATCCAAAATTTGGAGTAACCAAGATGTCATCAGATCTACTAAAACCAGTACAAGGCTGGTTAAACCCAATAAATTCACGCCTAACTCCGCCAGCGCCCTCGGAGCGCGGTATTACGTTTCGAGCGGTGTCCGCGCTTTCAAGCTTTTTTGGTCGCAGCCAGGTTCCCGACATATTCACCGTCATGAACATTAACCCTGGCCTATTCTGGCCTTGGCTATTGTTTGCATCACGCCTGATGCCTTTTGGCCGCTTAAGTGGGCGCGAACGCGAACAGCTGATTTTGCGTACGGCATGGAACTGCCGTAGCCGTTATGAATGGGGTCAACATGTTGAAATAGCATTTAAGGTAGGTGTAACCGATGAAGAGATCATCGCACTAACACGCGACACAGAAACCATGACCGACAAACACATGCAGACACTAATGCTTGCCTGCGATGAACTTTGTGAACAGAATCAGATTAGTGATGCCACCTGGGCAGTACTGGCAAAAAAGTACAACGAAAAGTATCTTATCGAGATCATGCTACTGGTAGGGCATTACCGCATGATCGCTGGTTTTCTTAATAGCAGTGGCCTGCAATTAGAGCCCACAATAGAAGCCGTGCTACAACAGTTTCACCAACGCGCGGCAACTATACTGACTCCAACGCAAACCACTTAATTAGTGTCTTTTCTAGTTTTCGTCTTTTTTGCCCTGACGCATTTCGGCGATTCGCACAATCACATAGGCAATAAGCGCAAATACAAAAAACACCAGCAGCAGCCATGCAATGCCCTGCAGGGTTTCAATGACGGTGCGATATAACTCCAAAATCCAGCGCTCATTGGTTAGCTCAATAATGCGCGTTTCTTTATCCCACGTTTGTGGCGTGATGTACTTTTCCAGCTCGTAAATTCGCACACCCGCCGACACACCAACAACCACAATGGCAAACTTCAAATACTGCAGCCAAGCCACACTGATCGCATCCGTCACAATGCGTTTAAGAATGTTATTGATCGGTGTGGAAAATGATTTGGCAACAATCACCGACACCGCCAAGGCCAGCACAAAAGTCACCAGTAATAGGGTCAGAAACATAGTCTTTCCTTAAAGTAGTTTTGACTCACAGTAGGCCTTGCGCATAGAACGACGCCCCGGTACTTCACCCACACGCATCGCCATGCCGGTGAGTAACGCTTGCTGCTCGATACTAGTCTTGGTTAGCTCATCAGCGCTAAAGGTTACTCGCTCGGCGTTGCGCCACACACCTTCACGCCACAACGCCACCAGCTGCATGGCGCCGACATTACCCAGCACGCCTAAGTTGCCCACGGTTAACATGATGGGGTCATAACGCTCACCAATGGCTTGCACAATACGTGGATAGGCCCGGTTTAAAATTTCGTTGAAACGATCATGGTCTGATTTTCGGCTACGGCCATCAGGCAAGGTCAAACCCGTGGTGGCAATAGCAAACGGCATGTCGCGCTGCACGTGTGCATTAATGGCCTGCAACATGTCATGGCCGCCAGTCCAGTCGCCAGACTGGGCGGTATCCATAACCAGCTGCCATGCCGGTGGAATCGGCTCGCCGGCCAAATGGGCACGAATCATTTGCTCATAAAGCAAATAGAACTCGACCGCCTCTTGCCCTAAGCCCGGCGCATCGTCAAATCCACTGGGATCGATCTCCATCTGCCAACGTGTTTCTTGTGTTAATAGACGATACACCGTGGGGAACACGGCTCGGTGGTCGCAACCAAAAAACTGCTCCCATGTGGCCAGTTCCTGCTCTACCCAACGCAGGCATTTAACGCCATCAACGCCACAATTTTCGGTGTAATCCGGGCTAACCGGCGGCGAGCTAAGGGGTGGTAACAGATTAACAATCGGCAACAGCGGCGCAGCACGAGCCATGGTGGTCGGAGCTGGCGGCAAATCATTGGCTTGGCTTGGTGACGCATCAGTGCCAGAGTCATTACACGCGAGCAGACCAATACAGGCCAAGGTCACACACAAGGTACGTAGAGGTCGCATAACTCCCCCTATTCGCGGCGCAAAATAAAGAAGAATGGCTGCTTCATGCCTTTTAAATCCATCACACCAAACACGGTGTTGTCATCCACCTTGCGAAATACATCATTGATCGGCAGTTGATCGTAAACCATGGTGGCACTAGATTTGCCGCGATACTCGGTCATGCGTAGGCGAGCACGTGACTTATTTGTGCTCATCAACGGTATAAATGTTTGAAACATACGCCCTGCAGCCGCCGACTTTGGCATCGCAACGCGACTGCTTAAACCCAATGACGGCCCCATAAAAGCCGGATTTAACGCCGTCAATCCACCCCCCAACTTAGAAAATACTAAGGGGTGCACCGCTTCTGTACTTTCAAAACGCTTGCCATGCCAATGATAGGCCTCTAACAAGCCATCCATGGGGTGATCGGTAGCAAAACCTTCGCCCTTCCAAGGGCCCAGCATAAATTCAACCGGCACGGGCTCTAAGGCATCAAACAGCGCCAATGCTTGTTCGGTAGTCGCCCTGCCTGCGTTAATCAAATCATTCGTGCTCACTGCTATCCTCTCGTTTTGAACCTTTGCTTATGGGTGCGCTCCGCTGTAATGGCGTTCGCTTAAAGTCTTTAATTAATTGATGTGGATCCTGCGCATCACGATGTGCTTTGGTGGCCTGAGCCCACCACTGTAACTGCGCAAACGTTCGCCCAAAATAGCCATACCAAGATGCTTGCTCGACACCCTCAATCACTGAGCCGTCAGCACTAAAAACGTCCTGTGCATGCGGCACATGAATCATGGCGGAAACCGGCAAACAGCCCAGCTCAGCTAAAAACGTTCGCATACCCACGGCAGCTCGCAGACCGCCCCACTGCCCAGCTGAATAGGTCACAATGGCACTCGGCTTGTAGGCAAATAACGAACTACCAAAATGATTTAATAGGTTCGCCAACGCTGGACTCATGGCGTGGTTATATTCTGGGCTCACCATAATGTAGCCGTCGGCTTCAGCAATTTTTGCTGCCAAGGTCGCCAACGGTGCAGGCATCTGATCCTGCTTGTAAGCAAAATGGGGCTTAAAAATCCGGTCGTGTGGATAATTCAGTGGATCAATCAGCTCCACGTCAATGTCCGAAAACTGTGAGCGCAAACAAGCCAAACATGCATTAGCCACATGCAGCCCCAATCTCGCTGGCGCTGGAGGTGTACTGTCTCTAACTGAACCAAGAAACATCAAGAACTTCATATGCGCTCTCGGCTTATTTGCTTTTATGCGCCAACGCCGCGGCATTGGCCTCCCAGTTTTGCCCATCAAATGGCACCACCGTGACCTGTGCCGGTACGGTGCTCAAACAACGTAAATTCACGTCAACGCCATCGGGATTAGAACGAGGAATATAGAATGATTTAATGCCACACACGCGACAAAATAGGTGCTTTGCAACACATTCGTTAAAGGTATAACTAGTGAGATGATCTTCACCAGCGATCAATCGGAAGTTGCGTTTAGGCACAATTAAATGCAAAAAGCCGGTCATACGGCATATGGAGCAGTTGCAGTCTTCGACCTCAACATGCTCTGGTGCTTCGACTTCAAACCGCACCGTGCCGCAATGACAGCCACCCTGATAAATCATGATTCAGTGCCTTTTATGTCGTCATCCAAACGCTTGATTTGATCAATAATACTGACCAATTTATGACCATTTTGGGTCAATGAATACTCTGTTCTGGGCGGTACTTCAGCGAAAATATGCTTATCTAATAAACCATACAAGGTCAGCTTGCGTAAGCGCTCTGAAAGCACCTTGGTTGATATGCCTTGGACATAACGCTCCAAGGCACCGGGACGAGAAACACCATCAGCAACGGCACGCAAGACCGAGACTGACCACTTGCAGCCAATCACCTCCTCCAATTGTGTGTAAGCAGACTTTGCCGTCGGTGTTTTTTTTATTATTTTCATTTCATTAATTTACACCAAAAGGTTAGTAGGGCACCCAAAAGTGCCGACTATGCGCTGGTCTACCTCAGTCCTACTATGAAGTTGTGCTCATGCACTCACTAGTCTAGGAGAATCGTGATGAAAACCAAAGCCGTGTTCTATCATGCGGGTTGCCCAGTATGTGTAGCTGCCGAACAAAATATTGCGTACGCACTCGATCCGCAAAAATACGATGTAGAAATCGTGCATCTGGGTAACGATAAATCGCGTCTAAGCGAAGCAGAAGCTGCGGGTGTTAAGTCTGTCCCAGCACTTGTCATGGATGGCGCTACATTTCATATCAACTTTGGCGCCGACTTGAGTGTGCTTAAATAAACAGCATGGCTGTTAACTCATTGGTGCAGCTTTTGCGGCACCCACCACACATAAGCCGCAAGTCCTATTAGCTCAACCAACGATTGAAAAACGATCACCACTACCGCCAGCTCCATCGATGCATGCAAGGTCAGCGCTAGCGGTAGTACAACAAACGAGTTACGACTGCCCAAGCTAAATGCCAGCACCCTGCCTTGCTTTTTTGGCAATCGAAATGCACGTGTTAACACCCGTGACAGCAACCCGGCAATCACTAAGAAAACAGTAAAAATCAACAGCAAATGAGCCAGCATACCCACTGACTCAAAAACCAAACTAACGTGTGCCGCGGCAATCGAAAACACCACCAACGCTAACAGTGGCACAGGAAACCAAGCGAAGAAGCCTAAGAGTTGTTGCCGACTTTTGTTTTGATCAACCCATTTTTCGGTGATAAATGCGGCCAGCAGCGGCAGCACGATCAGCCCTAAGAACGCAGCGATAAGCTCTTTTTGGAGCAAGCCAATGGTGACCTCTGCGCCCATAAACAACCATAAATACACCGGCAGCAACAGCAGTTGAAGCAGCAAGCTGATTGGTGTGAATGCAATAGCATGACGTGTGTCGCCACCACCTAGATGGGTGAAGGTGATAAACCAATCCGTACATGGCAACAATAACACCAACAAGATACCCAACTGAGCCGCTGGATGACTAGGGCCTAAATGCATCAAGCCCCACACAACCAGAGGTAACACAATAAAATTGCCCACCACCGCTGCTGTTATAAAGCGAGTATCAGTAAATGCGGTACGCAGATGCGTTAAAGGAACTTGCGTAAATGTTGTATACATCAGCAAGCCAAGCAGTGGCCAAAGCATCAGCTCTAAAAAGCCAACATGGCTTGGTAGCAGACTACCAAGCAGCAGGCCGCAGGCAATAAAGCTTAGATAAATGAAGACCTGGTATTTTTCTAACGTTGCTTTTGCCAACAATAAAACCTCTTAGCTACTAGCCAAATGAAGCATGGCTAGTAGCACTGCATTATTACTTTAATAATGCTCTATTTTTGACGCAACTCTTGCAGGGCTTCATTCATTTTAAAAAGGACAATCATGAGTTCGCACCCAATTCTTGCGCCGACTGCACCACCCACCATCATAAACAGGCTCATAACAAAACCACCCACTCCGCTAAACATGGTAGTTAGACCACCGAGCACTGCCATAAGTAGCAACATCCAATAAACAAAAGTGATGATTCTTGGCGTTAACATACTGTCAAAATACAAAATACTCTTCATTTGAAGCTCCTTTGATGTTGGTTTATTCCCTAATTTATTCACTATCTGAAGACGCTCTTTTGCTGTGGTAGTAGTAGAGGTAGGCGAGCCCAACTGGGGCAATGAAAATAGAGAAGACCCAGCATAAAATTATTGTTGTAGCCTTAACAAATAGCATCAATATGGCATTTATATAAAAGACATTTTCACCCATGACAAAGTCTACAGCGCTTTCATAGACGTAACGGGCATAGGGGTATAGGAACGTATTGAGAACAATAAAAAACAGTGGCTCGAGCTTAATATTGCTTCCACCTTGAGTTGATAAGTAGAAAACAAATGTCGATACAAGCAAGCCGAAAATAAAATTTCGAAGATAATACTGAGTAGAGAGTCCGCCGAATGTTTTCTGGATAATTGGGTGCATTTCAAACTCCTTTTTGTTGCGGCAATCGCAATGGCTGAAGCTTCGATTACCAATCTTGCCAAGTTCCATGGCATCTAAAATGTACCAGAGTTTTATCCGTGGTGATAACCCGTTATACCTCCTTAATAATGTCTTTATCCGCCCAGGTGCTTCGCTAACATTTTATGGCGATGAGTAAAGAAGCGTTGCACAACGGCAGCAACCACTCGCCCAGCAAAACGAGGCTCGAAGGTGAGTCTATCGGTGATAGTGCAGCCGGAATCTTTTGGCGTCAGCCGGCGCTCGTGGCGCCATAACTTCATGGAGCCCATATCGGACTGCTCAACAAACCCCACACCGGGCTCTAGCGAGACCAGCGTGAGGTTTGAGTAGTCGATGGGTAGCACGCCAAACAGCGTAATCCAACTTCGGAACATGGCCACGCCAGGCTCAAATTGGATAGATGAAAGATTTTTAACCCCTTTGGGGGCAGACATCCGCAAAAATGGCGACATCTCCTTCGATATTCCTTCAAATGAGGTAATCCAAGCCCACGCTTGTGCTGGCGTTGCCGCCACAGATGTTTCAAAGTTCAACGATGTCTGCATGCTGTGCCCAGTATATTTAGCGTCTGCCCACCTTACCCAGCTCGCTTTCTAGCAGTCGTACCATTTTCTGAGCTGCACCTACTACGGCCTGCTCAGAAGTATTCGCCAGCTCACTAACTGATGACGGTTGACGACCAGCAATTCGTACCTCTAACAAACAGCGCTTATCTGGGCCACCAGATTTTGTGGCACTGTTCTCATCACTTAAATGCACTTCCACTCGCGTAATTTGCTCATCAAAGCGTGACAAAACCCGGGTCAGTGTTTCCGAGATACTTTGCGCTCGTGCTTCGTGGCCCGACACATTTTTGTCTGTATTGATCTGAATTTGCATAAAGTGACCCCTGATTGTTATGAATGCAATAGGCCTAACGTAACCTTAATGCGTACGGCGTACAAATAAGCGATCAAACCAGCGGCTGGGCTTAACAATCTGCTGAGGAGCCTCGACACCCATCTGAACAAGACGTTGCTCCAGCGCTGTTAAGTTGGCTTGCTGTGCAGCCTGAATGGGAGTCATGGCATCAAACTCGGAATACAAACGCGGGTTAGCACCCGCATCAAGTAAATAAAGCGCAACTTGTTCTTGCCCAGCCAGTGCGCAGGCTACTAGCGGCGTCGACAGAAACTCAGGGTGCGCATAATTAATATCGACCCCACATTTGACGTGATATTTAACCAGCTCAAGATCACCCTCACAGGCTGCATTAAATAGCTCTTTCCAGTTTCCACCGTCCATATCATTGCATCCACTAGGCTCAATTTATGACTATACTCTTTGCTATCTACACCTTAAATAAGCAGTAGTGATGGTTGATGACGCTATTTTAGTTGGCACACCAGAAACGTTATCACTAGCGATTATTGCGCTGTGGCTGGGTTATCACATCAACAAGCGCATACCCTTTCTGAATCACTACAATATTCCCGCGGCTGTCACCGGCGGGCTTCCTATCAGCTTAGTTGTGGCATTAATAGAAGCCACAGGATTAGCACAACTGCGCTTTAACTTAGAACTGCGCGATATGCTGTTGATCGTATTTTTCAGCACCATTGGATTGTCAGCAAAATTTGCCCAAATGTTAGAGGGCGGTAAGGCGCTTTGCATCATGTTAGTGCTGGCCGTGATTTTTTTAGCCGCACAAAACTTACTCGGTACTGGCTTAGCGAGCTTACTGGGTGAAGACCCGTTATATGGCTTAATTGGTGGCAGTGTTTCGCTGGCCGGTGGTCATGGCACGGCTCTTACTTGGGGGCAAATGTTCGAAGAACACTTTGAGTTAGCAAACGCCAGCTCACTGGGCCTGACCTTTGCTACCGCTGGGCTCATAACTGGCGGGCTCATCGGTGGGCCTGTTGCCGCTTATCTCATTAAGCGTCATCAATTGCAGCCGTCTGCTGAAAATCTAGAGTTAAAAAGCCTAACAGCGGGCACTACACGAACCTATGTCCTGCATGTTGAAAGCATGCTGCGCGCCACCTTCATGATTGCCATATGTTTTGGCTTGGGCGCTTTGGTTTATGACTGGATTGCTGATCGCGGCATTCGTGTCCCCGCCTTTCTGACCGCGATGTTTTTAGGCATTGTCATTACCAATAGCATGGATTTGCTCAAAATCCCTTTCGATAAAAATCCGGTGCAATTTGTTGGTGACATTAGCCTGCAATTGTTTCTAGGCATGAGCCTGATCAGCCTACCGCTGCTGTCGTTACAAGGCGCAATGGGCGGCATTATGTTGGTCATGATGATGCAGGCGCTGTTAATCAGCATGTTTACTGTCTTTATTGTTTTTCCAATGCTGGGGCGTAACTATGATGCAGCCTGTATCAGTGCCGGCTTTATTGGTATGGGCGTGGGTGCAACGCCCGTCGGCATCGCCAATATGAATGCCATTACCAGTCGCTTTGGTCCTAGCCCCAAAGCCTACCTCGTCATTCCCTTACTCGGCGCTTTCTTTATCGACATTGCGAATGCGCTACTGGTGCAGCTGATACTGGGCTTTTTGTAAAACGGCATTGTTAACTGCTCTTAAAAGCCATGGGCATGCCACATCCACAATGCCATACCAATCATCATCAAATTTTCAGTGAGTGACACAAAACCCAAGGGAACGTTATTCGCACCACCAACACAGGCACACTTCAGCTCACGCTTATCCACATACACCGCTTTAAAAACCGACACCGCACCCACGCTGCCAATAAAGAGCGCCAGCGGAATCGACAGCCAATTCATTAGGCCACCCACCATCAACACACCGGCTAAGCCTTCCGCGTAGGGATAAAAATAGCTATAGGGCACCCAGCGTCGCGCCACCAAATCGTAGTTCAAGAACATGGTTGAAAAGCTTTCGACGTTCTGCAGTTTTAACAGTGCTAAAACCACCATGGACAGTGCAATAAACCACTCCACCGTCTGTACCGAAAAGCCGCTGCCATGCATACCAAAACTTAACGCCAGCGCCGCCAGCGCAGTCATGGTAAATAACGCAATCACAGGCCTATACGTCGTTGCATTTGGGTCGCGCACCGGCTTGCCTAAGTGCTTGCGCACGGCTTCGTAGCCACCAATGCGTTCGCCATTTATAAATACTTGCGGTGTGGTTTTCACATCATGTGTGGCCTTAAATTGGTCAATTTCCTCACGTGAACTTAAATGATGATCAGCGACGTCAAACCCTGATTGACGTAACAAGTGCAGGGTCTTCAGGCCATAAGGGCACTGATGCTTTGGGGTCATCATGCGATACAGGTCTGCATGCTTAGTGTTGGTGCTCATGTTTTTAGCCTCTGGTTGCAAACATCAAGTAGAAGCCTAAACTACGTACCATGGTACAGAGTCAAGAGGTTCAGATGTTTACTATAGGAAAGCTAGCAGCAAATGCCGGTGTGGGGGTGGAAACACTGCGCTTTTATCAGCGTGAAGGCCTGCTTGATACACCAAAATCAACTGGCAAAGTACGGCAATACGACGAGACACATCTAAGGCATATTATCTTTATTAAAAGTGCCCAGGCCGCTGGTTTTACTCTGAAGGAAATCAAATTACTGCTGGCCATGGATGCATCACAAGACCACCAAAAGGCCCGCCAGCTTGCGCTGCAACGGCTAACGGCTATCGATGCGCAACTAGCGCAGTTGCAAATGGCTCGTGTGGCGCTAAAAACCTTGGTTCATAACTGTGAGCACAATCAAGATCAGCCCTGTCCGATCATTGCGTCTTTAAGCTGAGACATATCTCTGCGCACAAATCTTCCGGGCTCTGCCCCACACTTTTGATGGTGATATCGGCATACTTTTTATAAAGCGGCAGACGCTCAGCAAATAACTGCGCAAAGGTCTGATCTGGATCTTTAGCAAGACCGCGCTCACTAAAGTCTTGCACTCGTGCCTCTAGCGCTGTCAGGTTCACATCCAAAAAAACCACAACACCAGTAGCCTTTAAATGCTTCATGGCCAGCTCGCTATAAACTGCACTGCCACCTGTCGCAATCACACAATGCTGGCGAGTCAGACCTAATAAAACGCCCTCCTCAATTTTGCGCAGCGCTGCCTGACCGTCAGCATCAACAATAGCCTGTAACGTTCGTTGTTGAGCGGTCTGAATCAGTACATCGGTATCGACAAAATCCAGCGCAGCTCGTTTAGCAAGCAACACACCAACCGTGCTTTTACCGGCGCCCGGCATACCAATTAAAACAATATTGTTCATCTTAGCGAGGCACCCAAATTGTGGCTTGCATAAAGGTCACCGCACTGCCTGTAAGATAGACGCGATCACCTTCGAGGCGGCAGCCCACCTCACCGCCTCTACGTGAGCATTGAAAGGCCGTCATTGTGCTGAGGTTTAAACGCTTGCCCCAGTATGACGCTAAAACGCAGTGCGCTGAGCCTGTTACCGGGTCTTCTGGAATACCCAGTTTTGGCGCAAAAAAGCGACTAACAAAATCTGTCGTTAAGCCAGGGGCTGTCACCATCACTCCCCGCAAATCTAGCTCACTTAGCAGTGCCATATTGGGCCTAAGTGCTGTTATCGACGTCTCGCTGTCAAACACGGCAATATAGTCATCTGCGGCCAGCACATCTAACGGTTGCACGCCCAAGGCGCGGGTTAACAGCTCCGGCACATGGCAGGCTCTCGGCTCTGTTACTGGGAAATTCATTTCGTAGGACTCGCCCATACGACGTACCAATAACTCACCACTTCGAGTGTGAAATGAAATAGCAGAGGCTGAAAAACCTTCATGCTGAAACAATACATGCGCCGTTGCCAGCGTGGCATGTCCACACAAGTCCACTTCTGCCACCGGCGTGAACCAACGCAGCTCAAAGCCACTTGTTATGGGCACATAAAACGCAGTTTCTGACAGGTTGTTTTCTTCGGCGATCGCTTGGAGCTCAGCATCCGTCAACCATGCATCCAGCGGCACTACTGCAGCAGGATTGCCGCCAAACACTTTGGCTGAAAAGGCATCTACTTGGTACTGGATTAGCTTCATGACGGAACCTATAAACTTGAAGAGGGCTTAGTATTCAGCGCGGCATGAACAAGTCCGAAGTAATCCTTTACTGTGCTGCGCCTAATTGGACTTATTAGTTACCGCGTTTGTTTCACCACTAAGCCTACGCGCCTCAACTTCGAACCAATTGAACCAATAAGGATTCTTACCACGAAAAAGTGCAAACAGACTTGCCATGGGATATGCCAACAGGAAAAAAACACCCCACAGCTCATACTGCCGTACATGCACCATCTCGTGTCTGCGCAACGTCTTCAGACAACCTGCATTTTTACCTAGAACAACATGACCAAATGTGATGGCTAAAAACGGCAATCGCCATGGTATAGGCTCTCTTCGTGGGAATACCTCTAAGACGCCACTCTGCGTGCGGGTGCAAATACCGAACGGAACAAAAATGAGCGCAATCGTAAGGCCAAGAATTGAACAAGGAAGCGCCCACAAGTAATTCCATATTGTTGGCCGATGACCATTGCTATCATTTTTTTTATCGAGATTACACACTGCCATGATTTACTCAGCCCGCTTTGTAAATGTGTAACCTTGAGTACTAATCTGAACTACACACCAAACCAAAGTAATGACATGATGAAGGTCTCCTATGTGTTTTTACACCACTCATATTCCATTTGCCTTGCTGTTTTTTCGGCTAATGCTAGGCCGGACAGTCTTGCCACCAAATGCAGGCACATATCAATGCCTGCAGAAATCCCGCCTGATGTCACAAACTTACCCTCATCCACCCAACGTTGGGACTCTATGACAATCAAATCAGGATAGTCCTTACGTAAATCCGCAATGTCTTCCAAATGCGTAGTCACTCTTAAATTTGCAAGCAACCCGGCCTCAGCCAGCAAAAAAGCACCGGTACAAACTGAAGCCACTAGCTTTGCGTTTGCAGCAGTTTGAGTAATCCAACCAATAACATTGGGCTTTTTGAGCTCTGCTGTGTGCACACCACCGACAACAAGAAGCAAATCTATCTCAGGATGATCAGCGAAACTGTAATGCGGGTTGACGCTATAACCGGCTCTGGCAATAACAGGCTGGTTCTGTTCTGACACCAGAAAAACATTAAACAAGTGCTGGGGTTTGGCCAACCGATTGGCCGTGCTAAAAACTTCATACGGGCCAGAAAAGTCCAACACCTCTGCGTCTTGGTATATGTAGATGCCTACGTTCAACGGAAAGGTGGTTACTGACATTGCTAGTTTTGGCTCCGACTAACGACATAAAGCAGGCCGGCAATACAAAGTGCGATCACAGCCACAACATCGGCAATCACAACTTTTTGAATGGCGTCGTTGTAATCTCCAACAGCCCAAGCGATGACCATGAAAGACACGACACTGATAAAACCGGCAAAAAACGCCAACGGCTGAAGTGACGGTTGAAATGCGGCATACACCATAAATAGCCCCAGCAAACCGAACAACACTGCCCGATGGCGCATAAGAATCACAAGATTGGGGTCATCAAAAGTGATGCCATAAAGCGCTGTTAATCGCTGAGCGCCTAAGACGCCAGACACCGGCAATAAATGAATGATGCCCACCAGAATCAAAAGACCGGCAATGACTTTTTCCATGACGGCTGCCTCCTACTCAGTTAAACCCTCAAGCAATACTTTTAATGTTTGCAGATCTTTGGCAACAGCTTGTGCATCATCAGCAAACTGCTGATCTGACATACCCGATTGGCGTATAAGCGTGAATATAAATTCGCTGCCATTTCCGTTGGGCACGACACGCATGGGATTGTGCACCACCAAGCCTGAATCCAACGCTACATCATGGTCCATAACACCCAAGTTATTGGTTGCTGCAAACTTAATATTCACCTTACCAAATGGTGCCTCGGCCACCCAAACATCGCCATCAAGCTTAACTTCGGAGCGTGCCAAACCCGCCGCCCATAAGGGCAAGTTTTTGGGATTGGATGCGAAGGCATACACTACGTTTGGGGCACGATGGATATAGATGCTGATGTGTTTAACGTCGTGCATCACAACTCCTCATCACCACAATCGCGCAGCATCACTACCTGCAGCTCAACGCCTTGAGAGGCCGCATAAGATTGAAGATCTGTCATCAACTGAGCCCAATCCGACAAATCGGTTTCATTCACATGGCTAGTTTTATCAATGGAAAACCGCCATGTGGCAGGGCCTTCTAACTGATCAACATGATCAAGCAACAGGTCGTAGGCAGCATCCCAGTTATCACCAAAGTAATCAGGAAAATGAAACGATGCCCTAAGGTTATTCAGCACTGTTTGTTTATTCAGCTTGCCATTTTCATCCAGCGTTATGGTCTGTGTATTCATCTCAGTGCCCCTGAATGCGGACAAATGACTGATAGTGATCTTCGGTGTAATAAAACACTTCGGGTGGGTCTCCGCCGGTGACAACACGACGCGGGCCTCGATGCGATAAACCCGGGGTATCTACCGTGTACTCTCGGTAATAACCTCTAGGTTTTATCGGCAACAAACGCTCTCGATTTTGAAAAGTAATGCCATCACGCGAGTATGGAAAAGGCCCGTTATTGCGAATTCGCTCGAGGGTGTTGTGTAGCTCTTGCTCTTGTGCGGAAAGCTGGCTGGCGGGGCCAGATGTGTCAACGCTTCCGCTCTGTAGCTGGTACAAACCTAGAACAATAACAACCAGTGCCAGTAGAATTTTTTTCATTGTTAGGCTCTACTTATTTTTGACATTGTGCTTTTTTACTAAAGTTAGAATCGCCTGATTTAGGTAATTTACCTTATAAGCAACATACTGGCTCTCAAAAACCGCAAAGGTGCGCCCACGTGTTAACAAAAATCGCCATGTTAACGATGGCGCCAGTCCTAGCGCTTGTCACAGGTACAATATCTATAACTGCCTATGCAGTGCCCGAACCAATCACCGTCGCAATTTGTTCAGAGCATAACTTGCCCAAAGACACTTCGTTTAAACAGGATTATTTTAGTGCTGACGGCTCAGTCGAGACCTTGCTGCTGACCAAAGCCGTTAGCGACTGCAAAAACACACAAGTCCCGGTTGATGGCAAAATCCTCTGGGCAGGTCTGGCTTCCGCGGAGTCTCTTAAAGACCCCTATCAGCAGATCGGCTTGCAGGGGGACTTTTCATCAACGCCTTATGTGATCAGCGAAACGCTTGTTATTGAACATGATCAAGCAAAGCCAAACCCTGAGCCTGACCAAATACCTGCATCTGAACCGACAGCTGAGCCGGTGCAGCACTCTGAACGTGTATTACAGCGAGGTGCTTGGCTTTGGTCACCAGAGCTTTGGCGCAATAAGCCAGAATTTATCTGGCAAACGCAAACGCAGGAACAACTGTCCGAGATCTATATCTCTGTACCAATTGATGAAGACGGAGATATTCCCGACGCAGCTGAGCTTGCGCAATTTATCACTCAAGCGAGTTCGCGCTCTTTACAAGTGTGGGTAGTTATTGGTGATCCACATGACGTATTGCCTGCTCATCAGGCAGCACTTGAAAGACGAATTAACGCGTTTCTTAGCTATAACAAATTATCTTCCAAGTCAGCGCAGTTGGCAGGCATCCAGCTAGATATCGAACCCTATTTACTGCCAGGCTTTACACACCAGCAAGCTCGTTGGCGCGAGCGTTATGTCGCTGTCATTAAACAGGTGCATCAGCTGATAAACGGGCAAATGAGGATGGACCTCGTTATGCCCGCTTGGTGGGGAATTCATCCTGCGTGGGGCGAGTCATTGTTTTCAGCACTGCCCTCCGAAAACACCCGCATCAGCATTATGAATTACCACACTGGCCTAGAGCGTCTAAAGACAAATGCTGAACCCTTTCTTGATTGGGGAAAAAGAAAAAATGTTCCTATTCAGATTGCACTAGAGCTTGGCTTTTTGAAAGATGAACATCAACGTCGATACCGAAGCCATGCCGATACAGGCGAGCTTTGGTTAGTCTCTGTTGGAGACCAGCAAGTATTTTTATTGTTTGACCGACCTCAAACCAAGCTCAAAGGCAAAGCGTTTTCGTACGCCTTTGAGTTCAACGTGTCCGCCTCGCTTTTTACTTTTGCTGGCAATAAAGTGCGACTAAACCAAGCCATTGATGATTTAGAAAACAACTGGCGCCTATGGCTTTCTTTTAGTGGGATCTCAGTACACGGTTTGGATGATAAGAACTTTTCAGAGGGCGCTCAATGAAGCCTAGGGTGATGCTTTATTCCGCTGTTGCACTACTCGCATTGGGCGCGTTGGCATGGTTACGTTTATCGCCACAGGCACCTGCATTTCCAGAGCTGGTTGGGCCCGCTCATGACAGTATAGTGGCCGCACCAGTACCAACAACCATGTCAGACTTTGCCGTCAATGGAAAACAAAGTCTGGCGATTTGGGTGAATGATCCCAACAGCTCGTGGATTGGCCTAGCCCTTGGCTTAAAAAGTATTGGACTGCCATTTAATCTGGTAACAGATATCGATGCAGCACTGCAGCATAACGTGGTTATGGTCTACCCCTCGCTTACTGGTGGCAACACCACACCACAGTCACTTGAGCGATTACGTAATCATGTGGAGAAAGGTGGAACGCTGATTGGGTTTTCGGTGCTCAGCGGTGGCATGCGTTCATTATTTGGCTTTTCCTCATCAGACGAACACGCGAAGCGCCAACGGTTAAAATTTACATCTGATTCGGTATCGGCCGAGTTATTTCATTCAGACCCCGAAAAACTCATAAGACTCAACGATCCATCAGAAATAAATGGTGGCTTGCCCGGCACACACTATCTAGGCTTCGAAAGCGCCTTAGCTTTGTTTGAGGATGGCAGCGCTGCCATCACACACAAAGCACATCCAAGCAGTTCAGGGCATGCCTACGCTTTTGGTTTCGACATAGGACACTTTGTTTTGCGCGCTTACAATGGGCGCTTCGCTAAACTTGCAGACACTTATGTGAATGGATTTCAACCGCAAGTGGATACGCTGCTGCGCTTGATCAGCTTGATATACCAGCAAGGCGAGCCTGATGCCGTACTGTTATCACCAACGCCACATGGTAAGCGTTTTACAGCGTTACTAACCCATGATGTCGACTTCACAAGATCAGTAAAAAACATCCCAGACTATGTGGACCTACAAAAACGCTATAGCGTACCTGCCACTTATTTTATCCAGACCAAATATGTCACTGACTATAACGATCAGCGCTTCTTTGACCCCTCAGTTGCACCAATACTGTCTTTGCTATTAGAAAGTGGCATGGAAGTCGCCAGTCATAGTGTTGCTCACTCCAATGAGTTTGCGCGCATGCCGACAGGCACAGGTCAGGAGCAATACCCAGAGTACTCTCCGTTTGTAAAAAGTTTTGACGTGGTTGAAAACGCCACTCGACTAGGTGAGCTTCGGGTCAGTAAGTTTTTGCTTGAGTCCATCTCTGACGCAAATGTGGTGTCATTTCGGCCTGGCCATTTATCTTCGCCGGAATCATTGCCACAGTTACTAGTTGCCAGTGGTTATCGATTCAGCTCTAGCATTACCGCCAACGAAGCGATGACACATCTGCCCTATCGCCTGATGTATGACAGAACCTATGCCAGCCAAGTTGATGCTTTTGAGTTTCCTGTCACTATCGAAGATGAAGCAGGCAATATTCTTAAGCGCTTTGATGAGGCCGTTCAAATTAGCAATCAAATCGCACAGTATCAGGGCCTAGTGAATTTGATGATTCACACCGACAGCTTGGGCGATAAGCTACGTTTTGTAGAGCGCTATATTGAGCACTTCAAAGATCAGGCGCTATTTGAGACTGTTTCCGGTTTTGGTAATTGGTGGTCCGTACGAGACTCTGCCGTCATCAATACACGCAAACTTTCGTCTGGAATTAAACAGCTAGAAATTACTGTTGATGGCAGCATTGATGGGCTGACACTGCAAACTCCGCCGGACTGGCAATACCAATCCGGATTAGAGGGCACTCTACAACCACAAAGTGGTCAGTTGATTATGGGGCCGTTCACTAACAATGCGACGCTAGTGTTTCAGTAGGCCGACTCAAGACTCAAGATGATTCGCGAAGCCGTGGTTTACATCACGGTGCTTGGCCTCATCCGCTCTGACGGCAACAATGACTTCTCTTAATCTGGCATCTGCCGGAAGCTTCCAGTAATCGATCGCAATTTGCGGTGCCGGAATATTTACATAGGTGCCGTTATCCACGCCCTCCAAATATTCGGTGTAGCTATACACCGCCTCTTCTTCCAGATAACCAACCACGCGGTGAGCGGTTTTGCTAGACAGCAAATACAGCAGAAAAAACGCGTTATAAAAAACACCTTGAGCAATGATGATGAGCCAGCGCTCAAACCAGCTGGGTTTAGCGACCTCAATAAACGTCAGCAAGTGCATACGTTCGTTTTCCGCCTCTTCCAACAAGATATGAATCCAGCCGTCATCGTCCTTCAGTTTCCGTAGTGAGTGCAGATGCTGCACAGCCCCACCAACCATGCCCGGCACCGCTGCAACGGTTTCCAGCACCACCGCTCGGTGGCCATAACGCCCTGCAAAAAACACATCTGCAAAGAAGCGCATAAAGCGCACAAGAGCATAAGCAAAGCGGTCAGAGAAGCCTTGCGGCGAATAATGCGGAGCTTGAGTTTGATCGTCAGAGTCGTTCAT
>CAMTYC010000073.1:0-53457 GCA_947085865.1 uncultured Moraxellaceae bacterium
CAAGTGTTGTTCCAGCAGATAGTTTTAGTGAAGACCTAAATGATTGGCGTGTGACCTTTATCAACCATGCCACAGTACTGTTGCAAATTGGCCCATGGAACTTGCTCACGGATCCGGTGTGGTCTGACCGTTGCAGCCCAAGCACTCGGCTTGGTCCGCGTCGTGTGCGTCTGCCTGGTCTGCGGCTAGATCAATTGCCGCCTATCCACGCCGTTCTTCTTAGTCATGATCATTATGACCATTTGGATTTGCGTACACTGATGTGGTTGGCAAAGCGTGACCAAATGCCGATCGTCACAGGTCTTGGTGTCGGTGCTTTGCTGCGTGCCAATGGCGTTGAGCATGTTGTTGAGCTGGACTGGTGGCAGCAAACCACGCTTGGTCCACTCACACTACACTTCTTGCCAGCTCAGCACTTTTCCGGTCGAGGCGCGCGTGATCGTAATCGCACCTTATGGGGCAGTCTTTGGGTTGATACACCTTTTGGTGCCGCCTACTTTGCCGGTGATACTGGTTATGGTCCGCACTTTTCAGAAATTCAGCAGCGTATGGGCTCACCTCGTTTAGCGTTACTGCCTATCGGAGCTTATGCCCCGCGTTGGTTTATGTCGCCGGTGCATATGTGCCCACATGATGCCGTACGTGCACATAAGGACTTACAAGCAACTCGTTCATTAGCGATTCACTTCAATACCTTTCAGCTCACCGATGAGGCCATGGCTGATCCAGTGCATGAGCTGTCAGCCGCATTAACACAGCAAGCAGTTGCTAGCAGCGACTTTAAGGTGTTGGCAGAAGGCCAAGCATTAGATGCTTAAAGCGGCTGAAACCAGTGCTTGAGTGCGTCTTGATGAAGTTGTTCGCGTAGTTCGCCGGTAGGTTTCCAGCGCTGATAACTCACTGCAGATTGCTGTAAAAAATCAAACAGTGTGACGTGACGTCTTAGTACGCGCGCTTGCCGGTGCGGAAGCATGGGATTAAATAAGCCGAGTGGGTCTAGTAACTGACGAGGATTTTTTTTCATCCATGTCCACGATCCCATTTCTAAAGTCAGCGGTAAAAAAACGTTTTGTGGATGTGTACGAATCGCTTCGTCATACAAATAGTCCCAAACATCACCATGTGTGGTGTAGTTAAGGCTCTGTGGTTCCATCACATAAAAACTATGATGTGGGTAGGTTCGACTAAACTGCTCACTTAAGGCATAGGCCTCAGCTAAGTGTTGCAATGGCTCACGACGGCCAGCGTAGGGAAACCAGATACGATCTCGAAAACCAAAGCCAGAGTGACAATCAATGGCAATCGAAAAACGATGATTAAGCAGGCGTTCCCGCACTGTTTTATATAAGGCGGCCGCTTCAGGCTCAGACTCGGCTGACGCGCTGCCACGATACCAAGGTAAGTGTCGACTCAAACGCTGCCCACCTAAGGGCCAGCGCACATCTGTGCTGGCATCAATCGGAGCATGGCGCATCAGGTCTACACCACTTGGGTTGGCCCGTGTGCCACGCAAAAAACCACCAGGATTCACAATTGGCACAAACACCAAACGAATTTGAGTGAGCAAATCGTGCAGGGTGTTATCCCAGGTTAGGCGCTCTACTAAGTTGCTTAAATAAGCAATTAATACTTGGCTGCCGATACGCTCAACACCATGTACGCCGCCAAAAAAGCCAACAGCAGGGCAGTCGGGGTTGCGGTTGCCTAAGGTGATAGCCCAGATCGGTAGGTTGTGATTGTCGACAGCAATTTGTGTGATGACTTCAGAACAAACGCGTGAGCCAGCGCGATCAATCAGGCGGTCTAGCGCCAATAGCTCGGGGTTGTTTGCGTAGCGAGTTATAGCCACTTGCGGTGTTTAAAGTATAAAAATGGTGTTAGCGCTGATAACACCATCATGCCCAAGCCAAAGGCATAACCAAACTTCCACGATAGCTCGGGCATAAACTCAAAGTTCATGCCGTAGATGCTAGCGACCATGGTGGGTGGCAGAAAAATGACTGCGGCCACCGAGAAGATTTTAATGATCTTGCTCTGATTGACGTTGATGAAACCCAAGGTGGTATCGAGCAAGAACTTAATTTTATCGAACAAAAACGCGGTGTGCGCAATCAGTGACTCAGAGTCACGAATGATGTCGCGTAGACGCTCACTAAGCTCGGCATTCAGCATGCCTGAGCGTAATAGCAGGTAGAGCATGCGTTGCAAATCCACCATGGAAATACGCACTTTACCGATGATGTCTTCTTGCTGAGCAATCACTGTTAGCAAGGTTTCCATGTCGTCGGCTTCAGAGTTGCTCAACACCTGAGTGCTGGTTTTTTCTAAGTCTTCGGCCACACGCTCAATCATGTCGGCGAGGTTTTCTACCTTGGTTTCAAACAAGCCGATAAGAATAGATTTTGGGTTGCTGACGTTGACCAAACCTTTACGAGCGCGCAAGCGGAAGAGGCGGAAAGCGGCTAACTCTTCCTCACGTAAGGTAAATAAGCGGTCGCCATTAAACACAAAGGCGGCAGAAATATTATTAGAGGATTGGTCGGCGTAATTTAAAAAGTAAGAGCTGATGTGCAGGCCAAAATCATTTTCATAAAAGCGAGAAGTCGCCTCGATTTCATAGAGGTCGTCAATGCTGGGTAATTCCTGGCCGTAAGCTTCACGAACCCACTCGCGCTCTTCATCACTGGGGTTGATCATGTCGACCCAGAGGATGTCAGTAATTAAGTCTTCGGCGGCATTAATGGCCACTGGCTCGAGCAAACCCTTATTTAGGGTAAAGGCCATCAGCATAGTGGTTGACTCTCTTGATTTGCCATCATTCTAACAATGCATAGTACCTGCCGACTAGCGACTATGTCTGGAAAAGCTGACAGCTTAATGACAAAAGTGCTGTCCGTACTAACTAGGCAGCGTACGTGCAATGACCCAGGCCGATACGCTGGCCGCACCAGCTTGCCGTAACACGCTGCTGATGACTTTAGCGGTAGCGCCAGTTGTCATGACATCATCAATAATGGCGACATGTAGGCCTTGTAACGATGGGCCTTGCCAGGCAAAGGCATTTTCTAGATTACTCAGTCGTTGCTCGGCATGCAGCGACTTTTGTTGTTGGCCATCATGCTGGCGGACTAAGGCGTGTTTGAGTAATGGAGTATTGAGTCGTTTTGCCACCTGCTGCGCTAGCAACAATGAAGGGTTGTATCCGCGTTGGCTTAGGCGCTCATGGTGCATAGGCACCGCAACAATGATATCCGGCAGGGTGTTGCCTTGTGCTAAATCACTTAAGCGCGCAGCAAATAAATCAATCACCGGCATCAGGGCGCGATACTTAAACTCAGCCATTAATGCATTGATGGGGAACTGATAGGCAAATACAGCCAAGCTTTGATCCGGACCGAAGTCATCGTCACAGTAATGACAAGTATCGCTGCCCTCATGAGGCAATGCACAGCGTGGGCAAGTGTCGGTGAGCCAAGCCAAATCAGCCAAACACTGGGGGCATATACACTCATTTTTGGAGACGTAACCGCAGAGCAGGCACTGGTTGCCTCGGCAATGGTCAACTATTTTGCTAATTAAAAGTTGACGATGGAGGGTGAAGCTCGCCAGAATCGTGCTCAGTCTTTGCGTCACCTGAGGAATCATCATGACGGCCATCCCTGAAATTCGCCATAACTGGACACGCGCAGAAGTGCGAGCCTTGTTTGAGCTGCCATTTAATGACCTGCTGTTTCGTGCCCAGCAAGTGCATCGTCAGTATTTTGATGCCAACGCCGTTCAGGTCAGCACCTTGTTATCCATTAAAACCGGTGCCTGCCCAGAAGACTGTAAGTATTGTTCGCAGTCCGGTCACTACGACACCGGCCTCGATAAAGAAAAGTTGCTGGCTATCGAAAAGGTAGTTCAAGAAGCTAAAAATGCCAAAGAAAAGGGCGCTTCACGTTTTTGTATGGGTGCGGCATGGCGTAGCCCTCGTGAAAAAGACATGCCCTATGTGCTGGAAATGGTGCGCCAGGTTAAGTCATTGGGTTTAGAGACTTGTATGACCCTAGGCATGTTGGAACCTACCCAGGCAAAAGAGCTGGCTCAAGCTGGTTTGGATTATTACAACCACAACTTGGATACCAGCCCTGAGCACTACAACCAAATTATTACCACACGCAGTTATCAAGATCGTTTAGATACTTTGGCGCATGTGCGTGATGCCGGCATGAAAGTGTGTGCTGGCGGCATTGTTGGTTTGGGGGAACGTCGCGAAGACCGCGTGGGGCTGTTGACACAGTTAGCGACATTGCCTGCACATCCTGATTCTGTGCCGATTAATCAGTTAGTGAAAATTGCTGGCACACCGCTAGGTGATGTTGAAGATTTAGACCCCTTTGAGTTTGTTCGTACGATCGCAGTGGCACGTATTTTGATGCCGAAGAGCATGGTGCGCTTGTCTGCTGGTCGTGAGCAAATGCCAGAAGCCATCCAGTCTCTGTGTTTCTTAGCGGGTGCAAATTCGATTTTTTATGGCGAAAAACTACTGACTACTACCAACCCAGAAGCAGAAGCAGATCGGCAGTTATTTGAGCGTTTAGGCATTCACCCTAAACAAGAGTCAGAGACATTTGCAGCTGCGGAACAACAACCATTAACTGCTGCCATGCCGCGCCCAACGCTTTGGCATGATGCCATGCAAGCTAGTTAATGCGCTGATGAAATCTGTGCCGTTGTCATGGTCTGGTTGGTTGGCTGAAGAAAAAGCGCAGCGTTTAGCGCAAAGCCTTTGGCGTCAAAAGCAGCCCTTGGATTCGGCGCAATCAACACGGGTGCTGCTGCAGGGCCAGTGGCTGCATAATTTTTGCAGTAATGATTACCTTGGCCTAGCCAACGACGATGAGCTAAAGCATTACGCGCAACAAGCTATTACACGTGATGGTGTAGGTGCCGGTTCGGCGGCATTGGTGTGTGGCCATCATCATGAGCATCAAGCGCTGCAAGAAGAGTTAGCAAGCTGGCTGGGAGTTGAGGCGGTTTTGCTTTTTGGTAGCGGCTATATGGCCAATATGGGCGTGTTAACCGCTTTGTTGGGCAAAGGTGACGCGGTATTTCAAGATCGACTTAATCATGCCTCGTTATTAGATGGTGGACTGGCCAGTGGTGCCAGGCAGCAACGTTATGCACATAATGACTGTGCCGATCTTCAGCGTCGTATGGCTGCGAGTAATGCACGTCGCAGCTTAGTGGCCAGTGATGGCGTCTTCAGTATGGATGGCGATGTTGCGTCGGTTCAGCAACTAGTGGAAGTCAGTGCGCAATACAGCGCCTTGCTGTTATTAGATGAGGCGCATGCTCTTGGTGTTATCGGTGTTGGTGGTCGCGGCACGGTGTCTGCTGCCGGACTTAGTCCTGATGCAGTGGCGCTACGAATAGGTACGTTAGGTAAGGCATTTGGTGGTTATGGTGCTTTTGTGGCGGGGCCAAAAGACTTAGTCGAGATGATTCAGCAATTAGCCAGACCTGCGATATACACCACAGCGTTGCCGCCGGCATGGGCTGCAACAATGCGTAAATCCTTGCAGCTTGTTGAGAGCCAAGATTGGCGCCGGCAACATTTAAACCAGCTAATCAACCGGTTGCGCTCGGGTTTGTTGCAACAGGGTTGGGCCTTGTTGCCAAGCTTTACACCGATTCAGCCGGTATTAGTGGGCTCGGCTCAGCGCGCCTTGGCCTTGGCGCAAGCACTGCGGCAGCGTGGTTTTCTGGTTAGTGCTATTCGTCCACCGACGGTTCCAGTAGGTACTGCAAGGTTGCGTATTACCTTGTCGGCCGGGCATGACCAGCAGTCAGTTGATGAGTTGTTGGAGGTAATGGCAGACCTCGTTGATCATTTTAAGCATGAGTAAATAATGTCTGGATTAACGCTTTATTACGATACATATGCCTGTACCGGAGCTGCCGGTGCACAGGCGCCTGATCTTGTTTTGCTGCATGGCTGGGGGCTGCATTCGGTGGTGTGGGATCCGGTGGTGCCGGCGCTGTTACAACACTTTCAAGTGACTGTGATTGACTTGCCTGGTATGGGGCGTAGTCCACTGCCAAAAGGTCATTACGATTTAAACTTTTTAGTGCAGCAAGTGCTTACGGTGGCTCCACAAAAAGCGACTTGGTTGGCCTGGTCTTTGGGTGCGCATGTTGCCTTAGCAATTGCTCAGCGTTTTCCTGAACGAGTACAGGCGTTGTCATTAATTGCGGCTAATGCCTGTTTTGTGCAAAAGCCAGATTGGCCACATGCCATGCCTGAGCATGTATTTGCCCAGTTCCGTGATAATTACCAAGAAGAGCGTGACGGCACTTTGATTCGTTTTTTATCACTGCAATGCCGTGGTTCGGATCGCATGCGTGAAGACATTCGGTTTTTACAGGATATTTTATATCTGCAAGGCTTGCCGGCACCGGAGGCCTTGGCCGCAGGCTTGCAAATACTCAGTGATGTTGATCAGCGCTCAGCGTGGCAGCAGCTTGCTGTGCCTTGCCAATTAATTTTAGGTGATCGCGATTATTTAGTGCCAGTGTCGGCCGGAGATGCCATCAAGCAGCTACAGCCGAGTGTGCAGCTGGCGATTATTGAAGGCAGTGGGCATGCCCCGTTTTTGGCGCAGCCCGAGGTGTTTTTGCGAGCTTTTAATGACTTCGTCAGCGCACATTAATCTGCGTTGGCAGCGCAAGGTTAGGCAGCGTTTTGACCGTGCTGCCGGCCAATATCATGACTTGGCGCAGGCTCAGCATCGCAGTGCGGATGACTTGTTGACCCTGCTGTTGCAGCAGTCGTTATCGGATCCGACACGGCTGGCCGATATTGGCTGTGGCACTGGTTATTTATTGCAGCAGTTAGTGGCGTCGAACAACGCTGCGATCACATCCCATATTGCGATCGACATTAGCCCAGCCATGCTGACGAGTGCTGGTTTGTTACATCAGTGCATTACACGCCTATGTGCTGATGCACTGGCGTTGCCCATTAGGTCAAATAGCCTAGACGTTGTGATCAGCAATTTTGCGCTGCATTGGAGTTTGCAGCCGCAAGCGGCGATGCAGGAGTTAGCGCGTGTACTACAAGCGGATGGGCTGGCCATTTTAGCGGTTCCTGTGCAGGGCAGCCTGCCCGGACGTTTGGCTGAGGCGCAGCAGGGTGAGCCCTTGCAGGCGGTAGCACGTTGGCAAACAGCTGCTGAGTTAGCTGGCTTTAGTATTAGTCATCAGCAGCAGTTGCAATATGTGGACTTTTTTCCCGATGCGGATGCATGGTTGTCTGCAGTGCGTCATATGGGTGTGACCGCGCGTGACCAAGCAGCTAATCATTTGCGCGGGGCATCTTATTTAAATGCGCTTAAGTCTCGCCTTGAACAAGAGCGAAAAGCGCAGGGTATCCCATTGCATTATCAGGTTTGGCAGTGTGTATTGCGGGCTAACAAGCCATGTTAAAAACAGTTTAGGTTGATCTCATGACAACATTTTTTATAACCGGCACTGATACCGATGTGGGTAAAACCTATGTGGCTTCAGCGCTATTGGCGGCAGCGGCAGGTTTAGGGTATCGCAGCCTAGGTTTAAAGCCGGTTGCAGCTGGCTGTGAGTCAACACCAGAAGGCCTACGCAATGCTGACGCTTTAAGTTTGATGTCGGCAAGCAGCATAAAGTTGAGTTATGACGAGGTTAATCCGATTGCCTTGAAGGCGGCGTGTGCGCCACATATTGCAGCTGCGGAAGAGGGGCGCCAACTTAATGCGCAACGCTTAGTCGGCATGCTGCGTGGAAGCTTAAGTCATCGACCAGATTTTGGCTTGGTGGAAGGTGCAGGCGGCTGGCGCGTGCCACTGAATTCGCGCGAGTTTATATCGGCACTGCCTAAGCAGTTAAACTTGTCGGTGGTGATGGTGGTTAATTTGCGTTTAGGGTGCTTAAACGCTGCATTGTTGACAGCCGAAGTCATCCTCCGAGATGGTTTAAATTTAGTTGGCTGGGTAGCCAATTGCGCTGAGCAGCCTATGCAGTATCAGCAAGAAAACATTGCCACTCTGCAGCAATGGCTGCCGGCACCATGCCTTGCAGTGTTTCCCTTTGAGCCCAATATGAATGCGCCGGTTGTGCGGCAACAGGCTGAGTTGGCTGTTCTAGCTTTGTTAAAGAGAGGTTAGTCTTGATGCGGTTTTGTTCATTAAGCCGACATCCAGCAAATGCTAGCATTGTGTCGTAAGAAGAAAGCGTGAATGGTCAGTCACGTTTGTGTCTGTGTTGACGCTTCATTATTCATTACACTTGCTAAACTTTTTCGCCATTAATTGATTGGCGTTTAGCTTGGAATAACCAGACGACAGGGCCGCCGCCCGTTTTTAGAGGTTTTTATTATGGCATTTCAATACAAAGCTCCATTACGCGATATGCAGTTTGTCATGCACGATATGCTGGGCTTGGAGTCGGTCTATCAACAGCTTCCTAAGTTTCAAGACACCAATCGTGAATTGATTGATAGTGTTATCGAAGCTGGCGCGCAGTTTTGTGAAGGCGAGTTGGCGCCAATCAATCGTTCTGGTGATGAAGAAGGCTGCCAGTTTGATAATGGCGTTGTTACTACGCCAAAAGGCTTCAAAGAAGCTTATGCCAAGTTTGTTGAGTTAGGTTTTGCCTCGTTGGCAGCCGACCCAGAGCATGGCGGTCAAGGTTTGCCACCTACCGTTGGTATCGCTTTCAGCGAAATGATGGGCACTGCAAACTGGTCATTTGGTATGTACCCAGGCCTGTCACATGGCGCTATTCGTACCATCGAAAACCATGGCACAACTGACCAGAAAGAAACTTACCTGACCAAGCTAAATGAAGGCACTTGGTCTGGCACCATGTGTTTGACAGAGTCGCACGCTGGTTCTGACTTAGGCATTATCCGTACTAAAGCTGAGCCAAATGCTGACGGTTCATACTCCATTACTGGCACCAAAATTTTTATTTCTGCTGGTGAGCATGACCTGACAGAAAACATCGTACACATTGTATTGGCGCGTTTGCCCGACGCACCTAAAGGCACAAAAGGTATTTCTCTGTTTATCGTGCCTAAGTTCATGCCAACCGCTGATGGTGGTGTGGGCGAGCGCAACACAGTCACCTGTGGTTCGATTGAACACAAGATGGGTATCAAAGCCTCTGCGACCTGTGTGATCAACTTTGATAGCGCCAAAGGTTATTTGATTGGCCCACCAAACCGTGGCTTGAACTGCATGTTCACATTCATGAACACTGCCCGTATCGGTACTGCGGTTCAGGGTTTGTGTGCGGCTGAAGGTTCTTTCCAAGGTGCTTTGGAATATGCCCGTGACCGCTTGGCAATGCGTGCTTTAACAGGCCCAGCAGCGCCAGAGAAAGAAGCTGATCCGATTATTGTTCACCCTGCTGTGCGTCAAATGTTGCTGACACAAAAAGCATTTGCTGAAGCTGGCCGTTTGCTGTGCTACTGGATGTCGACTCAAACTGACATCATCGAAGGTGGTGTGGTTGATGAAGAAGCTAAAAAAGCAGCGGATGATCTGTTGTCATTCTTAACACCAATTGGCAAAGCTTTCTTGACTGAAACTGGTTACGAAGCGGCGAACCACGGTGTGCAGATTTATGGTGGCCACGGCTTTATTCGTGAGTGGGGCATGGAACAAATTGTTCGTGATACCCGTATTGCGCTGTTGTATGAAGGCACCACACAGATTCAAGCATTGGACTTGTTGGGTCGCAAAGTGCTGCAAACACAGGGCGCTATGCTGCGTAATTACACCAAGATCGTGCATAAGTTCTGTGAAGCCAATAAAGACAACGCTGACATGGCGCAATTCATTGCTCCATTGGCTGCTATCAACAAAGAGTGGGGCGACCTGACCATGAAGATTGGCATGAAAGCCATGCAAAATCCGAATGAGGCCGGTGCTGCCGCAGTCGACTACATGATGTATTCCGGTTATGCCGTGTTTGCTTACTTATGGGCGTGGATGGCCAAAGTAGCGCAAGATAAGATTGCAGCAGGCGAAGGCGATGCCGCGTTCTACCAAGCTAAAGTCAAAACAGCGCAGTTCTATTTCAAGAAGTTGCTGCCACGCACCAAGTCACATGCCGAAATTATTGACGGCGGTGTGGACGTGTTGATGGACTTAGAAAGTGAAGCATTTGCTTTCTAATTAATGCCTAAATGATGTACCCAGAAGCCCGCTTTGCGGGCTTCTCTTTGCCAGTTGGGAGTATTCCATGCCAGTTTTTAAAGCCCCGTTACGCGATATGCGTTTTGTACTTGATGACGTTTTTCAAGCTGAGCAACTGTGGGCACGTTTGCCTGCATTGTCCGAGCATGTCAGCCGTGATGTGGTTGATGCGATCTTGGAAGAAGCTGCCAAAATCAATGAAAACCTGATCTTCCCGTTGAATCGTTCGGGTGATGAAGAAGGTGCTCAGTTCAATGCCGGTGAAGTCACAACGCCTAAAGGCTTTAAAGAGGCCTTCCGTGAATATGGCGACGGTGGTTGGATTGGTTTAGGTGCGGATCCTCGCTGGGGCGGTGCTGGCATGCCAAAAATGGTCACGGTGATGACCGAAGAAATTTTGTTTGCGGCCAACCCATCGTTTGCACTGTACCCATTGCTGGGTATCGGCGCGGCATTAGCCATGGCGAATCATGCCAGTGATGAGCTTAATGAACGTTATTTACCAAAAATCTATTCAGGAGAATGGTCTGGCACCATGTGCTTAACCGAACCACATGCTGGTACTGACTTAGGCATCATTAAGACTAAGGCTGTGCCGGAAGCAGATGGTAGCTATAGCATTACCGGTACCAAAATTTTCATCACCGGTGGTGAGCATGACCTGGCTAGCAATATTGTGCATTTGGTGCTGGCAAAGCTGCCAGATGCACCGGCAGGCTCAAAAGGGATTTCGTTGTTCCTCGTGCCTAAGTTCTTGGTGAATGAAGATGGTTCGGTTGGCGCACGTAACCCAGTATCTGCTGGCAATATCGAGCACAAGATGGGCATCAAAGCATCAGCAACTTGTGTAATGAACTTTGATGGCGCTAAAGGTTGGTTGGTAGGTGAAATCAACCAAGGTTTGGCAGCCATGTTTGTGATGATGAACTACGAACGTTTGTCTATGGGTCTGCAAGGTATTGGTGCTTCTGAAGTGGCCTACCAGAACGCGGCTCAGTACGCTAAAGATCGTTTGCAAGGTCGTTCGGGTACTGGTGCTAAACAACCAGAAAAAGCTGCTGACAGCATTTTAGTGCATCCTGATGTGCGTCGTATGTTGCTCAATGTACGTGCCCACAATGAAGCAGGTCGCTGTTTTGCCATGTATGTGTCGAAGTACTTAGACTTGGCAAAATACAGCGAAGATGCAGCTGAAAAAGCCGCTGCGGCCGATCGTGTAGCGTTAATGACACCGGTGGCTAAAGCATTCCTGACGGATAAAGCCTTTGAAGCCTGTGTTGAAGCTCAGCAAGTGTTTGGTGGCCATGGCTTTATTCGTGAATGGGGTATGGAGCAGCTGGTGCGCGACACCCGCATCGCGCAAATCTATGAAGGTACCAACGGCGTCCAAGCGATGGATTTAGTCGGTCGTAAACTTGTGCGTAATCGTGGTGCTTATGTTTACGAATACCTTGATGAAGTTCGTGCACTGATTGCGCAAACACAGTCTGAACCAGCATTAGCAAGCTTTGCGCAAGCAACCAATGAAGCTGCTGATCGCATCGCTGAGGTGACTGCTTGGATTACGGATGCAGCTGCTCGTAACGCTGATGAAGTAAATGCCGCAGCAGTTGATTTCTTGCATGCCTTTGGCCTACTGACGTATGCCCATATGTGGTTGTTGATGGCGCAGGCCAGTGTTGCTAAAGACGATGGTTTTTATCAGGACAAATTAGTTGTTGCGCGCTTCTTCTTTAGCCGCATGTTGCCGCAGTTACATAGCCGCGTTGCGTCAATTAACGCAGGTTCTGATGTGCTTATGGACCTGCAGGCATCAAGCTTCTAATGTATTGATCTTGTTAAGAAAGCCCCGTTTATCGGGGCTTTCTTTTGATAACGATTTCACACTAGTTATTTACAATTATTTGTGACAGATTGATTGAACACAGGCTCTACAAGGAGAGCGCTGATGATTCGTCAACGGTTATTCTGCTTTGTTCTCAGCACATGTGCTGTGCTGGCAACTCAGTCTGTTCATGCCAATTCTGCTGCTGAATCCTGCTTGCAGCGTGACAAGTCCGGCGACTTCATGGGGTGGGCCGACTACCCACACTGCCTGGTTGATAGCCGAACACAGTCAACTGTGCGTTGGCTGGATGATTGGTTTGGTGATCCAGCGGAAGATGAAATTGCTAAAGCCTATCTGCGTGCAATTACCGATTTTAGAGTCACGGATCAAGGTGATCTCACTACAGCCATTAGGCTGCGCGCTAAATTAGCATTGCCCAAATTAAATCGCCGCATTGCCTTGGTTTTTGAGGATGAACGACCCGAGTCTGAATCAGTTCGTCAGTTAAGCAATGAAAATGATTCAGCGTTATCTCTGCGTTATTTACTTAAATCCTTAGAGCGATTTCGTGTTGATGCTGATCTTGGCGTGCGCTCTGGGCCTGATGTGTTTGCTCGTTTGCGTTATCGCCAGTCTTGGGCGCTGTCGAGCGAAGACCAAATTCGCGTCAGTCAAACCCTGCGTTATGGCGTCAAAGAAAAAGTGCGCGCAATCAATGAGGTTGATTACTCTCATGCGTTTTCTGAGCAAGGCGTTGGCATGATTTATCACAATGTTGATTACCGCGAAGAAGAGTTTGAGCAAGGTGTTCTATGGGGCCGTGGTGTGTTGTATGCCCATTCTTTAAAGCAACATGGGGCATGGTCTGTTGGAGTTGGGCAAGAGGGTGTATCAAAGCCAAAATGGCAGGATCAATCTCGGTTTGTTTGGACTCGTTACCGCCAACGCTTTATGCGTGACTGGCTGTTTTATGAGTTAGAGCCACGTTTAACACAGCAGCGCGAACAAAACTGGAAAAATGAGGCCTCTATTACCTTGCGACTGGAAGTTCAGTTCGGTTATGACTATGCTCAGGCTCCTGTTCCGCAAACAGCTCAGCTGCCAGTTCATTTCGATAAATATTAGACTTCATGAAAACAACTTTGTTTCGCACCCACCAACCACGTTGGCAGGGTGGTTTTGATCAATTTCTGCAATGGGGTTGGTGTAACCGTAACGAACAAGCGTTTTGGCTACGCCAACAGGTGTTAGCACGTCCGCTGTCATCTCCCTTGCGCGAAGCCTCATTGATTGTGTTTACGCGTAAGCCTATCGAGACAGCCTTGGTGCAAGAGCTTTGCCCAGAAGCACCGGGTAAGCTGTCGACAGACTGGTTACAGCAGCAGCAAAATGTTGAGTCAGGCAGCTTTTGGACTGAGCAAAATCAACAATCGCAAGGGCGCTTATTTACCTCTTATGGTTCAGCGCAGTGGCAGTTGAGCCGTCGTGTTAACGATGCATCTGGCTCATCATTAAGTGGTTTATTTGATGCGGCCTCTGTGCAGGCCTGTCATTTCGATGGTCAGTTGACGGCCGCTGGCTTAACTGTTGCTGGCGCTTTCAGTGGTGCGATGGCACAGCGCTGGGGAAAAGCAGTAGCACCTGGATTTGTGCAAGTGCATGCACAACAGTTTCAGCAAAATGAAGCGGTTAGTTTATTTGCCTATGGTCATGCCTTAGCTAGTCAGTGGCAATCTCGTGAACCCTTGGCGCTTAGTTTTGCACGTGTACAAATCGGTCAGGAACAACTTGTTTTTGATCGTTGGTTGCCTGCACTAACCGTAGATGCGCCACGCTTGGACAACTTCCGTTGGCAGGCCAGCTTAGTCAATAAGAGCTATCGCCTAGAACTTATGGTGGATGGCGGCAACCCACGTTTGGTGCCATGGGCTGCCATGAACGAGCGGTTGCCTCTTGGTGGGCGGCGGGTGATTAAAATGACACCTTTTGCTAGCTTAACCATGACTTTGTATAAGCGAGGCGAAACACAGCCGCTAAAAACGTTTAAATCAAATCAGGCTTGGTTAACAACGGCTATTCCGGCTAATGAGGTTCGGTCACGAGGGCCGGTAGCACAGGCTTAGTTGTTGTAGTTTGGCACCCAGCGCTGCAAGGCTCGGCGCAATAGGCGCAAATCAACGGGCTTGGCTAAAAAGTCATTCATACCAGCCTCTTGGGTTTGTTGGCGCATATCGGCAGAAACATGTGCAGTGACCGCTAAAATGGGCGTGTTTGGTAGTCCTAAGCCGGCCTCATATTGTCGCCATAACTGTGTTGCCGAAATGCCATCTAATACCGGCATATCACAGTCCATTAGTACTAAATCGATATTGCGCTGATCTTGAAAGTGCAGCGCCTCTTCACCGTTATATGCAATCAGGGTGTTGCAGCCCAGCTTTTTTAATAGGCCAGATAACACCTGTCTAACCCATTCATTGTCTTCCACAATTAATACTGTGGGCGGCATGTCATTGTTGCGCTGACGAGGGGGAACTTTGGCGGGTTGAATGGGTGGATGTTTAGCAGGGACAGGTACTAGCTGAGCATTTTTAAGCGCCAGAATAAGCCATGGTAGCAATAAAATATGCCCGGCCAAGTGTAGCTGGTAGGGCTCAAAGCCACCTAGCAGCCAGCTAGTTTGATTGAGCAGCAGTATGCCTTGCAGTAGGGAGTTGAGTAGGGCTGCGGTTGTAACATGGCGTATAGCAGTTGGTGCAGGTTGAAAGTGCCGTTTATGCCAAAGCAGAATTGTGGCTGCACAAATGCTGGCAGCCAGCGGTACAAAAAGTGCGCTAATGGCGGCCCAGTGTGTTGGTAACGTTAGGGTAATAAGCAGAACCAGCATAATGCTCGCAAGCAGTGCCAGTAAGTGCTTGCTGACAGCGTTGGGTTTCAGCCGTAATGCCATCAAAATAGATGCATACAACCAAACATGCAGTGCGCTCAGTAATAAAGAGTTCAGCACTAAATACAATGGCTGGCTATTAGGAAAGTTAAGCCACCATGTGCCGAACACACCACGATCAGTCATCGCAAGAAAAATAATACCGGCGATAAAAAAACTAAAAATGAGACGTAGGCTTAAGCTAATTCGACCAATGCTGAATAGTGCTAAAAGAGAGCCGCCGACAAACCCTAAAGCTGCGCCAAAAAAACCGGCACTGTTTTGTGCGCCACGCAGCATTTCATTGCTGGTACCAAGCACTACTGGGCTATTGAGCGGGAAGTCTGACTGGACTCTAAATATATGTTCCGAGAAGCCTGTTGGTATATGTAGGCGGAAGCCATATCCGGGTACGTCGGCATCACCACGTTGTTGTGCGCTGGCACTTCCTGCCTCACGAAATAACACATCACCTTGTTTGGTTTGGCTATAGAGGTAAATGTGGGCAAAGGCAGCACGTTTGAACTGCAGAATGCGTGTGGTTTCAGCCCCCGTGTTATTGATCTGTAGGCGAAACCATTGGCTGTGAGTGGTTAGGCCGACATGTAGTAGTGGCCTGTTATAAGGCTGCCAACCGGTGCGAGCTAACTGGGCTGGCAGAATACTGTCGTCAACGGTGTTATGAATACTTAGCCATGGTGTGACGGACTGATTAGCTGATGTCTCATGCAGCGGCAATACGGCCGCTTTTAATGGCAGACTGAGCAATAAACAAAAACAAAAAGCCATGCTCAGAAGCATGGCTTTTGTTGTTAACAAGCGATGAGCACTCATGACGGCAGACTACACCAGAGTGCTCATTGTGTCAGCTGCGAGCGTTGGCTTCAGCCACTGCCAATGCCGTCATGTTCACAATGCGGCGTACGCTAGCGCTTGGTGTCAGAATGTGAACAGGTTTGGATGCACCGAGCAGAATAGGTCCAACGGTGATGCCATTGCCACTAGCGGTTTTAAGCAAGTTAAAGGAAATGTTAGCAGCATCCACATTTGGCATGATCAGTAGGTTGGCTGCACCTTTAAGACGCGAGTTCGGGAACAGGCTGTTGCGAATGCTTTCATCTAACGCAGCATCACCATGCATTTCACCTTCAAACTCAAGCTCTGGTGCACGCGCCATCAATAGCTCAAACACTTTGCGCATTTTGGCAGCGCTTTCAGTTTCTTCACCACCAAAGTTGGAATGTGAGCACAGTGCAATCTTCGGTGTAATGCCAAAGTTGCGGACTGATTCAGCAGCCAAAATGGTCATGTCCGCCAACTCTTCTGCTGTTGGGTTTGGATTGACATAAGTGTCAGCAATAAAGATTGTGCGGTTTTCAAGCATCAGCAAGTTCATGGCAGCATAACGCTTGGCTTCCGGGCGCAAGCCGATGATGCGATCGATATAACGCAGGTGCAGGCCGTAGTTGGCAAAGGTGCCGCAGATTAAGCCGTCAGCCTCACCAAAGTGAACCAGTAAGGAGCCAATTAAGGTGCTGCGACGACGAGTTTCACGTTTTGCCAGCTCTTCACCAATGCCGCGGCGCATCATGACTTGGTGATAGTGCTGCCAGTACTCGCGGAAGCGCGGATCACTGTCTTGATCAATTAGGGTGACATTGCTGCCATGTTTTAAGCGCAGACCAAGTCGCTCAATGCGTTCTTCAATAACAGCAGGGCGACCAACCAATAATGGCTGAGCTAGTCCTTCATCAACTACTACCTGTACCGCACGTAACACGCGGTCGTCTTCACCTTCACAGAACACAATACGCTTTGGAGATGCTTTTGCGTTGGCATAAACCGGCTTCATGATAAACGCCGAGTTATAGACAAACTCTGAGAGCTTTTGATGATAGGCATCAAAGTCTTCAATAGGACGTGTGGCGATACCAGTTTCCATTGCTGCGCGAGCAACCGCTGGAGCAATTGCCATAATGAGGCGAGGGTCTAGTGGTCGTGGAATCAAGTATTCACGACTAAAGCTTAAGGCTTCACCGAGTACGGTATCACTGCTTTCGGCATGTGCCATTTTGGCAATGGCATGTACGCAGGCAATTTTCATTGCTTCGTTAACAGTGGTTGCGCCAGAGTCTAGTGCGCCTCGGAAAATATAGGGGAAGCACAAGGCATTGTTAACTTGGTTAGGGTAGTCCGAGCGGCCCGTGGCAATAATGGCGTCAGGACGAACCGCTTTGGCCAGCTCTGGTAAAATTTCTGGCGTAGGGTTGGCTAGGGCAAAAATAATTGGGTCACGCGCCATTTGCTTGACCATGTCTTGGCTGACAATGCCAGCAGTCGACAAGCCTAAGAACATGTCGGCGTCTTTAAATAGTTCGCCTAAACTACGTGCGCTGGTGTTTTGCGCATAACGCTGTTTACTTTCATCTAGACCCGTGCGCTCAGTAGTGATGGGGCCTTTGGAGTCGCAAACCGTAATGTTTTCACGGCGAGCCCCAAGAGACACCAATAAGTCCAAGCAAGAAATCGCTGCAGCACCTGCACCAGAGCAAATGATGCGAATGTCTTCAATTTTTTTGTCGACTAATAACAGTGCGTTCAGCAGGCCCGCGCCAACAATAATGGATGTGCCATGTTGGTCATCATGGAACACTGGAATTTTGCAGCGTTCGCGCAGTTTCTTTTCAATATAAAAGCACTCTGGCGCCTTGATATCTTCTAAGTTGATGCCACCAAAAGTAGGTTCTAGCGAGGCAATGATATCAACTAGCTTTTCTGGGTCGCGCTCATTGATCTCGATGTCGAAAACATCAATGCCGGCAAACTTTTTAAACAATACGCCTTTGCCTTCCATGACAGGTTTGGAAGCTAATGGGCCGATATCGCCAAGGCCAAGCACCGCAGTGCCGTTAGTAATGACCGCGACTAGGTTGCCGCGCGCGGTGTAACGAGAAACAGTAGAGGGGTCGCGTGCAATTTCTTCGCAGGGTGCGGCCACGCCAGGCGAGTAGGCCAACGCAAGATCGCGCTGGTTACTAAGCTGCTTATTGGGGGTGACGCTAATTTTGCCGGGCTGGGGGAATTCGTGATAGTCCAACGCCGCCTTACGCAGTGCCTCATCCATAGTGTTTCTCGCTGATGACCGTGGCTAGATAGTAACCGGCGATTGTAACACTCTCACTGCGTTTGGGGGGATGCTGGCTGACTCAATAGTCGAGTGCAGCCAGTACTCATGTCTTAGTGTTGTTCGCGAGCGATTGCGCGATAACCAATGTCATCACGGTGGTATTCACCCGCCCAACTTACACGCGCAGCGGCAGCATATGCTGCCTGTTGTGCGGCCAATACGCTTGTGCCTAGGCCAGTGGCGCAAAGTACACGTCCGCCATTGGTAACAACTTGGTCATCAAGCAGTGCGGTGCCAGCATGAAAAACTTTGCTAGTGGAATCGTCTTGGCCAAGCCCGCTAATAACATCGTTTTTGCGAACATCGGCGGGATAGCCTTCAGCGGCCATAACAACACCCAATGCCGCGCGCTGATCCCAGTCGGCTTGTGCTTGATTTAACTTACCGGCAAGACCGGCTTCAATCAGACTCACTAATGAGCTGCGCAGGCGCATCATAATAGGTTGTGTTTCTGGGTCGCCAAAGCGGCAATTAAACTCAATGACCTTGGCGTGGCCTTGCTCATCAATCATTAAGCCAGCATATAAAAAGCCGGTGTAACGATGGCCTTCAGCCGCCATGCCATTAACGGTTGGCATGATGATGTCTTGCATGACGTGTTGGTGCACGGCGTTAGTGACTACCGGAGCAGGCGAGTAAGCGCCCATGCCACCGGTGTTTGGGCCGGTGTCGCCATTGCCAATACGTTTGTGGTCTTGGCTAGTGGCCATAGCTAGTGCATTGCTGCCATCAACCATGACAATAAATGATGCCTCTTCACCAGCAAGAAACTCTTCGACGACAACACGTGCACCGGCAGAACCAAACTTGTTGCCAGCTAACATGTCGACAATAGCGTCTTCGGCTTCGTTTAAAGTCATGGCGACGATGACACCTTTGCCAGCGGCTAAGCCGTCAGCTTTGATTACAATCGGCGCGCCTTTTTCACGCACATACGCTAATGCGGCGTCAGTGTCGGTAAAGACCTGATAGAAAGCGGTAGGAATTTGGTGGCGTGCAAGAAAGTCTTTTGCAAAGGCTTTTGAACCTTCCAGCTGAGCTGCGTACTGGGTTGGCCCCCAAATTTTTAGGCCGGCTGCTTGGAACGCATTGACTACTCCATTTACCAGCGGAGCTTCTGGGCCAACCACAGTGAGATCTACGGATTGAGCTTGCGCAAAAGCCACCAGCGCAGCGTTATCGAGAATATCAATGGCCACATTTTGGCATTTGGCTTCAGTTGCTGTGCCAGCATTGCCGGGAGCGACAAATACCGTCTCGACGATTGCGTCTTGAGCCATTTTCCAGGCCAAAGCATGTTCACGACCACCAGAGCCTAAAAGCAAAATTTTCATCAGTTAACCGCCTTAAATCAATGCGTTAAATTAATGCCTAAAGTGACGCATGCCGGTAAATACCATGGCAATGCCTGCTTCATCAGCAGCAGCAATCACTTCGTTGTCACGCATCGAGCCACCGGGTTGAATGATGGCGGCAATGCCTGCCTTGGCTGCATTATCAATGCCGTCACGGAAGGGGAAAAAAGCATCGGATGCCATCACCGCGCCAGCAACTTGCAGGCCTGCGTGTTCGGCTTTAATGGCCGCGATACGCGCTGAGTTAACGCGGCTCATTTGGCCAGCACCAACCCCGATGGTTTGACGATTCTTGGCATAAACGATGGCGTTAGATTTAACGTACTTGGCCACTTTCCAAGCAAAAATCAAATCATGAATTTCTGCTTCAGTGGGAGTGCGTTGAGTAACTACTTTTAGGTCAGATTCTTTAATCATGCCTAGGTCTTGGTCCTGCACCAGCAGACCACCTGTGACACGTTTGAAGTCCCACTGACTAGCACGTTGATCTAGAGCCGGTAGTTCGCCACAGGCCATGACCCGAACATTTTGTTTGCTAGCTGTTATGGCGAGTGCAGCTGGGCTGATGCTTGGTGCAATAATCACTTCGACAAATTGGCGCTCAACAATCGCTTGTGCGGTCTCTGCGTCTAACTCACGGTTAAATGCAATGATGCCGCCAAATGCAGATTCTGGGTCGGTAGCATAGGCCAGTTCATATGCGGCTTTAATGCCGTCCAAGGAAACTGATACACCACACGGGTTGGCGTGCTTAACAATAACGCAGGCTGGTTTGGCAAAACTTTTGACGCACTCAAGTGCGGCATCGGTATCGGCAATATTGTTATACGACAGTGCTTTGCCTTGTAATTGCTTGGCTGTGGCCACAGAGTTTTCGCGAGCACTCGCTTCAACATAAAACGCCGCACGTTGATGCGGGTTTTCGCCGTAACGCATTTCTTGTGCTTTAACAAACTGTGTATTAAAGGTGCGTGGAAAGGTGTCGCGTGCGCTCAGGTCGGCTTTTTGTTCGCCAACCAAAGCGCCTAAATAGTTAGCAATCATGCCGTCATAAGCAGCGGTGTGCTCAAAGGCTTTAACTGCTAAATCAAAACGTGTGTTATGTGACAGGCCACCATTGGCTTTGATTTCATCGAGCACAATGCTGTAGCTGTCAGCGCTAACCACAATGCCAACATGAGCGTGGTTTTTAGCGGCTGAACGCACCATGGTCGGGCCGCCAATATCAATATTTTCAATGGCATCAGCGAGTGTGCAGTCAGCCTTTGCTACGGTGGCGGCAAAGGGGTACAAATTGACCACAACTAAATCAATGCCACCAATATCGTGTGCAGCCATAACTGCATCATCTTGGCCGCGACGTCCTAAAATGCCACCATGAATTTTGGGGTGTAGTGTTTTGACACGACCATCCATCATTTCAGGGAAGCCGGTGTAGTCAGAGACTTCCGTGACGTTGATGCCTTCACTCACCAAGAGCTTAAAGGTGCCCCCAGTCGATAATAAATGCACGCCAAGATTGGCTAATTCACGGGCAAAATCGACTATGCCGGTTTTGTCGGACACGCTAATAAGCGCACGCTGCACACGTTGGGACATAACATTACTCGCCAGATTAGTTCATCAAACCATGTTGTTTTAGCTTTTTACGCAGCGTGCCACGATTTAAGCCAAGGATTTCTGAAGCGCGAGTTTGGTTGCCGCGAGTGTACTCAAGCACAACTTCAAGCAAGGGTGTTTCAACTTCAGCGAGTACCATTTCGTATACGTCGTTGACGCGCTCACCATCAAGATTAGCGAAGTAATTACGCATTGCCATTTCGACATGATCACGCAGTGTCTGGTTAGGACGAGTGCTGGTGCTGGTCAGGGGCTTTTTAATAACGGACATGTCCATGCTGGAATCAGTACTCATTTTAGGGACTCTCATGCGGCGGCATCCGGCTGCCGGCAGAGTGTCGGGATTGAAAAATAATCAGTGACCAAGCCGAGCTGCTCGTCAGTCTGGGTCAACGTGTTGAATAGCCGAGACAGCGATTTTCCCTCAGGTAAAAAGTCGCTGTACCAGCTCATGTGTTTGCGCGCAAAACGCAAACCTAATTCCTTGCCATAAAACGTATGCACCGCAGAAAGGTGGCGGAGGATGATGTGTCCTCGCGACGATAAATCCAGCGGTGGCAAATATTCTTTGGTTAGGAGGTAATGATGGATCTCTCGAAACAGCCATGGTCGGCCATGGGCGCCTCGGCCGACCATTATACCATCGCAGCCGGTGCGCTCAAGAACATCTAACGCCTTTTCCGGTGTATCAATGTCACCATTTGCTAAAACAGGGATATTGACCGCCTGTTTAATTGCGGCAACGGTGTCAAATTCTGCATCACCAGTATATTTGTCTTCTCGGGTGCGGCCATGAATCGCTAGCAGTTGTATGCCTGCATCTTCTGCAATTTTGGCAATCGTAACGCCATTGCGGTTGCTTCGATTCCAGCCAGTGCGTGTTTTCAGTGTGACAGGCACATCAACGGACTTGACTACGGTATTAAGTATTTCAGCAACCAGCTTTTCATCTTGCATGAGCGCAGATCCGGCTAAGCGGTTACAAACCTTTTTGGCCGGGCAGCCCATATTAATGTCAATGATCTGCGCGCCACGCGCTACATTTTCACGAGCTGCTTCAGCCATCATCTCAGGGTCATAACCGACAATTTGCACGGTAACAGGCCCAGGCTCTCCAGTATGGTCTAAGCGGAAGCGCGACTTGTTGGTATGCCAGAGTCGTGTTTCAGAAGACACCATTTCTGACACCACATGCCCTGCACCTAACTCCCGGCAAATTTGTCGGAAAGGGCGATCAGTCACACCTGCCATCGGCGCCAATACCAGTGGTACATCAATCGTGTATGGACCTATCTGTATTGGTTTCATGGCTGCACCGCACGTAGTTCTACTTGTTCAACCGCTGCGGTGAGACCATCGGCTTGTTTGGGCAGGCGAATAGCAAAGCGAATCGAGACCGGTTCGTTGTAGGCAATCAGTGCTGTGGCAGCATAACGAGGCGGCAGGTTTTCAGGTAAATAGTCTGTTGGCGTTAGCAAGCCACGCGCGATGGTGCGGCCTTGCCAATCACGTAGAGTCAGCTCGAGTTTAGGCCAGGGTTGTAAAATATCAGCACGGTGTGCTAACACAGCTTGGCCTTGCCATAACTGGTTGTCGAGTGGGTTTACCTGTAAAGCCAGTCGGTTGATATGCCATGAATTAGTCAGCACGGGGCGACGTAAGGTGTATCCCAAGGGTGATAAAATTGGATTGATCACTTGCCGCACATTGGTCTTTGCTAGCCAGTAATTTTGACTCAGCCAAGCCAGCTCAGCTATCAGCACTAATACAACCAACACAAATGCTAGCCGCCACCATTTGCTATGGCTGACAACCTTTGCACTGGTCAACTCCAGCGGCAGGGTTAAGTCATTGCTTGGCTTAAGTGTGGTCATTGTTAGCTCAACAAGCGCTCGGCATTTGGCCAGACAGTCGGCACCAGTCTTCATCCTTAATGGCCAGCGTGTCTAACGCCAACCAGGGTGAGTAGGCGCTGACCAGTTCATCGACTTGTGAAGTGATAATGCCCGACAACGCCAGTTGACCAGTTGGCTTTAAAAAGCCGGTGAGCGTGCCCGCTAGTTGTGCTAGCGGGCCGGCTAAAATATTGGCTACTACGACGTCTGCTTTAACCGCTGGCATGTCTTCTGGCATAAATACTTTTACGCGATCCGATACGCCGTTACGTTCGGCATTGTCGCGTGTAGCCAGCAATGCTTGAGGATCAAGGTCTACACACCAAGCTTCACGAGCACCTAATAACAGGGCAGCAACGGCTAAAATGCCAGAGCCACAACCATAGTCAACAACGACGGCATCTTGTAAATCAAGGCCATCCAGCCACTCAAGGCAAAGCGCTGTAGTTTGGTGAGTGCCAGTGCCAAAGGCTAAGCCGGGATCAAGCAGTAAATTGATGGCATTGGGGTTGGGGGCAGGTGTCCAGCTCGGTACAACCCACAAACGGTCACCAAAACACATGGGGTGGTAGTTATCCATCCACGCACGTTCCCAATCCTTGTCTTCTAATACATCAATTTTATGCGGAGGCAGGGCATGGCCTAGATGGTTTTCCATAAACTCAACAACAGCATCCATCTCGGAGTCGACGACAAACAAGCCAATAACTCGGGTGGCATCCCATAACGGTTGCGCGCCCGGTGGTGGTTCCAGTAAAGGCTGATCGCCTGAGTCCTCCATGAGTACAGCAGCAGCACCAACGAGCTCTAACAAATCTTGATAGCGCGTTGCGTCGGCTTTTTGTGTTTCAATTTTAAGCTGCAGCCAAGACATGGTGGCCTCCAAAAAAATAGGATGCGCAGTGTAGTCGTGTTGCTGGTGAATTTATAGTCAGTCTGGGTGTTTTTCACCCAGACTGACTATTGGATTTAACTTAAACCTAGCTTCTTTTCGAGGTGGTGGATGTCGACACCGCCGGCTATAAAGCCTGGGTCCTTTAGAATGACATCGCGATGCAAGGAAATATTGCTGCGAATTCCATCAATCACAATCTCATCAAGAGCGTTGCGAGTACGTTGCAGTGCAATTTCACGTGTTGGACCAAAGGCAATGAGTTTGCCAATGAGTGAGTCGTAATTTGGCGGCACGCTATAGCCCGAATACAGATGTGAATCCATACGAATACCAGGGCCGCCAGGTGCATGGTAGTAATTCACCTTGCCGGGGCAGGGCATAAAGGTTTTGGGGTCTTCCGCATTGATACGGCACTCAATGGCGTGGCCACGAATGACTATGTCTTCTTGTGTGACAGATAGGCCAAGACCGGACGCTACACGCAGCTGCTCTTGGATGATATCGACACCAGTGATCATTTCGGTGACTGGGTGTTCCACTTGCACGCGAGTATTCATTTCAATGAAGTAGAAGTTTTCGTCTTCATACAAAAACTCAAAAGTGCCGGCGCCACGATATTTCATCAATTCGCAGGCCTTAATACAGGCTGCATAAACGGCCTGGCGGCTGTGTTCAGGAATGCCGGGCGCCGGCGCTTCTTCAACCACTTTTTGGTGTCGGCGTTGCAGCGAGCAGTCACGATCACCTAAATGAATAGCACGACCTTCGCCGTCACCAATGACTTGAATTTCAACATGGCGTGGATGTTGCAAAAACTTTTCCATGTACACGGTGTCATCACCGAATGCCGCACCGGCTTCTGATCGTGTAATAGAGAGTGCAGATAACACTTCACTTTCTTGATGCACTACCCGCATGCCACGACCGCCGCCACCGGAAGCCGCTTTGATAATGACGGGTAGTCCGATGCGCTTGGCAATTGCCACTGCGCTTTCTTCGGTCACCGGGCCGTCCGAGCCTGGCACGGTAGGCACGCCAGCTTTTTTCATGGCTTCAATGGCCGAGACCTTATTGCCCATCAGGCGGATTGATTCAGCGCGTGGTCCAATAAAGGTAAAGCCGGATTTTTCGACGGCTTCAGCAAAGTCGGCATTCTCTGCCAAAAAGCCATAACCGGGGTGGATGCCCTGTGCATCGGTTACTTCGGCAGCAGAAATTAACGCTGGGATATTTAAGTAGGAGTCCTTGCTTGCTGCCGGGCCAATACACACCGCTTGATCAGCAAGCCGAACATGTAATAAGTCGCGGTCTGCTTTGGAGTATACGGCGACAGTTTTAATGCCCATTTCTTTGCAAGCACGAAGAATACGTAATGCAATTTCGCCTCGGTTGGCGATGACCACCTTATCCAACATTGTGGTGATCTCCGCTTATACGATGGTGAAAAGTGGCTGATCAAACTCAACGGGCAAGCCGTCTTCGGCCAAAATGCTTTCTACGGTGCCGCTGTGCTCAGCTTGAATTTGGTTCATCATTTTCATGGCTTCAATGATGCACAGCACATCACCTTTTTTCACGCTGCTACCCACTTCAACAAACTTAGCGGAGCCTGGCGCAGGCGAGCGGTAAAATGTGCCGACCATAGGCGAGCGTTGAACAGTGCCATGAGTTTCTGGTTCGCTGGCTGCGGGTGCGGTGCCTTTGGTTGATTGCTCAGTGGCAGCAGCAGGCGCTGGTGTTGGTGCAGAGTGTGCCTGAGGTGCCGCAAAGTACTGCTGAGGTTGTGCTTGCGGGCGATTACGTGCGATGCGCACAGATTCTTCACCTTCAGTGATTTCCAGCTCATCAATGCCAGACTCTTCTACAAGCTCAATCAGCTTTTTAATTTTACGAATATCCATGAGGACTCCTAGTTTGTTTTATTTGTCGTCTGCTGCTAATTGACGCAGAACATAATCCAGAGCCAGCTCGTAACCCATCGGACCCAAGCCAGTGATTACACCAATGGCTTTGTCTGACAGGTATGAGTGTTGGCGAAATGATTCTCGGCTGTGCACATTTGATAAGTGCACTTCCACAAAAGGGATGCCCACAGCTAGCAGGGCATCACGTAGTGCCACTGAGGTGTGTGTGAAAGCGGCCGGATTAATGATGATGTAACGTGTGCCATCGTTAATGGCAAGATGCACACGATCAACTAACTCACCTTCGTGATTGCTTTGAAAGGTGTCGATGGATTGATTGGCCATCGCAGCTTGAGTGCGTAAATTGAGCTCAATGTCAGCGAGTCGTGTGTTGCCATATATGCCAGGCTCACGACTGCCTAAAAGATTCAAATTTGGGCCATTTAAGACAAGTATTGCAGCCATGATGAGGTTCTCTTGCCGTCGATGGTGTGCAGGTTAATATTCGCCAAAATGGTCATGACCTGCATTGATATTGCGGGCAAGATACCCAAAGTACCGTTTGCCTGCAATGACGTTTAGATGAAAGGTTTATGTCAATTTGACTTTTTGTCATTTCTTTACTGCAAATGAGCGTGACTGACTGGACATTAGGCGCCGCTCGCCATACTCTTTTGCGCATTATTTAAAAATAAGAGGTGGGCGCACTGTAGGGCCCGAAACACCCGAGGGTCTTCAGTGTATGCCCAACCGTCTGGTCTGACACCAAACGAGGGTTGTTGCATGCGGAAGTTATTAGTGAAAAGACGTCTCAGTCTTTTTCCTCTATTCATGTTGTTGTTCTCTTCACCGGTTTTTGCTTCTGGTTGGGATATGCCCCGAGGCGTTACCGATATCAGCCAACAGGTGTTTGATCTTCACCGCACTATTCTCTATATCTGTATTGCCATTGGCCTAGTCGTCTTTGGTCTGATGTTCTGGTCGATTTTGCGCCACCGTCAGTCGCGTGGCGTCAAGCCTGCTAATTTTCACGAAAGTACAACTGTGGAAGTTATTTGGACCATTATCCCTTTTGTGATTTTGATTGCGATGGCTGTGCCTGCCACCAAAGTCCTGATCGCGATGGACGACTCCAGTGAGTCTGAGTTGACGATTCGAGTCACCGGCTCGCAGTGGAAGTGGCATTACGAGTACCTAACCTATGGTGATGACAAAGACGTAAGTGTTGGCTTTTTGTCATCTCTGTCGACGCCTCGCGAACAATGGGAGCGACAAGGTAAAGGTTTTGGCAAATCCAATTTGCCAGATTTTGAAGCGAACCCTCACTATTTGATTGAAGTTGATCGTCCGTTAGTTATTCCAACGGGCAAAAAAATTCGTTTTCTATTGACTGCTGACGATGTCATCCATGCTTGGTGGGTGCCAGACTTTGCTATTAAGAAAGATGCGATTCCCGGCTTTATCAACGAGCTGTGGACCAATGTGCCAGTAGGTAAAGAAGGTATTTACCGCGGTCGTTGTGCTGAGCTTTGCGGTAAAGATCATGCCTTTATGCCAATTGTGGTTGAAGCGAAGTCGCCCGCAGACTTCGAAGCCTGGTTAGCTGACGCAAAAATTCGTTCCGCCGAAGAAGCTAAAGCTGCAGCAGCATCTGTGGATTATAAGTTTCCAAGCTTGGCTGATGCCATGAAAGAGGGTGAGGCCGTATATGTGGCACGTTGTGCTGCTTGTCACCAAGTCAATGGCGCTGGTCTGCCACCCATGTTTCCTGCGCTCAAAGACAGTCCGATGGCGACTACCGAAGCTGGCCGTCAAGATCATATCAACATTATTTTAGATGGCAAAAACGCCATGCCAGGCTGGAAAGCAATTTTGACAGCGCGAGAAATGGCAGCTGTTACAACCTATGAACGTAACGCCTGGGGTAATGACACCGGCGACTTAGTCCAGCCGTCGGAGTTTGCGCAATGAGTGGAGATAACAGCATGTCGAATGTAGCCCATGCAGACCATGATCATCATCACGAGCTGAAGCCGTTTTTGGTCCGCATGTTCACCACCACCAACCACAAAGACATCGGCACGATGTACTTGGTGTTTGCTTTCTTAATGTTGCTCTGTGGTGGTCTAGCCGCCATGGTTATTCGTGCTGAGCTAATGTATCCCGGCATGCAACTGGTACAGCCTGACTTCTTTAACCAGATGACCACGGTGCACGGCTTGTTAATGGTGTTTGGTGCCATCATGCCTGCCTTTACTGGTTTTGCGAACTGGATGGTGCCGATGATGATTGGTGCGCCAGATATGGCGTTACCACGTCTTAACAACTTCTCGTTCTGGTTGTTGCCATTTGCCTTCGCCATTCTGATTGGTTCGGTCATTATGTCGTTGTTAGGCATGGGTCCTGCGCCTAACTTCGGTTGGACCTTCTACGCGCCGTTGTCGACTACCTACGGCCCTGCCAGTACCGATCTGTTCATTTTCTCCGTTCACTTAATGGGCATTTCATCCATTTTGGGTGCAATCAACGTTGTGGTTACTATCCTCAACATGCGTGCTCCTGGCATGACCATGATGAAGATGCCGTTGTTTGTATGGACCTGGTTAATTACCGCATTCCTGTTGATTGCCGTCATGCCAGTATTGGCTGGTGCAGTCACCATGATGTTGACCGACCGTCACTTTGGCACCAGCTTCTTTGATGCCGCTGGTGGTGGTGACCCCGTTATGTTCCAGCATATTTTCTGGTTCTTTGGTCACCCTGAAGTCTACATTATGATTTTGCCGTCCTTCGGTATTGTCTCCGCCATCATCCCCGTGTTTGCACGTAAGCCGCTGTTTGGATATGCCTCTATGGTGTATGCCACGGCATCCATTGCGTTACTGTCATTCGTGGTTTGGGCTCACCACATGTTTACTACCGGTCTGCCGTTGGCAGGATCGTTGTTCTACATGTATATGACGATGCTGATTTCCGTGCCCACAGGCGTCAAAGTATTTAACTGGGTTGCCACTATGTGGCGTGGTTCGATGAGCTTCGAAGTGCCCATGCTGTTTGCTTTGGCCTTTGTGGTATTGTTCACCATTGGTGGTTTCTCTGGTCTGATGCTGGCGATTACTCCGGCGGATTATCAATACCATGACACCTACTTTGTGGTGGCGCATTTCCACTATGTCTTGGTCTCTGGCTCCTTGTTTGCCATTTTTGCCGGGGCCTATTATTGGTTGCCGAAATGGTCTGGTCACATGTTCAGCACGTTCTGGGCCAAGATGCACTTCTGGAGCTCGTTGTTGTCAGTCAACCTGCTGTTCTTCCCAATGCACTTTGTGGGACTAGCCGGTATGCCACGTCGCTACGCTGACTACTCCATGCAGTTTGCTGACTTGAACTTCTGGATTTCGATTGGTGGTTTCTGGTTTGGTGCCAGCCAGCTGTTCTTCATCGCGGTATTGTTCACCCTGAAGCGCCAGCCCAAAGCAACGGCAAACCCATGGGAAGCGGAAGAAGGTTTAGAGTGGACTGTGCCTAGCCCAGCGCCTTATCACACCTTCGAAACACCACCTGTAGTTAAGTAAGGAATTTGACGATGACACAAACACCTGCAGCACGTAAGCAACTGATCTGGATGACTGGTGGTGTGCTGCTGATGTTTGTGTTTGCCGTTTTTGCTATGCCACCGATTTATCGCGTGTTTTGCGAGATCACTGGTTTGAACGGGAAGCCATCAGCGATGGCTGCGGGCGAATCGACTTCGGTAGATTTAGACCGTGAAATTACGGTTGAGTTCATCACCATTGTTGATTCAGGCCTGCCGTGGCAGTTTACCAGCGAACGACGCGTGATGAAGGTCCATCCGGGCGAGATTCATCAGATGAACTTCTCTGTTGCCAACCAAGCGAGTGTGCCAGTTACCGGTAAAGCGATTCCTAGTGTGGCACCTTCTGCTGGTGCAGCACACTTAAAGAAAACTGAGTGCTTTTGCTTTATTGAGCAAACCTTGGCGGCAGGGGAAAGTATGGACATGCCGTTGGTGTTTTATATAGACCCAGCATTGCCTAAACAAATTGGTACCGTGACATTAGCTTATCGCTTTTATCGTCAAGCCGACGCCGGCTGACGATAGATTAAAACAATAAAGGAGTGCGTCATGTCTTCTGCAGTTGAACCCACAAAAGCGGGTGAAAAGCCAACGAGTTATTATGTTCCAGCGGCTAGCCCATGGCCGTTTGTAGGTTCATTTATTTTATTTATCTTTGTGATTGGTCTGGCCAACGTCATCCAAAGCAATAGCTTGTCCGGTATTGCGCCAAACGAAGGCACCTTAAACTTCTTACTTCCAGTTGGCGTCTTGGGTGTGTTCGGCCTAATGTTTTTTTGGTTTCGAGACACCATTGTAGAAAGTTTAAGCAATAAAAATTCGGTGCAAATGGATCAGTCTTACCGCCAAGGCATGACGTGGTTCATTTTCTCTGAAGTTATGTTTTTTGCGGCCTTTTTTGGCGCCATGTTTTATGCGCGTTGGTTAAGCATTCCTTGGTTGGCTGGTGAAGGCAAAGGCGTGATGACGCACGAAGTGCTCTGGCCACAATTTCAAGCCTTATGGCCGTTGCTGAAAATGCCCGATGGCGGTACGACAAATGCCATGGGGCCATGGGGTTTGCCGTTTATCAATACGGTCATTTTGGTAACGTCATCACTAACGTTAACTGTGGCGCACCATGCTTTGCTGAAGGGCGATCGCAAAAAACAAATCAACTACTTGGCGATTACTGCAGCATTGGGTGTGATCTTTTTGGGCTGCCAAGTTTACGAATATATTCACGCTTACCGTGATTTGGGGCTAACCCTGCAGTCTGGTATTTATGGTTCCACCTTTTTCATGCTGACTGGCTTTCACGGCGTGCACGTAACCATTGGTACCATCATGATTATTGTGATGTTGCTGCGTTCAATCAAGGGTCATCTAACACCAGACAATCACTTCGCTTTTGAAGCAACTGCCTGGTATTGGCACTTTGTTGACGTTGTTTGGTTATTCTTGTTTGTGGTGGTGTACTGGTTATAACTAGAGTGTATGGGGCTGCAGCAACCCGGTAGCTCCAAACACAAATAAACAGGCAATAATGATGGCGGCAATAACGGCTCTCCAACGTAAAGCTTTCATAAGCTTGTCTGGGTCGTTTTTGTCGCCTCTGCGTAATGCGCGCAGCCCTGCGATGAGCTGCCAGACCATCAGCACAAGACCTAGCAGCAGCAGTAATTTTATAAGCATTTTGTAAAGCCCTTTTGGTGGTAAGTAAGCCGCAAACGGCTGCTATGGATAATAGGTGAATTAGTGCGTCAAATGCACACGCAGTTTTTGCCCCGCAGCAAGTCAGCTGTAGTGCTATGGATTCTATTTGTTGTTATGTTGGCTTTACTGCTGACGCTGTCAATATGGCAGTGGCAGCGGGGTGCGGAAAAAGACGCGCTGCTGGCGCGGCAAGTTGATCGTTCAGATTTGCCAGTGATTGAGTTGACCGATGTTGCCGAGCTTCCCGCTGATATGGCTGACAGACCTATACGTCTACGTGGTCAGTTTTTGCCCGAGTATCGAGTTGCACTTGATAACCAAATGCGTCAAGGGCGGGCAGGTTATGAAATTCATATGGCCTATATGCTAGAGGGACATAACGAGGCGGTACTTGTGAATTTGGGCTGGTTGCCTACTGATCGCGATGGTGGACAGTTGCCGCCAATAAGCTTTGCGCAAGCTGATCGTATTTCGGGTACGGCGGTGATGCCTTCAGCGTTTATTACGGTCGGTCAGCCGGAGCTAACGCGCGGTCTGTGGCGAGCAGGGCGAATTGATCCTGATTACTGGTCGACTCAATGGGGTATTCCGCTACAACCTTGGGTATTACGGCTGGCGCCAGAAGTAGCTGGCTTTTATCAGCGCGACTGGGCGCCAACTGGGAAACAGTTAATGAGCCCAGATCGTCACCGTGCGTATGCATTCCAATGGTTTGCATTGGCGCTGGCTTGGATTGCTTGTTGGTGGTTCGCAAGACGCAGTTTGTTGCGATCTAATGATTTGGATGTTGAGAAATGAATCGTTCAAGATGGGTCATGTTGGCTTTTTTGGCCACTTTTTTTATTCCGTTTGTGATTGGTCATCTGGCCTATAAATCATCTTGGTTTGAGGGCTCAGCGACCAACAAAGGTGACTTGTTGGACCCGCCTCAGGCACTAAGTGATTTGCGTTGGCAGCCACTACCAGGCAGTGCAACGGCGCCTGCAGGGCACTGGTGGTTAACTTACTACGTGCCTGCAATTTGCGATTTGGCCTGTGAGCAGGGTTTAGATGCCTTAGTGCGTTTGCGCTCAGGCATGGGGCGTGATCGCGAGCGTGTTGGTATTTTATTGCTGCAAGAGCAGGCCAGCGATGTGCCGGCGGTTGCTGCTAAGGTGCCGGTGCTGGCCCGAGGTGTTGTCGATGCATCCGCAATGCGACTGTTACAAGAGCAACTGGCCAATGCTGAGGCAAACCATTGGCTGCTAATGGATCCGATGGGTTGGATTATGTTGAGTTATGAAGTGCCAACTGCGCCTGATGCCTTGTTGCTGCGTGCGCAAGACCTTATTGATGACCTCATGAAACTATTAAAGGTGTCGCAAATTGGCTAGTCGGTCAAAGTTATTAACGTTCTTGAAGTTCGCGCTCGTACTGACACTTATTGTCATTATGTTGGGTGCTTGGACGCGTTTAAAAGATGCTGGCCTTGGCTGCCCTGATTGGCCGTTCTGTTATGGCCATATTACGGTGCCTGTCTCGGAGCAGAGCTTGACGCGTGTTTCAGAGCGCTTTCCGGATCATGTGGTTGAGCCAGAAAAAGCATGGCCTGAAATGATTCATCGTTATTTTGCCAGCGCTATAGGGTTCTGTATTTTGTTGGTGGCGGCTTTTATGTGGCGTCGTCGAACAGAGCCAGGCATGCCGTGGCGTCATGGATTGGCGCTACTGCTGTTAGTCTGTATTCAGGGGGCTTTTGGTGCATGGACAGTCACCATGAAGTTATATCCGCCGGTTGTAACAGGGCACTTGCTGTTAGGGTTTAGCACGCTCACCGTGCTGTATTTGCTGTATTTGCGCACGGCAAATGCTTTTCCAGCAACAGGCCAGCGTAGGCCTGCTTGGTTACCAGGTCTGTTGGGTTTGACTATTGTTGCCTTGGTGATGCAGATAGCTCTAGGTGGCTGGACGGCCGCCAACTATGCCGCCACTATTTGTACCGACTTGCCAATCTGCCAAGCGGGTTGGCGTGAAGTGTGGTCGCCTGCTGAAGCTTTTCGCTTATTTAGACCCGATGATGCGAACTATGAGTTCGCGCCACACCTAGATGCTGCAGCGAAGGTCACCATTCATGCTACTCACCGTATGGGTGCATTTGTTGTCACTGCACTTATGTTGTTATTGATTGCTGGGTTATTCTTTAAAACTCAGCATACTCGTTATCGCGTCTTTGCTGGTTTATTGGCTTTTGGTTTAATTGTGCAGGTTGCATTGGGCGTGGTGAATGTCGTCGCCGACCTGCCGTTATGGAATGCTGTTGCCCACAATGTTTGGGCGGCTGTTTTATTGCAAATGTTAGTGGCTCTGGCCTTTGCGCTGAGGCAAGAAAGTAGCTGGAGAAAATTACAATGACAACGCTAGCACAAACAAGCTCCACGCCACTGTGGCGTGAATACTGGGCACTTACCAAGCCAAAAGTTGTTGCCATGTTAATGGTTACTGCTTTGGTTGGTATGTTTTTAGCACCACATTCTGTGTTGCCGTTAAGCCACTATCTTGCTGCTGTGGTTGGTTTGTGGGCAGGTATGGCGTCGGCTGCATCGATCAATCAATGGGTCGATCAACGTATTGACGCCATTATGGCGCGTACACAAGGTCGCCCACTAGTGCAGGGCAGTCTAAGTGGTGCTGCCGCACTAAGCTTCGCTGCTGTACTAGCCGCTATCTCGATGATTACCCTGACGCTATGGGTTAATCCGCTAACGGCGTGGTTAACCGCAATTGGCATGGTGGGTTATGCCGGCATTTATACCCGTTATTTAAAGCGTGCTACGCCACAAAATATTGTAATCGGTGGGCTTTCAGGTGCTCTGCCACCATTGTTGGGTTGGGCAGCTGTGACTGGTGAAATGTCTGCTCATGCATGGTTATTGGTGCTAATTATTTTTGTTTGGACGCCGCCGCACTTCTGGGCATTGGCGATACATCGTCGTGATGAATACGCTAAAGCGGGCATTCCTATGTTGCCGGTCACGCATGGTGTCAAGTTAACCAAAGACTTGGTCTGGTATTACACTGTGCTGTTGGCCTTAGTCACCCTGATGCCTTATTTGATTGGTATGAGCGGGCCGATTTATTTAGCTGGTGCGAGTGTGTTTGCACTGTTGTTTATGAAAGAAGCATGGATTTTGCGCAGCACCGATCGCCAAGGACAAGCTATGCGCACATTTGGTTTTTCCTTGGTTTATTTGCTTGGTTTATTTATGGCGCTTTTGCTTGATCGGGCATGGTACCTTTTGTCGGTGTGAACCAAGAAAATAGCTTCGGCAGTTGCCAAGGTTATGAAAAGTGTGTCTAATGTCATTGCCCGTGGGCATCATCACCGTAACGCTGTGTCTCTCATTTGCGCCGACGATTGATGGCCGCGCCACGGCCATCCGATACAGTGTATTTTGAGGTTGATTATGTCGCAACGTGAAGAAGGTACCGTTAAGTGGTTTAACGATGCTAAAGGTTTTGGTTTCATCCAGCGTCAAGCAGGCGAAGACGTGTTTGTTCACTTCCGCGCCATTCGTGGCGATGGTCACCGCTCCCTGCGTGACGGCCAAAAGGTCGAATTCAGCGTAGTTAAAGGTCAGAAAGGCTTTCAAGCAGAAGACGTTCTACCTTTAGACTAATGTTGTCGTAATAATGGGCCTTAGGGCCCATTGTTGCTTCTTTAAGCGCCTTTTTCATCGCGCACATTTTTATTTTTTGCCGCATCGGGAGCCAGTTTTTATCTGTCATTCTTGGCTTTAGGTATTGGTAGCTTGTTGGCCCGATGCCCAACCAGTTGATAGTTGAGAGCTTTTTATGCGTAGCAAACAAAGCGTTGCTTTGATTTATTCCCTTTTAGGTCTTCTTTACGCTTTAAATGGCGTATTCATGTTGGTTGCCCCTGTTGTTTGGTTAGGTTTTTTTCCATTGGCATTTATGGTGATTGATGCGAATGCCGACTTTGCCGTTCGTTTGCTAGCCATTACTTTTATCGCCCAAGCCCCGCTATTCTTTTGGTGTGCGCGTAACTTAAAGCGCTGCCGCACAGTACGCCTAACCTTAACGTTACAAGCAGTTGGTTTAACAGCCGTGACCGTTGGTGCGATGGCGATTAATCCAGCACCGCTGCTGCCATTAACTCCATCGATTGTCTTGTTAGCGTTCCCTGCGCTGATGTTGTTATTACTTAGCCTGCCGCCGCGTACCATCCGTGTAAAAGGCCCGCGTGAGCAAGGCCAAGTGAAATGGTTTAATGCCAATAAAGGTTTTGGTTTTATTACGCGTGACAATGGCGATGATATTTTCGTGCATTATCGTGCTATTCGAGGTGAAGGCCATCGCACATTGCGTGAAGGTCAGCGTGTTGAGTTTTTCTTGAAGCGTGGTGAGAAAGGCTTGCAGGCTGATGATGTTGAGATGTTTTGATGACACTAAGTACAACACCTGAAGTCGCTGAATTATCACCGGTTGTTGCCTTTAATGAACTGCCGCTGCCAGATGAAATTTTGCGTGCAGTAGGAGATTTAGGTTTTGTCAATTGCACGCCCATTCAAGGGCGTGTGTTGCGCTTTACATTGGCTGGGCATGACGCCATTGGTCGTGCGCAAACTGGTACGGGCAAAACAGCCGCATTTCTGATTACGGTTATTGCTGACTTACTTAAAAATCCACCCGATATGGATCGCTGCTTGGGTGAACCACGTGCCTTAGTACTTGCTCCTACGCGTGAACTGGCGATTCAAATTGCGAGTGACGCGGAGGCTCTAGGCAAGTATGCCGGATTAAACGTGGTTACCTTGATGGGTGGCATGGATTATGAAAAGCAACGCCGCCAATTAGCCAGCAAGCCTGTTGATATTGTGGTGGCTACACCTGGCCGATTAATTGACTTTGCTAACAAGCAGGAAATTTATCTAGATCAAGTGGAACACTTGGTGATTGATGAAGCAGACCGCATGTTAGACATGGGTTTTATTCCTGATGTGAAGCGCATCGTACGCTTAACACCACCTAAAACACATCGTCAGACACTGATGTTTTCTGCGACTTTTACGCGTGACGTGTTGAATCTGGCCGAGCAGTGGACCTATCACCCAGTAACGGTGGAAGTTGAGTCAGATCAGCGCACAACCGACTCTGTTGAGCAGAAAATTTATATCGTTAGTAGCGATCAGAAAATTCCACTGTTGCTTAACCTAATTCGTCAGCAAAACTTAGACCGCATCATGGTGTTTGCAAATCGTCGTGATCAGACTCGTCGATTAACTGATGTGCTGAAAGCACACAATTTGTCATGTGCCTTGTTGTCAGGTGATGTTCCCCAGGAAAAGCGGGTGAAGACCTTAGAGAATTTCCGTGCAGGAAAAATTAATGTGTTAGTAGCAACGGATGTTGCTGGTCGTGGTATTCATGTCGATGATGTATCGCATGTGGTGAACTTCACCTTACCTGAGCAGCCCGATGATTATGTGCATCGAATTGGGCGTACGGGCCGTGCAGGTACGAATGGCATTAGCATTAGTTTTGCCTGTGAGGATGATGCATTTTTGATCCCACAACTAGAAGCCGCTATTGGTCGCAAACTGCCTTGTGAAATGCCTCCAGCGGAGCTGTTAGAAGCCGTTGAAAGCGTTAAGGTCATTCATGGCGCATCAGGTGCTGAACCTGCAGCCAAACAGTCAGATCGCCGATCCTCTCGGCCCCGACGATAAGTCGCATATAAAAAAAGCCCGGCAAAAATGACCGGGCTTTTTTAGCTTAGTTAAAAGCGGTATTAGCGATTAATGACGGAAATTTTACTTCCCTCAATGCTAAGGCTTGCCATTAGACCTTGTTGGTCAAAGACAAAGGCATAGGCATCGCTGCTCAGTGTTGTGCTGGTTAAGTTGGCGGCTGCACCTTCATTAACCACAACGACTGTTGGGCCAACACCGACTTCCCAACCCTTGCTACGCTCTAAGTAATCGGTAGCCTTTTCGTTCATTAAGAACATGGCATAACCATAAGACTGCGCGCCAGCCTGCAAGCCCCATGAGGCTGAGACGGAGTTGTAATAGTTGGCGACCTTGCCAGCTTTTAAATGCACCCCTTCACCATAACTACCACCAAAAATCAGACCAGCTTTGACGATATTAGGAAAAATCAAAATAGTGTGGGCGCGTTTGCCTAGGTCAGCGGCAACCGGGTTGGTTTTGTAGAGTTTATCCAGTGCCTGTGCTGCATCGCGGTTTAAGTCTTCTGCACTAGCGGCATAGGCAATCGGGGTGACTAGCATTAGTGGACTAACAGCGGTTAGGCCAAGAGCCATTGATAAGGCGATCGGTTTAATACTTTTCATTTCTTTCTGCCTTTCTGTTCGTTGGGACTATATACAACGCTGGCGGAGTGGTTTCGTTAGTCTATTTGCTAATTTAGTTGGAAATGAGTTGAGCCCCCTACCAAAGTCGCACTGCCATTTGCATTGCTAAGGTCTACTGTTGCAGGTGTCAAATCACCTCCGGAGTAGACAATCATGAAAGAAACCGGCAACAAAAGTCCCCAGGCCTATTGGAAGGTCAATTTACGCATCATGACCGGCTGCTTAGCGGTCTGGGCCATTTTCGGCTTTGGTGCAAGCATCTTCTTTGCTGAAGCACTGAACCAATTCGAGTTTTTTGGTTTCAAACTTGGCTTTTGGTTTGCCCAACAGGGCGCCATTGTCGTGTTTGTCCTAATCACCTTCTTTTACGCCTGGCGAATGAATCGTCTAGATCGTGAATTTGACGTACACGAGGACTAAGCCATGTCAGTTCAAATGTGGACATACATTATTGTGGGCCTGTCATTCTCGCTTTATATCGGTATTGCGATATGGGCGCGTGTAGGCTCAACCAAAGATTATTATGTGGCAGGTGGCGGTGTGCACCCGGTCACTAACGGTATGGCAACGGCTGCCGACTGGATGTCAGCGGCATCGTTTATTTCCATGGCAGGTTTAATTTCCTTCCAGGGTTATGACGGTGCAGTGTATTTATTAGGATGGACTGGCGGTTATGTATTGCTGGCTTTGATGCTGGCGCCGTATCTGCGTAAGTTTGGCAAGTTCACTGTGCCTGACTTTGTCGGTGATCGGTACTACTCCGATACCGCACGGTTAGTGGCTGTGGTGTGTGCCATTTTCGTGTCATTTACCTATGTAGCAGGCCAAATGCGTGGTGTTGGCATTGTCTTCTCTCGCTTCTTGGAGGTAGACATTACTACCGGCGTCATCATCGGTATGGCGATTGTGTTGGCCTATGCCGTGTTAGGTGGCATGAAAGGCATCACCTACACACAGGTGGCGCAGTACTGTGTGCTGATTTTTGCCTATATGGTTCCCGCTTTCTTTATTTCTATGTTGATGACTGGGCATGTTATCCCACAAGTCGGTTTTGGTAGCACCATGGCAGATGGAAGTTATCTGCTGCATAAGTTGGATGGGCTAAGTGTAGAGTTAGGGTTTAACGCCTATACCTCGGGCACCAAAAGCACCATTGATGTGTTTGCTATTGCCTTTGCTTTGATGGTGGGTACAGCAGGTTTGCCTCACGTGATTGTGCGTTTTTTCACTGTTCCTAAAGTGCGTGATGCGCGTCGTTCTGCCTGCTGGGCGATTTTGTTTATTGCCATTATGTACACCACTGCACCTGCTGTTGCTGCTTTTGCTCGCGTCAACATGATTGAAACGATCAATGGTGTCGACAAACAGGGCACCATGTACGAACAGGCGCCAGAGTGGATTAAAAACTGGGAAAAAACCAAACTCATTAAATGGGAAGATAAGAACAACGATGGTCGTATGTTCTATGCCAATGATGAGCGCAATGAAATGACCATTGACCGTGACATCATGGTGTTGGCTAACCCAGAGATTGCTAATTTACCTGCTTGGGTGATTGCTTTAGTGGCTGCAGGAGCTTTGGCTGCTGCACTGTCTACCGCAGCAGGTTTGTTACTGGTGATTTCCGCGGCTATTTCACACGATCTATTAAAGAAAGTGGTGATGCCCAATATCAGTGAAAAGCAGGAACTGTTATTCGCTCGATTAGCCGCTACCGCAGCGGTGGTGGTGGCTGGTTTGTTGGGTATTTATCCGCCGGGGTTTGTGGCCGAGGTAGTGGCATTTGCGTTCGGTTTAGCCGCTGCCTCGTTCTTCCCAACCATTGTTATGGGTATCTTCTACAAGCGCATGAATAGTGCAGGTGCAATTGCCGGTATGGTCGCAGGCCTCAGCTTCACCATCGGTTATATCTTGTACTTCAAAGGGATTTTCATGACGCCAATGGCGGCTAATATTCCAGAAAACTGGCTGTTTGGAATTTCACCAGAAGGTATCGGTACCGTAGGTATGTTGATTAACTTTGGTGTGGCGCTAGTGGTTAGTCGATTCTTTGCGGCGCCTCCACAACACATCCAAGAGCTGGTTGACAGTATCCGTGTACCACGTGGCGCGGGATCTGCAACACATCATTAATAACACGCTTAAACAGTGATGACTTGGCCCGGTTATGGCGACATAACCGGGCTTTTTTTATGCCGTATTAGTCAGCCTCGAGCACCATGGCAGCACCGATACCACCAGCCGCACAGGCAGTGGTCAATGACAGCCCGCCACCACGGCGCTTAAGCTCATAAAGTGTTTGCGCAATGACGCGAGCACCAGTTGCACCAAAGGGGTGGCCAAAGGCTAAGCTGCCACCGTTCACGTTTAAAATATCACGATTGATTTCGCCCACTGCCTTGGCTCTTCCCAACACGTCGCGCGCGTAATCGTCGCTGGCCAGGCCTTTGAGGTTACAGGCTAGTTGCCCAGCAAACGCTTCATGCATATCAATCAGCGTTAGGTCATTCAGGCAAATGCCTGCACGGTCCAAGGCAATCGGAGCGGCATGCACAGGGCCCATCAGCAAATCATCTTGTGGAGTTTTAGCGGCAAAGGCGAAGGAGCGAATATAACCTAGCACTGTGCGGCCTTCGGCGCGTGCTTGCGCCTCACTCATCAATAATAAAGCGGATGCACCATCGGTGAGCGGGCTAGAGTTGCCGGCAGTTACACTGCCATGCTCAATATCAAATACCGGCCTTAACTTATCGTAGCTGCTGCGAACCGATTGTTTGCGAACAAGGTTGTCCTCTTTTAGCGGGCCGGCAGCCAAGTCAACTTTTATCACTTGCTGATCCATACAGCCTATTTGCCAAGCATTGGCAGCATTGCTGTGAGAAGCATGAGCTAGATCGTCCTGCTCAGCGCGTGATACTCCCCATTTTTTAACCATCTTTTCCGTGCTTTGCCCCATGGTCTCGCCAACGGAGAATTCGGTGATCGAGGGTTGCTGTGGGAGTAGATCACTGGCGCGCAGTTTGGTGAGCAGCTTCAAGCGTTGCGGCAGTGTTTTTGCAAAGCTCACATCGCGTAGGGTGGACGAAAAGCGGGGTGACATCGGTAGGCGCACACTGCTGGTTGAGTCTGTGCCCCCGGCGATGACCACATTGGCGCTGCCAGCCAGAATGCTTTCGGCAGCACTGGCGACAGTTTGAAAGCTAGTGGCACAGGCGCGCGTGATGGAGTAGGCATCAAGATTATTCATGCCTAGTTGCAGGGCAACTTCACGTGCAATGAAAGGTGCCTCCGGAATCATCACCGTCATGCCATAGACTAATTGATCGATATCTTCGGCTTGTAGCTGGTTGCGCTGCATTAGCTCTTTGACGGCAATTGCGCCAAGGTCAATCGCGCTTAAGTCGCGGTAGTGTGTGGCGATGCGGGCAAATGGTGTACGCAGACCATCAACAATGGCAATACGACCACGGTAATTATGCAGGTGCTGACGTTGACTCATGATGTTCTCGACTTATCGTGGGTTCGGGTTTTCTAGCAAAATGGCGGCGCCAAGGCCGCCACCGGCGCAGGTTGAAATTACGGCATAACAGGCACCGCTGTGTTGCAAGCGCTGAGCAGCGGTCATAAATAAACGACCGCCGGTGGCAGCAAATGGGTTGCCTAGGGCCAATGAACCACCCCAGCTATTAAGCTGGTCACGATTAACTTCACCGGCAGGGTACTCAGCTCCTAGGCGCTCAGTGACAAAATCTCGGTCAGCCATGCAGGCTAGGTTGATCAGGACTTGCGCGGCAAAGGCTTCATGTATTTCCCATACTTCAATGTCTGCAAAGCTTAGCTGGTTACGCTTCAGCAGTTTGGGGATGGACATGGCAGGGCCTAGCAGCATTTCTTCTTCTAAGCTATCAACCCCTGTTAATACATAGTCTTGCACAATGGCGAGTGGTGTTAGTTGTTGTTTGTTGGCCTGCGCCATACTGGTAATCAGCAGCGCAGCGGCACCATCGGTAAAGCGTGATGAGGTGCCTGCGGTAATAATGCCGGCCTTTTTATCAAAGACGGGTTTTAGCTTAGCCAAGCGCTCAGCGGTGGCGTCTTTGCGAGGGGTATTGTCAAATTCTGCCATGCGCTGCATATCAATTTGCACCGGGCTGATTTGAGCTGCGTAGTGTCCGGCTTCGGTCGCATCGATGGCATTAGCGTGAGAGCGTGCAGTGAACTCATCACAGGCTTGGCGAGTTAAACCAAATTTCTTGACCATGGCCTCACAAGCCACACCCATGGTCATCCCTGTGGTGTAGTCACTGCCATCTGGAATATCTAAGCTCAGGTCGCTAGGACGTAAGCTCGCTAATATTGCGAGCCTGGCCTTATTGTTTTTGTTTTGACGAATCTTCATCAGGCTGCGACGAATTTTTTGTGATAACCGTACCGGCACGTCAGAGAAGTTTTCGGTGCCACTGGCAATGCCGGTATTGATTCGGCCTAAGCGGATCTGGTCACAAATATTCATCACCCCGACATTGGGTGAAATGCCGGCCATGGCCACGGTGTAAGCTGGCACACGACTGGGCATGCCAGCAGCTAACATGGCCTCGCGGGCAACATTGGTGGTCTCCACTTCATGCAGCACGGTACCCATGATGACCAAGTCGATTTCGCTACCGCTTAATCCGGTTTTTGCTAATAAGCTGCGAATGGCTTCAGCGCCTAATTCATAACTCATTAAGTCCGCATAAAGTCCGGCGCTGTCTAAAAATGGGGTGCGTACACCCGCCACAATGACGGGGCATAATTCTGGATGTTTCATGGTATTGCTCATCAGTTAGCAGGAATAAAATAGCCGGCTTGGTATACCTGTCCAGCGTGATCACTTAGGCGAACATCCCAGCTGCCATCATCATTAGCGCTGTCGGCAATTTGAATGAGCAGCTCAGGGCTAGGTAACGCAACTGGACAGATAAAGCGTAGATCGATGACGGATAATCTAATGCCATGATTTAGCAGGGCCTCGATAATCTGACTGACACTACCGTAACCATGCATGATGCAGCCTTTAAAGCGGGTGTTGCGTGCCACTAGCGGCAAGGTGTGGATAGGGTTGAAGTCACCTGTTAAGTAAAAAAAGCGACGCCCTTCATTAGCATCTGCTTGCCATGTGCTGATCGTTGACCAGTCGCTGCGGCGTGCTTTAGGCGCCTCATTGGTTTTAGGGCGTGGTTTTAATGGCACTGCCGCAATTGACTCAATAACAAGTGCATTTGTGGTGCTAGACGTGCTGACATGCACACGACCATGTACGCGAGCTCGATAACCGTCGTCACCGGCATCTAATAATTCACCGCTTAGGTGTAGCGCTTCGCCGCGAGGAATGGGCGCGTTAAAGCTAATACGTACACCTTGGTTGAGTACGTTGAGCATGGGGTAGGGTGCTTGCATGGTGAGCTTAGCGATAATCGCTAGCGCAGCCTGACTGGTAATGAGAGCGGCTGGTACTTGGTGTTTATAACGCGCAGAGGGTGCGTTGACCCAGCTAGCGAAGGCATCTACAAGGTTATCTGCAGGTGCATCTAACTGTTCCACACAGGGCCGAAAACCTTTTTTCTTAAGTGGGTTAAACGCATAAACCGCACCAAGTGCCATGGTGCTGATGTTATGCCATTGGTATTTGATTAATGTAGGGCTGATATTCACGACTGCATTACCTGACGGTGACTGATGAGTCGCACCAATCTAGCAGGCTAGGCGCTGTCGTCAATGACCAGGTGAGTTGACCAAAACGGTCATTGATGACACTGAGCTCAGGCCAAAATAAAAAGCCCGGAACAAGTCCGGGCTTTTTTCACAACAGCAGCTTATTAAGTCAACTGAGCCATGTTGATCTTATCAGCTTGATCTGTGTATTCGCTCATCTTATCGAAATTCAAATAGCGATAAACATCATCTGCCATTGCATCAATTTGATTAGCGTATTCCATGTACTCGGCTACGGTTGGTAGCTTGCCCATAACAGCAGCAACAGAGGCCAGCTCTGCTGAGGCTAGGTACACATTAGCACCTTGGCCCAAGCGGTTCGGGAAGTTACGAGTCGATGTCGACACACAGGTTGAGTTTGGTGCAACACGTGCTTGGTTGCCCATGCACAGCGAGCAGCCAGGCATCTCAGTACGTGCACCGGCACGGCCATAGATGTTGTAGTAGCCTTCTTCCATCAATTGGTGCTCATCCATACGAGTTGGAGGCGCAATCCATAGACGTGTTGTCAATGAGCCACCCGGCACATTATCAAGTAGTTTGCCGGCAGCACGGAAGTGACCAATGTTGGTCATGCACGAACCAATGAAAACTTCATCGATTTTCTGACCTGCTACTTCAGACAATGGTTTGGCGTCATCTGGATCGTTAGGGCAGCACAGGATTGGCTCTTTGATCTCGTTCAGATCGATTTCATAAACAGCGGCATATTCAGCATCTTTGTCAGCACGTAGCAGTGATGGGTTGGCCAACCATTTTTCCATGGCGACAATACGGCGCGCCATGGTGCGAGCATCGCCATAACCATTGGAGATCATCCACTTCAACATGGTGATGTTGGAAGTGAGGTACTCAGCAACTGACTTCTCGCTCAGTGTGATTGAGCAGCCGGCAGCGGAACGCTCAGCTGACGCGTCAGACAACTCAAATGCTTGTTCGACAGTTAAGTCTTCCAAGCCTTCGATTTCCAAGATGCGACCGTTGAAAACGTTCTTTTTGCCTTTTTTCTCGATGGTTAACTCACCACGTTGAATAGCGGCATATGGAATCGCATGAACTAAGTCACGCAGGGTGATGCCAGGCTGCATTTTGCCTTTGAAACGCACCAGCACAGACTCTGGCATGTCCAGTGGCATAACACCGGTAGCGGCGGCAAATGCCACCAAGCCAGAACCAGCTGGGAACGAAATGCCAATCGGGAAGCGGGTGTGAGAATCACCACCAGTACCGACAGTGTCCGGCAGCAACATACGGTTTAACCAAGAGTGAATGATGCCGTCGCCAGGGCGCAGAGAAACACCGCCACGATTCATAATGAAGTCAGGCAGTGTGTGGTGCGTATTGACGTCAACTGGCTTTGGATAAGCAGCAGTGTGGCAGAACGACTGCATCACGAGGTCAGCAGAGAAGCCCAAGCAGGCTAAGTCTTTGAGTTCGTCACGTGTCATTGGGCCGGTCGTGTCTTGCGAACCAACAGTAGTCATATGTGGTTCACAGTAGGTGCCAGGACGCACGCCTTGACCTTCTGGCAGACCACAGGCGCGACCCACCATTTTCTGCGCTTGCGTAAAGCCTTTGCCTGTATCTGAAGGCTGAACAGGAGAGCGGAACAGTGTTGATGGCGCTAAACCTAATGATTCACGTGCTTTTTTGGTTAAGCCACGACCAATGATCAAGTTAATACGGCCGCCGGCGCGAACTTCGTCGAGCAATACCGGTGTTTTTAACGGGGCTTTTGCGATTTCAGCGCCATTTTTGGTGGCAGTCACTTCGGCTGTGTCATGGTTGATGTGCAGAACCACTTCATCGCCCATGTTCATTTCGCCAACGTCTAACTCAATTGGCAAGGCGCCAGCATCTTCCATGGTGTTAAAGAAGATCGGTGCAATTTTAGAGCCGATGCAAACACCACCGTCACGCTTGTTAGGAATAAATGGCAGGTCATCACCGGTGAACCACAATACCGAGTTTGTAGCTGATTTACGGCTTGAGCCAGTACCAACGACGTCGCCAACATAAGCAACGATATTGCCTTTCGCTTTCAGTGCTTCAATTTGCTTGAGCGGACCAACTTCGCCTGGCACTTCAGGGTTGATGCCTTCGCGGGCGTTTTTCAGCATGGCGTTGGCGTGCAGAGGAATGTCTGGACGGCTCCATGCATCTTGCGCTGGTGATAGATCGTCAGTGTTGGTTTCGCCAGTTACTTTAAATACAGTAACTTTGATTTCTTTGGCTACTTCTGGGCGGCTAGTGAACCACTCTGCATCAGCCCATGACTGCATGATGGCTTTAGCGTGAGCATTGCCAGCTTTAGCTTTTTCTTCCACATCATGGAAAGCATCAAACACAAGCAGTGTTTTTTTCAGGGCTTCAGCTGCAGTTGGCGCTAGTTCAGCGTCGTCTAACAGTTTAACTAGTGGTTCAACGTTGTAACCACCCAGCATGGTGCCTAACAAAAAGGCAGCACGTTGTTTGTTGATCAGTGGTGAGCTTGCTTGGCCTTGGGTGATAGCAGCTAAAAACGCGGCTTTAACATAAGCGGCTTGGTCAACACCAGGTGGAATACGATTTTCCAGCAGGTCTACTAAAAACTCTTCTTCACCCGCAGGTGGGTTTTTCAGTAACTCAACCAGTGCAGTAACTTGGGCTTCATCGAGTGGTTTTGGTGGTACGCCAAGCGCAGCGCGCTCAGCAACATGTTGACGGTAGGCTTCAAGCACAATGATATCCTCAACGGGTCAGCGGAAGGCTTAGGTCAATCCATGACGCGAGACGACCCAAGCAAGAAATACAGAGGCTAAGTTTAGCGTAAAGCCTTACGCAAAGTAAGGTCGGGCGAGCGCTGACTACTATCGATTGGTCGCAGACTAGTGGCTATTTGAAGCCAAATCGCTCGTCTAGCGTGCCTTTATCGTCTGGCTGCTTGGTAGCGTAGTCGCGAGGAGGACTGATTTCGTCACCCTCTAACGGCTCAGGGTAGTGATAAGGCGAAAACGGTGGTTGCACCTCTTTGTTATCATCAAAGCGCACAAAGGCCTTGGCGGGATTGGCGTCAATGGCTTGTTTCGGGTCATTACAAAGAGTCTGAGCACCCTGCATTAAATGTTCGTGCAAGTCTTTGTAGGCCTTGGTTAGGCTATTTACATGCGACGCAGTCTGATGGAAGTGACTGCTGACTTGTGCCTCATAACCTTCATGGCGCGCTTGAAGGTCGCGTAACAAGGTCTCCAGGTCCTGCACACGACGGTCCGGACTCTGTCTTTTCGCCAGCACATAACCCGCAAGACCACCTACGATAAATACGAGGATATAGAGCAGGGTGGTCATAAAAATCTCCATGAGTTCGCGTTAGCCATAACATTGGCTTGTGATGTCAGTATCTATACCATTGCTTGCCATATCAATAAAAGATGTTGGTTGAGACTAAAACGTATGCTTTCGACTCATTTTGTGTTGCCGACCGTTGCAGGAGAGCTTTTGGCAGGAGAGCATCGAGGGCTAATTCAGGGGCCAGCTGGCGCTTTGGAGCTGCGTGTTCACATTCCAGAGCAGGCGCGAGCTAGTGCAGTAGCTGTTATTTGTCATCCGCATCCTCAATTTGGCGGAACGCTTGATAATAAAGTCGTATTTTCGCTGTTTCGCGCCTATCGTGAATTGAATCTAATAACAGTGCGTTTTAATTTTCGTGGTGTTGGCGCAAGCCAAGGCGTTTATGCCGATGGCTTGGGTGAGCAGCAAGACTTGCTGGCGGTATTAACATGGTTGCACCAGCAGGGTAGGTTTTCTGCTTTGACTTTGGCGGGGTTTTCGTTTGGTAGCTCGGTAGCAGCAGCAGTTTGGCCGCATGCGTTAGCGCAAGGGTGGGCTGGTGTTGAATTGCTGCTGATTGCGCCACCGGTTACTCGCTTCTTGTTGCCGAATCAGTCTTTGCCTGAGGTGGCGCGGGTTGCTTATGGTGATGCTGATGAGGTCATCGACCCAGGTCAGATTGCGCAATGGCTTGATCAGTTTGGTCAGGCAGCCGATATTGCTGTTTTCCCTAATGCGGGGCATTTTTTTCATGGTCAGCTAACTGAGTTAAAGCAGTGGGTGGCATCGGGTTGGCGAGGCATAGAGGCATAAATGCAAGCGCAAGAAGAAGAGTACGTAGGGCCATTGGCGCGTTATCGTTATGACATCGAACACAGTGGTTTTCAGCCAGATCAAGCACAAATGAAAGCCGTGAAAGCGCTACAGCTTGTTCATGATGATTTGGTGGAGCGTTATCAGGCAGGTCTGCGCCTGCGTGGTTTGGCGCGCATCAGTGAAATTCGCCGACAACGCACACCAGCGCAGGGTTTGTATCTTTGGGGTGGAGTGGGGCGTGGTAAGACTTATTTAATGGATGTGTTTTTTGAAGAGCTGCCTTTTCGTCGCAAGTTACGCATTCATTTTCACCGCTTTATGCAGCGTGTTCACAAAGAGCTCAAGCTATTGCAGGGCACAAAAGATCCGCTGCATTCGGTAGCTGACATCATCCATAAAGAAGCAGTGGTGATTTGCTTTGATGAGTTCTATGTCAGCGATATTGCAGATGCCATGATTCTAGGCGGCTTGTTTGAGCAGTTGTTTGCGCGCGGTGTGAGTTTGGTGGCGACCTCCAATATTGTGCCCGACAAGCTCTATGAAAACGGCTTGCAGCGTCAGCGCTTTTTGCCCGCTATCGCCATGGTTAAACAATTTTGTCAGGTCCTAAACGTCGATTCAGGCGTGGATTACCGTCTGCGTGTGTTAGAGCGCGCCGAGTTGTATCACTTTCCTTTGGATGCCGGCGCGCACTCCTCGTTAGCGGCTAGTTTTGGTGAGTTGTCACAAAATGCGGTTGTAGTACACGAGCCACTTGACATTAATGACCGCTCAGTCGATCTTGTCGCCCGCACTGAAGATGTTCTTTGGTGTACGTTTAGAGAGCTGTGTGAGCGGCCTCGAAGCCCGAGTGATTACATCGAAATTGCGCGTGAGTTTCACACGGTGTTGTTGGCTGACGTGCCTCAGATGGGCGCAGAAAACGACGATGCGGCAAGACGATTTATCAACTTGGTTGATGAGTTTTACGATCGTGGCGTGAAGTTGATTATGTCAGCCGCCTGTCCGATTGCGCAGCTTTATGAAAACGGCAGATTAACTTTTGAGTTTCAACGCACTCAAAGTCGTTTGCAAGAAATGCAATCGCGGGACTACCTGGCCTGCGCGCACTGCCCCTGAGTCGGTAACTCAATTTGTAGGGCGGGCGTGTTTAAGTCATGCGTCTTGCCCAATAAATTGATACCGGAGAAGGTTATGGTTCCTCGTAAGTTGTTTACTTCAGATCACGAAGCCTTTCGTGACTCCTTGCGCAAGTTCTTAGAAAACGAAGCGGCTCCTCATCACGCAAAATGGGAAGAGGATGGTCAGGTTTCCCGTGAGCTGTGGACTAAAGCTGGTGAAAATGGCTACCTCTGTCCTTGTGTGAGCGAGGAGTACGGCGGGCCGGGCGCAGATTATTTGTATTCCATTATTGTGATGGAAGAAGTGGCGCGTCAGGGCCTTAGCGGTATTGGCTGGGGTTTACACACTGATATTGTGGCGCCATATATCGAGCATTATGGCACCGAGGAACAAAAGCAAAAGTATCTGCCTAAAATGGTTACTGGCGAGCTCATTGGCGCCATTGCTATGACCGAACCGGGTGGTGGTTCTGATTTGCAAGCGGTGAAAACTACCGCCATTAAGCAAGGTGATCATTATGTGCTGAACGGTTCTAAGACCTTCATCACCAACGGTCAAATGGCTGACATCATTATTGTGGTTGCCAAAACCGACCCAAGCCAAGGTGCTAAAGGCATCTCCTTGTTTATTGTTGAGCGCGGCATGCCCGGCTTTGAGCGTGGTCGCAACCTTCACAAAGTGGGCATGAAGGCACAAGACACTTCTGAGTTGTTCTTTAATGATGTGAAGCTGCCACAAGAGAACTTAATTGGCGCCGAAGGCATGGGGTTTGTTTACCTGATGCAAGAGCTGGCGCAAGAGCGCTTAGGTATTGCTGTTAACGCAGTGGCCAATATGGAAGGTGCTCTAGAGCTGACATTAGAGTATGTACGTGAGCGTAAAGCGTTTGGTAAACGTATTGCTGACTTCCAGAACACTCAGTTTAAGTTGGCTGAAATCAGTACCAATGTAGATGTGGCACGTGCCTATGTTGATCGTTTGATTGAGCTGCATTTGACCAAAGAGCTTAGTATTCCGAGTGCGGCGGCAGCCAAGTATTGGGTCACAGACCTGCAATTCCAGATGCTGGATGAGTGTGTGCAGTTGTTTGGTGGTTATGGATACATGTGGGAGTACCCAATTGCTCGCATGTGGGCTGATTCACGTGTGCAGCGCATTTATGGCGGCACAAACGAAATCATGAAGAGTATTGTCGCCAAAACCTTGATATAATGCGGAAACAGTCGGCGCTAAACCTAGTTTGGCGCCGACTGCGTAAATACGATACAAAAATTATTCTCATAGACGTTGTCAAATCGACTTCCCTTGGGTACTATTCGCGACCTCATTGCGGATGGCCGTGTTCGGCGCCGCTGACAACAGATTTTTGAAGGCAGTTGACATGAAGACTTTCAGTGCCAAGCCGGAAAGCGTAACACGCGAGTGGTTTGTAGTTGATGCAAGTGGCAAAACACTTGGTCGTTTAGCTACCGAAATCGCTAGCCGTTTACGTGGCAAGCATAAGCCAATTTATACGCCACACGTTGATACGGGTGACTACATTGTTGTTGTTAATGCCAGCAAGCTGGTAGTAACAGGCAATAAAGCACAAGATAAAATGTACTGGCACCACACAGGCTTCCCAGGTGGCATCAAGGGTGTTAACTACACCAAGTTGGCGACTGAAAAGCCAACCTTGCCGCTGGAAATTGCTGTGCGTGGTATGTTGCCAAAAGGTCCATTGGGCCGCGACATGCTGAGCAAGCTGAAAGTGTATGCCGGTGCAGAGCATCCGCATACTGCCCAGCAGCCACAAGAACTGACTATCTGAGCGACTTGATATGACTGTACAAGCAAATTACGGAACAGGTCGTCGTAAAACGGCAACCGCTCGCGTTTTCCTGACACCAGGCGAAGGCAACATTGTTGTTAACGACCGTCCTTTGGATGTTTATTTTGGTCGTGAAACAGCCTGTATGGTTGTTCGTCAGCCACTAGAGTTGGTTGAGCTGCTGAACAAGTTCAATATCAATGTCACTGTTAAAGGTGGTGGTATTGGCGGTCAAGCAGGTGCTATTCGTCACGGCATTACACGTGCCTTGATTGAATACAGCGAAGAATTGAAGTCACCACTGCGTAAGGCAGGTTTCGTGACTCGTGATGCGCGTGAAGTTGAGCGTAAGAAAATCGGTCTGCGTAAAGCGCGTAAGCGTCCACAGTACTCGAAGCGTTAATCGCTTCTGCTGTACAAAAAAGGCTCGCCATTGTGCGGGCCTTTTTGTTTGTTTTAAAAATGACCGACGAAGGGTGCACAAAGCCCGTCTATCCGTGTGGATTTTCTTGTCACTGGCCGGTGATTTCATTACCATTGGGAAGATTTTTTTAAGCTCCGCCAAGGCATTAGTGAAACAGTGTCTGGCGGCCTGAAGCTGATTCGGAGAGTGCGTCAATGAGTACTGACGGCGTAAATGTGAACCGTCGGCGCCTACTAGTCGGCGCGACAGCAGCAGTTGGAGCTGTCGGCGTTGCTGGGGTGGCCGTGCCATTCGTGAAATCCTGGAACCCAAGTGCAAAGGCTAAGGCCGCTGGTGCACCCGTGGTTGCAGATATTAGCCAATTAGAGCCAGGCCAACGTGCCGTCTTTGAATGGCGCGGTAAGCCTGTATGGGTTGTGCGTCGTACGCCACAAATGCTTGAAGGTTTGGCAACAGTTGAAAGCTCTTTAGCTGACCCACAATCATTGGCTTCGATTCAGCCAGATTATGCCCGTAATCGTGAGCGCGCCATCAAACCTGAGTTCGCTGTATTAACAGGTATTTGTACACACCTAGGTTGCTCACCAAATTTCCGTCCAGAAGTGGGTGCTGCTGATTTAGGTGGCGCAAGCTGGATGGGCGGCTTCTTTTGTCCTTGTCATGGTTCTAAGTTTGACTTGGCTGGCCGCGTGTATTCGGGCGTTCCAGCACCTACTAACTTGGATGTGCCACCACACACCTATGAAACTGATAGTGTGCTTGTGATCGGCCTTGATGCGGAGAATGCATAATGGCGAATGTCGGCAAAAAAGTGATGGGCTGGGTGGATGCGCGTTTCCCAGCGACAGAAACTTATGAATATCATGTGGGCAAGTATTATGCGCCCAAAAACTTAAACTTCTGGTACTTCTTCGGCGTGTTGTCCATGATTGTACTGGTTAACCAATTGGTTACCGGTATTTGGTTGACGATGTCTTATAACCCATCAGCTGAAGGTGCATTCGACTCCATTGAGTACATCATGCGTGATGTCGAATATGGTTGGTTGCTGCGCTATATGCACTCCACCGGCGCATCTGCATTCTTCGTAGTGGTTTATTTGCATATGTTCCGTGGTCTGCTCTACGGCTCATATAAAAAGCCACGTGAACTAGTTTGGCTATTTGGTATGGCCATTTACTTGGTGCTGATGGCTGAAGGCTTTTTTGGTTACTTGCTGCCATGGGGCAATATGTCCTATTGGGGTGCTCAAGTTATTCTAAACTTGGCTGGTGCAGTCCCAGTAGTTGGTGATGAGCTGGTCACTTGGGTGCGCGGCGACTATCTGATCTCTGGCATTACCTTGAACCGCTTCTTTGCGCTGCACGTAGTGGCATTGCCGCTGGTGTTGGTCGCATTAGTATTTATGCATTTAGTGGCGCTACATCATGTGGGTTCGAATAACCCTGATGGCGTGGATATCAAGAAAGTAAAAGGTGATGACGGTGTTCCACTGGATGGCATACCTTTTCACCCATATTACACCGTCCATGACTTGGTCGGCATTGTGGTGTTCTTGTTCATCTTCAGCTTGGTACTGTTCTTCTTCCCAGATGGTGGTGGTTACTTCTTGGAAAGGCCGAACTTTGAGCCGGCTAACCAGTTGAAAACACCAGAGCATATTGCACCTGTTTGGTACTACACTCCGTTCTACGCGATTTTGCGTGCGGTACCGTCCAAACTGGGTGGCGTAATTGCCATGGGTGCTGCCATTGCTATCTTGTTTGTGCTGCCTTGGTTGGATCGTAGCCCTGTGCGCTCAATGCGCTACAAAGGCATCCATAGCAAAATTTGGTTGGCACTGTTTGCTGTCAGCTTTGTCGTGCTGGGTGTGTTAGGTGCTATTCCGGCTGGCCCAGTTGAAACATTGCTGGCACGTATTTTCACTGTTATTTACTTCTTGTTCTTCTTGTTGATGCCGTTCTATACGTCGATGGAGACCGTAAAACCAGTGCCGGATCGCGTGACTGGGGGTAAGCACTAATGAAAAAGATTCTTCTCTCTATGCTTTTGGCGCTGTCACCAGTGGTGGCAGTTGCCGCCGGTGGCGGTGCTTGCGGAACACTTGATAAATGTGAACCAGCTCCGGTCAATCTGAAAGATAAAGCTTCATTGCAAAATGGCGCTTCACTCTATATCAGTTATTGCTTGGGCTGCCACTCGGCCAAGTATTTGCGCTATGAGCGCATGGCGCAGGACTTGGACATTGATCCAGCCTTGGTTGAGCAGTACATGATGTTTACGACCGATAAAATCGGTGATGGCATGATCACTAAAGTGGATGTTAAGCAGCAAGCCTCATGGTTTGGTGCGGCGCCACCGGATCTGTCATTAGAAACTCGTTTCCGTTCGCCAGACTGGGTTTATAACTACTTGCTGCACTTCTACCCAGATGACAGTCGTCCATTGGGTGTGAATAACCGCGTCTTTAAAGATGTTGGTATGCCTCATGTGTTAGAGCCATTAGAGCAAGAGTTGGGTCCCGATGGTTATGCTGCTGCTGTTGGTGACTTGGTAAACTTTATGACCTATATGGCAGAGCCTTCTCGCGTACAGCGTGAGCGCTTGGGTGTTTGGGTGTTACTATTCTTGGCCTTCTTATTTATTCCAGTCTATTTCTTGAATAAAGAATTCTGGCGGGATGTGAAGTAATTACCTGTCTATAGCGTCTATAGACCGGCCAAAGGGGG
>CAMTYC010000074.1:0-24828 GCA_947085865.1 uncultured Moraxellaceae bacterium
CTGTTACGTGCCGATGAGTTAAGTTTGGCCGAACAAACGCCCTTTCAAGTCATCGCTGAAGACGACATCGTCAAGCTGCGTTATTACCCACCGGCAGCAGGCCAACAGTCTGATAAACAGCCGGTGGTTATTGTGCCGCCACTCGCGGTGAATATGCTCATTTATGATCTATTCCCAGAACGCAGCTTAGTCGCCTATTTGCGTGACCTAGGCCACCCGCTTTACCTCATCGACTGGGGCAGACCCAGCCGTGGTCAAGCGCACTTTCGCTTTAGCACCTACTTAACAAAGTTCATGCCTGCTCTGCTCAACACAGTGCGTAGCCACAGTGGCCAACAGACCCTGTCGCTGCATGGCTGGAGCCTTGGTGCTGTACTGAGCTACTGCTATACCGCCTTGGGTGACCCAGACATCGATAAGTTGGTATTGCTTGGCCCACCGTGTGACTATCACGCCGGCAGTGGCGGCGCACAAAATCGATTATTGGCAAGGCAAGTACGACGTCTAGAAAAGTTCACCGGTCGACAAGTCCACAACAGTCGCCGCGAGTTATGGCATGTGCCGGGCTGGGCCAACGCGCTAGGATTTAAATTGATGAGCCCTGGTGGCACAGTTCGTGGCTATCAAGAGCTACTGCAGAATCTAAATGATCGCGATTATGTGGCCGCTCACGCCACCAACGCCGCCTTTCTTGATGACATGGTGGCCTACCCCGGTGGTTTTGTGCAGGACATCGTGCGCTTTTTGATCACGGATAATGTCTTGGCGCAAGGTCGTCTGCCAATTCGTGGCTGTGATGCCAAACTAGACTCGATTAGGGCTAAAGTGTTGATTGTGGTTGGCGACAAAGACCCGATTATCACACCGGCAGCAAGCAAGCGCTTGGTAGAACTTATGCCAAAAGCCAGCTGCCAACTGATAGAAGTGCCCGGTGGACATATGAGCATTGTCAGCGGTAGCGCAGCACCAACCGCCATTTGGCCAGAGGTTGCTAAGTTTTTATCAGCTTAGAGCTGTAACACTAACGCCACCACCACTAAGTAGCGCCCTAACTTCGCCACAGTGACCACCAACAAAAAGCGCCACAACGGTTCTCGCAGCACCCCTGCGATGACCGTGAGTGGGTCACCTATCACTGGCATCCAACTCAGTAATAATGACCATCGACCATAACGTTGATAGTGCTGCTCGGCTTTGGCCAATTGTGTCGGGCTGGCGGGAAACCATGAGCGATCTTTGTAGCGTGTAGCATACCCGCCCATCCACCAATTCAATACTGAGCCCAACACATTGCCCACTGTCGCGGCTAGCACAAGTGTCCAAAGCACATAACGATCACTAAGCACCAAGCCTACAAGAAACGCTTCAGAACCCATAGGCAATAAGGTGGCGGCCACAAACGCGACCGCAAAGAGCCCAAAATAAGCGCTCATGACTTAACCAATGTGCACGTCCCCATCAGGATGACGAACTCGCAAGACACTCGGTTTAGCCAATAAAAACACCAGTGTCAGTGGACCAATACGGCCAATAAACATGCACACCATTAAAATCCAGCGCCCAGGCTCTGAAACATATTCGGTAATACCCATAGACAAACCAACAGCACCCAGCGCTGACATGACCTCAAAAAACAGCGGCAAAAAGCCCAAATGGCTGTCAGTGATACTCATAAAAAATAGTGCAGCAACCACTAACATCATTGCGATGAACGCCATCGCCAGTGATCGCAAAATAATGCTGGGGGGAATACGACGACCAAATGCCACTGGCGCATCACGACCCCGCAAAAAAGCACGGGTAGACAACACCAGCACCATAAACGTGGTGACCTTAATGCCACTGGCTGCTGAGTTGGTGCCACCACCAATAAACATCAGCACGATCACCATAATCGATACGGTTAAAGTTACCCCGCCCATATCAAACATGGTTAAGCCCGCAGAGCGCGGGGTAATGGCATGAAACAAGGCCATCCAGAACTTTTCTTGCGCGTTATAGATACCTAAGGTGCTGGGGTTATGCCACTCAAAAACAACAATAATCACGAAGGCAAACAGCAGCAAACCCGCCGAACCTGAAAGCATAAGCTTGGTATGAAGACTGAGCTTAGACCATGACTTAAAAGAGCGCAGCTCGGCCAGCACGGTAAAACCCAAACCACCAATAATGATCAGGCCACCCATGATTAGGGTAATCGGCCACTCACCCGCCCAACGTGCAATTGAGTCACTGTAAAGCGATAGACCACCCCCATTAAATGCCGAGATGGTAAAGAAAATACTCTGATAAAAACCTTGCTCGAGACCCAACTCTGGCACTAAGTATAAAAACAATAATAAAGCGCCAATGCCTTCAATAATAAAAACTAGGGTCACAATACGTTTGACCAACCAGCCTAAATCACTGACACGTGTGTAGTTCATCGCTTCACGTACCAAACGCTGCTCACCAATACCTAATTGCTGGCCCATCATTAGCAGCACTAGTGCAGCAAACGTCATAATGCCAATGCCGCCCGCCTGCATCTGTAACATCAGCACAATTTGACCAAACAAGGTCATGCGCGAGCCAACATCAACCACACCTAAACCTGTCACCGTAGAGGCACTGGTGGACATAAAAAAAGCATCAGACCAAGTGATGGGTGATGTGGTTGCCCACGGTGTTTTTAATAACAAGGCACCAACCACAATGAGCGCCAAAAAGCTCAATGCAATCAGCGAAGAGGGATTAACGCCGCGTTTATTTCGTCTTGCAAACTGCCACGGTTTCACAATACTTTCTTCGAAAACTTCAACAAGTTATCCAACAAACCACAAAGTACAATTTGGTCGTCTGGCTGCAGTAATAAACCGCGATAGGGTGGCGGCAATAGTTGGCTGCCCCGCTTCACGGCCATCAAAGTCACTTCAGCCAGCTCTAGCTCTGTGTCGTAATTTGTTTTACTCGCAATCAGCTCGTTTACCTTGATTTCCACCACAAACCAGCCATGACCTAAGGCAATGTAATCCAGCATTTGTGGGTGTGTTAAATTTTGCGCAACACGCACACCAATTTCATTTTCAGGATGAATAATGCGGTCAGCCTGCATACGCTGCAAAATCAAATGGTGAGCATCACTTAAGGCCTTAACCCAGACCTGTTTACAACCCGCACTTTTTAGCGCCAGCGTAGTCAAAATACTGGCTTCAATGTTTTCACCAATGGCAACCACAACACCGCTGTAATCTTTTAAGCCAAGCTCCTCAATAACTCGCTCATCGGTGCCATCGGCAACTAACGCTTGCGTCAACTTATCGGCAAATTTATCGACATAACGCGGATCAACATCAATCCCTAAAACTTCATGCTGCAGACGCACCAACTCAACAGCAACTGTGCCACCAAAATTACCCAAGCCAATGACGGCAAATTTCTGCTTCACGGCTTATCTCCCGCCCTGTGTATTTTTATGTTGTGTAGACCAGCGCTCAGCTGCAGCGATACCACGCGTTTCATTAACAGGCATCACTAAAACCATAGCGGCAACAAACAGTAATAAGCAAAACAAAATCGCGTTTTCCAGACCAAACACATTTTGCAAAATACCAATACCCATAATACCAAACACCGCAGCAAGCTTTGCGGATGTGCCCCATAAACCAAAAAATTCAGCCGACTTATCCGGTGGAGTTAATACCCCCACCAAAGCCCGCCCTGCTGATTGTGCTGAGCCAAGACTCAAACCAGCCATACAGCCAGCAATTAGAAACACGTGTTGGGCTTGCCAATCACTGTCCATCAGTGAATTTACAAAGGCGGTAACATCTGGTGTTAACCAAATGGCTAAAATCGCAAACACCCATAAGCCTTGGGATAATTGGTAGGTCAGTTTGGCACCAATGCGGCTTTGTATTATACCGAAGCCAATGGCGCCAATCGCTGCGGTAATTTGCACGATGATAAACATATAGGTGCGCACACTGTCGTCCCATTGGATGACCTGCGCGCCATAAATGAATGCAAAACTAACAATAACGGCAATACCTGCCATCGAGAAAAATACCGAAATTAGCAACTGACGTAGATCACGGAATTGCTGCACGTCCACCCAAGTGTCGCGCATACGCTGCCAACCCATTTGCAACACACTGGTGCCCACCGGCAAGGTACTAGCAATGCCCCGCTCTTTTAACCAGATAAAAGTAGGAATACAGGCAATCAAAATGAAAGCAGCTGAAAACGGACCAACCCAGCGGATGGTGTCGTAGTTCTCGGCACTGGTTTCACCCAAAAACACCAGGGTAAATGCCGTTGCCACTAAGCCGCCGATATAGCCTAAGCCCCAGCCAAAGCCAGAAATCCAGCCCATGGCATTACGTGGCCCAAGGCCCGGCAAAAAGCTCGCGATAATGCCTTCCCCTAAGGCATAGGCAAAGTTGCTAACAATGATTAATAACATTGCCAAGGCTATCCAGCCCGGCTCAACAAAATACAAAAGTCCGGTGCCTATGACCATCAGCGCCGTGGTCAAAAACAAATAACGCTTGCGCTGTGCGGCATGGTCCATGATGGCACCACAGAGAGGGTTAACTATGGCCACCGCCAACGCACTTAGCCCTAGCGCCATACTCCATAATAAGTTGCCTAAACGATAGTCCGGCGCATCACCCACAATGACTCGCGTAAACAAATCACCAAAGATGACCGTTATGATGAGCAATGTGTATGCCTGATTGGCAAAGTCGAACATGGCCCAGCCGAAGATTTCACGTTTCGGCGCTAATGCAACATCAGACATTCAACCCCCTAGGGTTTAAGATAACCATCACACTGATTAAACCACGCAAGGATAGATATGAAGCAGGGATCCTCGGTACTTTTTTTATCACTCATGTTATCTGCCATTAGTGGTTGCACCACTGCAACATCGGTAGCAGCCACCAGCCCCATCAGCCAAGCTGACCCACGCGACGCGGAGCTGCAACAATGTTTGGCCGGCCTACGCAGTGATGCCATGCAGGGCAAGATCAGCAGTGACACTTGGCAGCGATACACCCGCTCAATCGCTGGTGACTATAGCGTATTAGAACGACTAAACCACCAACCCGAATTTAAAACGCCGCTGTGGGACTATATGGCCGGTCTCGTTGATGACGAGCGTGTAGATATGGCCAAGCAGCAGTTGTCAGCGAACCTAGAACTGCTGACACGAATTGAACAAGCTTATGGTGTGCCAAAAGAAATCATTGTCTCTGTTTGGGGTGTAGAAAGTAATTTTGGTCGCAATATGGGTCGTACCGATATTGTGCCTTCACTCGCGACACTGAGCTGTTTTGGCCGTCGTCAGCCATTTTTCCGTGGTGAGTTATTTGCCACTCTACGCATTCTACAGTCAGGTGATATTCCATTAGAGCGACTAAAAGGCTCATGGGCTGGTGCTTTTGGTCAAACACAATTTATGCCTAGCACTTACGAGCGACTCGCAGTTGACTTTGATGGTGATGGTCGTCGCGACTTAATTGACTCCACTGCCGACGCACTAGCCTCGACTGGTAATTTCTTAAAGCGTGGCGGTTGGCAGACAGGTCAGCCTTGGGGTGTTGAAGCACGTATTCCATCAACATTAGACATCAGCGCCGAAGGCCGTCGTAATAAACGAAGCCTGTCAGAATGGCATAGCCGTGGTGTGCGCGGTGTCGATGGGCGTGCGTTAACCGATGCTTTAGGCCTACCAGCAGACACCCAGGCAGGTCTAATCAGCCCAACGGGGAAAGAAGGCCCAGTGTTTATTACCTTACGTAACTTTGATGCACTTTATGGCTACAACGCTGCAGAGAGTTATGCCCTCGCTTTGGCACATTTAGCCGACCGGATGCAAGGAGCTGGTGGCTTTATTACACCATGGCCAACAGATGACCCACCGCTATCGCGCCAACAGCGCCGTGACTTGCAAACGTTGTTATTAGCACGTGGCCATGCCATTGGTGAGGTTGACGGTATTCTGGGCACTTTAAGCCGCGCTGCCATTCGTCAAGAGCAACAGCGCTTAGGCCATGAGCCGACAGGACGTGGCGGCATGAAACTACTGACCGCCCTACAAGCAGACAGCAGCCTTTAAGGCTGCTGGTCTTCATACTGAATGCGAATGCCGCCTACGCGCGGCGCTAGCAGGTTATAGATTTTGCACAAGACATAGGTCAGCACATAAATAACGGCAAAATACATAAACGGCGTCATCAATAACTTCATGGTTGGCACACTGACGTCAAATCCAGCACCGCGTAAACCAATCGCTGTAATCGCAAGTTGAATCAACGTTAAGACAAAGACCAAAACAAACATCACTAATGCCAAGATCAGTGCGGTTTTGTGCGCGCCAAACGCTTTAATTTCACGTTCCATTAATGCACTTCCTCGTTATTTATTGGGTAAATCGTAAAACATCAAGTAACGAAAACGGCCAGTTCAACTCTGCACCATCATTGCGTAATAAAACAGGTATGCGCTCACCATAACGAGCCACTAGCTCATCATCTAAAGCAATATCTTGCAGCTGCCATCGTAATGGTCGCGCTGCACTTGCTTGCTCCAGTAATACCTGCGCCTGATCACATAAATAACAGGCGCTAGTACCCAATAACAACAAACTCATTCACTAACCTGCGCTTTATGACGTAACTGCCAGCAACGGTGAATTTTGGGGTTGCGCGCAAAATCAAAACCGATGGTATCAGCACTAATATCAACCACATCGTAATCAGCCGATAACGACTCATCTAACTGAAATTTGCGAAAGTTATTGGAGAAGTACAAAGTGCCTTCTGGGTGCAGTCTAGCCATCGATAAATGTAGCAAAGCGACATGATCACGCTGCACATCAAAAATATCGTCCATACGCTTTGAGTTAGAAAACGTCGGTGGATCAACAAAAATCAGGTCGTAGTCATCCTGCTCCTGCCGCAACCAAGCCATCACATCCGCTTGAACTAAGCGATGGTGCTCATCAGGCAAGCCATTCAAGGCCAAATTACGATTGGCCCAGGCGAGGTAGGTTGGTGACAAGTCGACCGTAGTGGTGCTCCATGCACCGCCTAACGCCGCATGCACTGAGGCTGTGCCGGTATAAGCAAATAAGTTTAAGAAGTGCCCATCTTTGGCCTCTTCTGCCAACCGCAAACGCAACGGGCGATGGTCTAAGAATAGGCCGGTATCAAGGTAGTCGGTTAGGTTCACCAACAAACGTGCACGCCCTTCTCTCACTTCAAAAAACTTACCAGCCTTACCCTGCTTGCTGTATTGCTGATTACCACTTTGGCGCTCACGCACCTTCAAAAATACTTTGTCGCGGTGCAGCCCCATGACTTTACGAATGGCGATTAGCGCTAGCTTAAAACGCGCCACTGCTTTTTCTGGATCTACCGTTTTTGGCGGCGCATATTCCTGCACATGCAAACGACCGTCATAGACATCAATTGCCAAATTAAACTCTGGCAAATCAGCATCGTACAAACGGAAACAGCGCACATCTTCAGCCGCTGCTTGCTTTAAAAATGCTTTAAGATTTTTCTGCAGACGATTCGCAAAATCCATCACTTCTGCTGGTAGGTCATCCATGCTGCCATCAAAACTAAGCGGCAACTCTTGCTCTCTGGGCAACACCTCACCGTAACGTGCAAATATCGGCAAGGCGCCGTTAAATAAACGCAAAGTGGCACGATGATCTAGGCCTAACGCATCGGCATGAATAATGTCAGCGGCTAATACCACGGCATGCCAGCCGGGCACGTGTTGACGTAACTGTCGGCCAATGGCGCGATACAAGTCACGAATAGCGCCCTCTTCGCTAAGACGCTCGCCATAGGGCGGATTAGTGGCTACTAGCCCCGGCGTTTGTGCCCATTCAGGCGACATATCCCATTCAGCAATGCTGAGCTGAGCCAACTCAAGCCAAGAGGCAATACCGGCAGACTGAGCATTACGCTGGGTGGCATCAAGCGCGTCAGCATCGATATCGAAACCTAATAATTCTGGCGCTGGCTTTTCTAAACCAGCTAATCGCCTGGCCACTGCTTCATCACGCAACGTGCGCCATAAATCAGGCTGGTGCCCAGCCCAACCATCAAATCCAAAGCGAATACGTGCCAGACCTGGTGCCGCATCGGCCCACATCAAGCCCGCTTCAATCAGCACCGTGCCTGAACCACAGAGCGGATCAAACAAACGACCGTTACCACGCTCTGGCCAACCCGCCAGCATTAACATCGCGGCTGCCAGATTTTCTTTTAATGGCGCGCCGGTTTGTGCCACACGATATCCACGCTTATGCAAGCTATCGCCAGAGAAGTCTAAACTCACTGAAATGCGTTCGGCTTCAATAAACACATGCAAGGTAACATCAGGTGACTCGGTATCAACCGATGGGCGTGCACCGGTACGATCACGAAAACGATCAACAATACCGTCCTTCAGACGTAACGAAGCAAAACGGGTGTGGGTACTGACACCTTTGGCAACAGCGGCACGCACAATAAATGTTGCGTCTTCTTTCAGCACGTCTTCCCAAGGGTGTTTAAAGGCAGCGTGATAAAGCTTATCGGGGTCGCCGGAGTTAATACTGAACAACGGCATCAACACACGTGACGCTAAACGCGACCACAAACAAATGCGATACCCGGTGGCTAAGTCGCCCTCAACAGCAATCGCACCTTTAAGACGACGATGGCCGGTCGCACCTAACTGCGTTAATTCATCCGCCAACAAATCATCTAAACCGTCGGCACCGGTAATGACCCACTCACGTTTCTTAGTCAACAAATCACTCATAACGCACGCTCAGCATAAGCTTGTGCCACACCACGTGCGGCCGCCGCAATCACTGGCGGAGCTTCATATATAAAACCGGTATAGAGCTGCACTAGGCTGGCGCCAGCATTGATTTTTTCAGCGGCAGATGCAGCATCTGAAATGCCACCAACGCCGATAATGGGCATGCTGCCATCCAGCGCCTCACTCAAGGCTTTAATGACTTTAGTAGAGGATTCGCGCACTGGGCGACCACTTAAACCACCGACTTCGTCACCATTTGGCATACCAATAACTGCATCCCTTGCGATCGTGGTATTAGTCGCGATCACACCATCAATGGCTTGTGCTTTAAACACCTTGGCCATGCTATCCACTTCTTCTCGTGTTAAGTCTGGTGCAATTTTGACCAAAAACGGCACATATCGGCCATGCTGTGTTGCCAACTGGGCTTGGCGCTCCTTCAGTGCCGCCAGCAAACGTGTCAGCGCCTCTTCACCTTGTAGGCTGCGCAAACCTTGAGTGTTAGGCGAAGAGATATTGACCGTGATGTAATCGGCATGGTCATAAACACGATCTAGGCAATAAACATAGTCATCAGCCGCCCGCTCAACTGGCGTATCAAAATTCTTGCCGATGTTGATGCCTAAAATGCCGTCATAACGTGCACGCTCAACATTACGTACTAAATGATCCACGCCTTCGTTATTAAAGCCTAAGCGGTTAATGACAGCACCGGCCTGAGGAATACGAAAAATGCGTGGTTTTGGATTGCCCGGTTGTGGTCTCGGCGTTGTGGTACCAATTTCAATAAAGCCAAACCCCAAAGCGGCTAAGGCATCAATATAGTCACCATTTTTATCCAACCCCGCTGATAACCCAACCGGATTGCGAAACTTAAGGCCTAGCAGCTCAACAGGCTGTTCGGGCACCTTTGGCCATAAGCGTAACAAGCCAAGGCGCTCTGCCAACGCCAAACTATCCAAGGTCAGGTGATGCGCACGCTCGGGATCAATACGAAACAGTGCCGAACGAACTAAGGGGTACCACATAGACAATCTCTCACATCAAACAATGGGGCATTATACGCGGACTAACCACGCAAACGGGTTAGCGTTTCGCGGCTATCTGCCGATAAGCTAGCACTTAATAAATCATCTAAAGCCATCTGCACATGCTGCTGGCGCTCAGGATCAAGCTTTCGCCAAATACCGAAGGCACCGGCCAAACGTGACGCTAACTGTGGGTTATGCGCATCGATTTTAAGCACCTGTTTTGCCAACCAGCGATAACCCTCACCATCTTCACGATGAAAAGCCAATGTGTTGTTCATGGCAATTTGAGCAACCACTGCGCGCACACGATTCGGCACCGTCCAATCAAAGTCATCATGGCTTAACAAAGCATCCGCCTGGAACAAGGTATCTTGGTGAGGACACTGCACTTGCATGGCAAACCACTGATCAAGTACTAGAGCCTCATGCTGCCAGCGCTTATAAAACAGCGCTAAAGCTTGTTCGGCTTGTGGCAGTTGGTGATGAACCAAGCAGGACAACCCCGCCTGCTCGGCTGTCATATGCACCGCACTCTGCACCCAATCCATCGCAATCGACGTGGCCTTTTCTGGCTGCAGTCTCGCCAAGCCATCTAATGCCATTTTTGCCAGCGCTCGTTTGGCAATATCTGCAGCGTTATAAACATAGTCTTGCTGCATGGCAGACTGCGCCACAATATCGGCCAACTTCTGAGCAAATGGCTGTAATAGCGCCTTTAAGAGATTTTCACGTACGGTGTATAAACGCACCGGATCATGCTGGCCTAGTGCTTCAGCGACATAACTCATGGCCGGTAGCTCGAACAGCTTGGCCGCCAAGGCCGGATCAGTTTGTACCAAAGCTGGCCAAGCTTGCGCCAATGCCAGCTGCAAAACTTGTTCAGTATTATCGGCTTGCGGCAAATCACGATAACGCGCCAACAAACATCGGGTGACCAACTCCTGCATCGCCGCCCAACGATTAAAACCATTGTTATCGACGGCTAACACAGTCGCTAAATCTTCATCTGGGCAAGCGTAATCCAGCAGCACCGGCGCACTAAAGTCGCGCAAAATAGACAGTACTGGGCTGTCTTTTACCTGCTCAAATACCCAAGTCTGCTGACTGTCTTCCAGCATCAGCAAAAACTCATTGGCGGCCTGACCATCCAATACCGCCTGCATTGGGCCATCTGCATTTAACAAAGCAAGCTTTACCGGAATGGGTAAGGCACGCACCTCAATCCCTAAAGGGTTGGCTTGGTTTTGCGACAAGGTCAGTGTGAATTGCTGAGTCTCTTTATGATATTGCGTATGCACCGACACCTTAGGTGTACCCGGCTGCTGATACCAGCGTAGCCACTGATCCAGAAACTGATTCACATCCAAATCATTCGCAGCAGCCATAGCGGACAAGAAATCCTCCACGGTAGCAGCACGACCATCATTATCAGCAAAGTAGCGATCACTGCCGCGACGGAAACCTTCTGCCCCCAATACCGTGTGAAGCATGCGTGCAATCTCAGCACCCTTTTCATAGACCGTGAGGGTGTAGAAGTTATTGATTTCAACAAATGAATCGGGACGAACAGCGTGAGCTAACGGACTGGCATCCTCAGCAAATTGATGCGCGCGCAAGTACGCTACATCCTCTAAACGCTGAACCGATGCCGACAACTGATCTGCTGAAAACTGCTGATCGCGTAGCACCGTAAAACCTTCTTTCAAACAGAGCTGAAACCAATCGCGGCAAGTAACACGGTTACCGCTCCAGTTATGGAAGTACTCATGTGCTACCACCGACTCAACACGTTGAAAACCAGCATCTGTTGTGGTTTTGGCATGTGCCAACACACAGCTGGTGTTAAAGATATTTAACCCTTTGTTTTCCATCGCGCCCATATTGAAATGAGACACCGCCACAATCATGTAAATATCAAGATCATACTCACGACCATAGACCTGCTCATCCCAGCGCATTGAGGCTTTTAGCGAGTCCATCGCGTGCTGACATTTGTCTTGGTCCTCTGCCGCCGTATAAATTTTCAGCGCCACGTTGCGACCAGAACAGGTCGCGAACTCATCATCTAAGCAGGCCAAGTCACCGGCAACCAAGGCAAACAAATAACTCGGCTTGGGGTGTGGATCTACCCAAGTGGCCCAATGACGACCGTCGTCATAATCACCACTAGCAACGCAGTTGCCATTCGAGAGCAGCACTGGGCATTCAGTTTTGTCAGCAATAATGGTGGTGGTAAAAGCTGCTAATACATCGGGACGATCCGGATAAAGCGTGATTTTGCGAAAGCCTTCTGCCTCACACTGAGTGCAATACAAGCCATGGGACTGGTATAGGCCCTCTAATGCCAGATTCTTGGCTGGTTGAATGCGCACTTTTGTGTGCAGCACACCACTATCATCCGTGGTGGGAAACACCCACAACTCATCCTGCCAAAACCACTCACCCGCTGTTAACAGCCGGTCATTCCAGCTTACTGATAACAGCTCAAGATTGACCCCATGCAGCTCTAACGGCGCATCTGCTGGCGCTTGAGGATGACGTGTTAACTGCAAACGCGCCGACACCTCAGCCACGCCCTGCATCAGCTCAACGGTCAGCTCGACTGCAGTGACATTAAAATTAGGTACGCGGTAATCACGCAGATAAATCGTTTTTGGTGATTGTTGTGCTCTCATAAGGTGGTCAGTTCCCATTCATAACCGGTAAATTTGCGGACATTCAGCACGCCGGTATCAAACAATAAATATTGGCCCTTAATGCCGGTCAGCACCCCACTGGCAACGGCCTTATCTGGATTAAACGATTTTGCTTTGGTGGCAAAGGCCTGCACCGGATACTCCAAATGTGTCTCAGTGGCCTGTAATAACTCAATCTCGCCCGGGTATTTAGCTTGCAAAATCGCCAGTTCATCAGCGCATAAGGCTAATAAACGATCACGTTCGGCTGATAAATCAACCGCTGTCACCTCACCTTTCACTAACGCTTGCCAACGGGTCTTATCCGCCACATGCACGCCTAAAGTGGTTTCAACTAAGCCCGATAAGCGACGACTCGCCACACGAAAAATCGGCAATGCCGCAACAGCACCTTGATCAATCCAACGTGTGGGAATTTGGGTTTCACGAGTAATGCCCACTTTGACACCGGTGGAGTTTGCTAAATACACCACATGTGGAATCATGCAATGCGTTTGCCCCCATTCCGGCTCACGGCAGGTGCCTAGATGGTAGTGGCAGGTCTCTGGCTTCATAATGCACAGATCGCAAGCCGCCAGCTTGGTAAAACAGGGGTAACAATAACCTTGGCTAAATGATTTACTACTGGCTCGGCCACACGCGATACAGGCAATACCCGCGCTAGCCTTAATTTCAATAGCTTTGCCCAAGTATTGATTCATCGGCAGCAGTATTTCGCCCAGCGGTAAAAAATAGTTCAGTGTGGATGATGACTGATTTCGTTCAGCCCGCATTTTGCTTACAGTACCGCGCATTGAATTTTCCAAAAGGCATGAATGTGATGATGATAGCGCAGCCCGCCCGACTTCTGGCAGAAGAAGCACTGGCCTCATTGCCAAATAGTGACAAGCTCAGCGCCTTATGGGTTGCAAGCCCTGCCTATCAAGCTAACTTTGCACAGTCGCCATGGCAATGGCAATCAAACCTAACACTGTTACAACAGCCTTGGCAGCAACGCCATGACTTGGCAGTGACATGGATAGATGCCGACTTAAGTCCAGCGCAAGCCCTTAATTTATTATCCGCCCTGCGTGATCTACATGCACGCAAGCTGCTAGCGTTTGTCGCAATGGATCAAATGCAGTGGAAAGAAGACACCATGTTGGCTTTAGGCTTGCAACGTCAGGCCCGCTTTGAGCATAACAACCAAGTTTTTGAAGCTTGGAGTTTTGACATCAAAACTTACAAGGCGGTACCAGACTGGCTTAATCCACGGTTTTGGGCAAACCCTGAAAATTGGAATAAGTTTCGCTGGTAAGCGCTTGTTAGTGAAAAAATTTTACATTCTTAGGCTGTTCTTCAGGACTGTCGCAAACTTCGCCTTCTTTGCTTTCTTTAGGAATAAAACCACTGCGCTCATGCTCAGGCAGATTTTTCATTTCCCACGCAATAATGGCCTGCATACAGGTTTCGGTTTGCTCACGAGTTAGGCGCTTACCATCCGGCCACTTGCCCAGCTCAATAGCAGAACGAAACTTATCAATCATGTCTGGCGTCAGTACCGCCAACATTCGCTGCATTACCGCATCACTCATAACAACCTCAATCTGGAATTAAATGACTATGCCATCCCAACTTCGTGCGACAGGCTTCATAAAAATCATGGCCTGGTGGATGCAATAAACGCAACTTAAAGGGGTGTTTGCGTACATATAACCAGTCGCCTTTGGTTAAAGACTGACCTGACTGACCATCAGCACTTACCACCGGCGGGATATCAGATAACAACAGTATTTTTATCTCACTACTGCCATCAACCACAATGGGACGGCTGCTTAACGTATGCGGGTGCATTGGCACCAAACCAATGGCATCTAATCGCGGATGTAAAATAGGCCCGCCGCCCGATAAAGCATAGGCCGTAGAGCCTGTTGGTGTAGCCACAATCAAACCATCGGAACGCAGGCGGTAAACAAACTGCCCTTCTACATAAAGCTCAAACTCAATCATATGAACCGTTTTACCGGTGTGCAAAATGATGTCATTTAATGCCAATAACTCATTACCACGCTCACTACCATGGCGAACTTGTGCGGCTAACAAAAAGCGTGTGTCTTCGACGTAATCACCACTCAACACCGCGCCAAGTTTTTCATCGAGCTGATCCGGCGCGACATCTGTCAAAAAGCCTAAGCGGCCACGATTAATGCCGAGCACTGGCGTGCCAAAGCGCACCAACTCACGTGCTGCATGCAGCATAGAGCCATCACCGCCTACCACAATAACGAGATCACAGGCTTCACCCATGGCCGCCCAAGAACAACACTGCACCACCGTATTGCCCAATAGCGCCGCGGTATCTTCATCAAAAATAACGTGTAGCCCACGCTGGGTTAAAAACTGATGCACATGGCTTAAGGTGTCAGCCACCGCTAAATTTCCCGGACGCCCAATTAAGCCAATATTGCGAAAATGATCCATGAAACCCACTTCTTTATCAGATGCAGGCAGTCTACTCATTGGCTAGACTTTTGACTATGCAAGCTACCTACTAGACGTATGGAATAACAACAGATAGAGTCGAAAATAACTTAAACAAACAAAATCTAAACTCATTATGTCACCCAAAGTGCCTACTACTAAAGTGCCTATGCGCATTGGAGACGCCAGCCTGCAAATGCTCAGCATGATGTTGCGTGCCAGTGAGTTACCCACGTCGCAATGGGATGATGTCATTAAGCGTTATGTCCGCGCTCAATTACCAGCACTGGATACGCCCGGCGCCATTTGCGACCTGACCGACATCATGCGTTTAGGTGAGGCGTTAACACGCATTAGCCCTGCGGGAGACCGCCTAGGCTTAATCATGGGTCAACAGTGCCAAGACACTGATTTAGGGCTTGCAGGACAAATTGCGCGAACAGCCCCCACGCTGCAAGAAGCATTAAAGCAGTTTGTACATTACCACCCGCTGAATGCGCGCTGTTATCGCGGCAACCCCAGCCTACATTTGGGACACGCCCCAGCACTACGGTTTTACTCCATTGCACCTTATAGTCGTTATAACCGCTTTGTTGTCGACTCCACGCTCTGCTCTTGGCAACAATTAATTAATCAGCTTTGTGGCCGTAAAGACGCCATTCTTGCTGTCGATATTGAATATGACTTATGTGATTACGCCGCAGAAGTTCGAAGCACTTTCGCTCTGCCAACGCAGTTTGGCCAACGCCATAATCAGTTATTGATTAGCCCACACGCATTGTCATGGCCAGTGCTAACGGCACAAGCAGAACTTCATCACCAACTAAAACAACTAGGTGACCAGCTACTGCATCAGCTAGCCGCAAATGCCACCTTAACGGGACGCGTAAAGCACTGGCTAGGGCCACGCCTGCAAGGACAATCACCTACATTGGAAGCTGCGGCTGAAGCCATGGGCATGGCGGCATGGACATTACGTCGTCGCCTACAAGACGAAAACAGTAGTTATCAACATTTGCTAGATGATTTACGGCGGGATTTGGCCGTTGCCCACATACGCGAGACCACCTTAAGTTTCGGTGAGGTGGCGTTTATGTTGGGATTTTCTAGTCCTGGCGCGTTTCAACGGGCGTTTAAGCGCTGGACTAACGATACACCGGGGGATTTTCGTAAGCGCTACAACCAAGCTCGTGTTAATTAGAGCTCGGTGGCATCATCGTTTATCTGGTCGTCAATGATGAAGTCATCAGACTCCCAATAATCTTCTCGTTCCATATCCATTATCTTTCCCTCTGTTGTTTTGTTTGCCTAAACATAACAACAGAGTCAGATGACCAAACGATGACAACAGTTCTACTTTATTTGCAGCGTGACTGCAGGATTTTGTCGACGCTGCCCCGCTAGAATTTGCTGCCATAACGTAGGTTCTGGCCACTCGGCAGATACTTGCTCAGAAAACACGATACGCTCCAGCGGCAACTCACCCATACGTGGGTTGGTTACATCCTCGCGGAAGCATTGGGCATAACCGGTGGCGGTCTCATGCACAATAACGGAGTGCAGTTCCACATCTTGTTCACCATTAACCATGTCGGTCAGTGACAAGACACGGTCAATCATGGCAAACATGACACGAGAGAACTGCTCTGCTGATGGCGACACCGGCAGTGACACCCAACGCGCACTAAACTGCTTACAGGCAGCAATATACTCAGGGTCGTCTTTGTCCCAAAAAGCCACAGCATGATCAAAGCTATCAATCAGATTACGGATATCGCCTTTCATCAAACCAAAGTCGTAGACCATCTGGCCATGGTCAAGCGCCTGTGCAGACAGCAGCACTTCAACTTGATAACTGTGGCCATGAATTGAACGACGACAGCGATCACTGCTGCAGTTGCGCACAATATGGGCGTTTTCAAAGCGAAACAACTTTCGAATCAGCATGCCTTAGCTCGGGCGATTAAAGTTTGACTAGTCTATCAAAGCCAGCGGTCTGTCTGTGGGCTTTTTCGGTCGCATCTTGTTTTCCAGAAGTGTAGAATCCATCACGTTAAATTTGTCGCCCACCTAGGAGTTTTTTATGAAGCAGCCCGTTCGTGTTGCCGTTACCGGTGCCGCTGGTCAAATCGGCTATAGCCTGTTATTCCGTATTGCCTCAGGCGAGATGCTAGGCAAAGACCAACCGGTTATTTTGCAAATGTTAGAAGTGCCATTCGAAAAAGCTCAAGCCGCGCTCAAAGGCGTGATGATGGAGCTGGAAGATTGCGCATTCCCATTGCTGGCTGGCATGGTGGGTACTGATGACCCGAAAGTAGCCTTCAAAGATGCTGACTACGCACTGCTCGTTGGCTCACGCCCACGCGGCCCAGGCATGGAGCGTTCGGAACTGCTGTCGGTCAACGGTGAAATCTTCATCGGCCAAGGCAAGGCATTAAACGACGTGGCTTCACGCAACGTAAAAGTGCTTGTTGTCGGCAACCCAGCCAACACCAATGCCTACATTGCCATGAAGTCAGCGCCTGATCTGCCAGCCAAAAACTTCACCGCCATGTTGCGCTTGGACCACAACCGCGCGTTGTCACAACTTGCTGCCAAAACTGGCAAAGCCGTTGCTGACATCGAAAAAATGGTTGTTTGGGGTAACCACAGCCCAACCATGTACGCTGACTATCGTTTTGCCACAATTAAAGGCGAAAGCGTAAAAACCATGATTAACGATGCAGAATGGAACCGCGATATCTTCTTGCCAACCGTAGGCAAACGTGGTGCTGCCATCATCGCTGCTCGTGGCCTGTCTTCAGCTGCATCTGCTGCAAACGCCGCTATTGATCACATGCGTGACTGGGCTTTGGGCACCAATGGCAAGTGGGTCACCATGGGTGTTCCTTCCGATGGCTCTTACGGCATCCCAGAAGGCATCATGTACGGCGTGCCAGTAACATGCGAAGGTGGTGAGTACAAGCGTGTTGAAGGCTTAGAAATTGACGCCTTCAGTCGCGAACGTATGGACATCACCTTGAACGAACTGCTGGAAGAGCGTGATGGTGTAAGCCACCTGCTCGGCTAATTCAGCTTATCCCTTAGGGAACTGAAAAAGCGCGTAAAAAAAGCCCGGTTAATAGACCGGGCTTTTTTGCTTCATCAAACGTCGTTAAATTAACTTTTTAGTTGAGACAATCACGCCATTATTATCTGCATAGACATAATCACCAGGCATAAAAGTTACACCCGCAAAAGTTACCGGCACATCCGTCTCACCAATGCCCTTACGAACACTCTTTAAAGGAATTGATGCTAAGGCTTGAATGCCTAAATTAAGCTCAGCTAATGCATCCACATCGCGCACACAGCCATACACAATAACGCCCGACCAACCATGCTTTACCGCACTCTCACCAATCAAGTCGCCCATCAAGGCGCAGCGCATTGAGCCACCACCATCCACAACTAATACTCGGCCATTACCAGGCATAGCCAACAGTTCCTTTACACGTGAGTTATCTTCGTGACACTTCACCGTGACAATTTCGCCGCCAAAGGTATTTACGCCGCCAAAATTCATAAACATCGGCTCGCATACACGCACATCGAGCGGGTTTTCATCACACAAATCACAGGTCACAAAACTCATATAGTTCTCCTTATATTGAACGACTAGCCAAGACTTCCATCTGCTCGCCGGTTAAACGATGTACACCAATGGCAGAATCACGAGACGCAGCCACCATAGCTTTCGCAACAGTACTTGCTGCGATGGCGCGATATTTACGCAAAGGCCCAAGTAATAATAGTGATAACGGCTTCAGCACAATCTCTCCTAGGGTTTCCCCTAAGCGAAACTCCTCACGACTGCCAGTGAGTAAAGAAGGCTGTATTAACACCAAGCGGTCAAACCCCATGGTTTCTAGCGCCACTTCTACCTCACCTTTAACACGGCTATAAAAAGCGGAGGCTTTTGGGTGTGCGCCAATCGCCGACACACTTAAAAATTGCTTGGCTCCAGAACGCTTAGCCAGCTGCGCTACGGCAAAAACTGCATGCTGGTCAACAGCCCGAAAAGCTGCCGTGTTACCGGCTTTGCGAATAGTGGTGCCTAAGCAGTTAAACGCGGTATCAATTGCTTCAGGCAAATTAAAATCACCCAACTGGGTAACATCGACCTGATGCACCTGCATTTTGCTGTGGGTATAAGGTAATGGCCGACGTGATAACACATGCACCTGAGCAACATCATCACTGGCTAATAACTCGGCCAACACAATTTGCCCCACTAAACCTGTGGCACCTGCTATCACTACATTACGCATCGTGCTTACACTCCTAGAAAAGACAACTTTACCGCGGACTAAGCCTTTGTCACAATCGCCACATACCTAGGTAGATGACCATGTACTTTTTGCACCGCTCTTTAGGACTAGCTTTTTTGCTTTTTTGCTGCCTGTCCACACCCGCTTATGCTCAGTACTTATATCAGTTTGAGTCGAAAAGTGGTGAGCGCTTATTGACCAATCAGGTCGATCAGGGCAAACGCCCCGTGGGTGCCGGCAATCAACACTTTACGCGACAAGTCAAAGTCACTTGGTATCCAGATACCAATGTGCATCGTTATGGTAACTGGGGCAATAATGAGGCCGCCGTGCGCCCTAGCATGAGCAAAAACCGTAATGCTTTTGATGACCTGATTCGCCAAGCCGCCAATAAATATCACCTAGATTTTGGCCTAATTAAGGCCATCATTCATACCGAGTCTGGTTTTAATCCCAATGCCAAGTCTGGCCCAGGCGCACAAGGTTTAATGCAGTTAATGCCAGCCACGGCCGCACGTTATGATGTGACCAATGTCTGGGACCCAGCACAGAATATTGAAGCAGGCAGTCGTCACTTCCGCCACCTGCTTAATCGTTATGATGATCTTACTTTGGCATTAGCGGCGTATAACGCCGGCGAAGGCAATGTTAGAAAGTACAATGGCGTGCCGCCATTTGCGGAAACTCGCGATTACATTCAACGCGTCACCGGACGTTATCAACGCTTGTATGGCGGCGGAAGCGTTCGTGTTGGAGCCGTTAAACACTAATGCTTTCGCTGTCCACACCAACGCGGTTGCCGTCAAAAATTAACGGGTAATGTACCAAGCAGGGCCCAGGCCCTGGCAAACGACACTGGCCACTAAGTACATCAAACGACCAGCCATGTTGTGGGCAACGCAATACTGTACCGTTTAAGTCACCATCCGCCAGGGCATGACCACGGTGTGGGCATTGGTTACGTATTAAACGTGGCTGCCCCTCAACCTGCAGCAGTAATAACGGCACCCCGTTAATGACAAACTCACGACGGTAGCCATCTTCCAAGAACATCAGTTTTTCTAAGGCCACGAAGGTCATCTACTACTGCTCCGATTTTGCCACGCCAAACATCACCAGAAAAAACGGCCCGGTGAATGCACACCGAGCCGTTTTAAGATCACACGATTTGTTTACTTACCATGCGATTGCGCAAGGAAGAACCAAGTATCTAATACAGAGTCTGGATTCAACGACACCGAATCAATGCCCTGCTCCATTAGCCACTGTGCAAGATCAGGGTGATCTGATGGGCCTTGGCCACAAATACCGATGTACTTATCAGCAGCGCGGCAGGCTTGAATTGCACGTGACAACAAGAACTTCACGGCAGGATCACGCTCATCGAACAGATGCGAAACAATACCCGAGTCACGATCTAGGCCCAGCGTAAGCTGCGTTAAGTCATTTGAGCCAATTGAGAAACCGTCAAAATGCTGCAAGAACTCTTCGGCCATAATCGCGTTGGTTGGCAGCTCACACATCATGATGATGCGAAGACCATTTTCACCACGCTTTAAGCCTTTAGCTGCTAGCAGCTCAATCACCTTGGCAGCACCTGATGGTGTGCGCACAAATGGAATCATGATTTCGACGTTGGTCAGGCCCATAACGTCACGAACTTTTTTCAGCGCACGCACTTCCAGCTCAAAACAGTCACGGAAATTATCCGAGATATAACGGCTGGCGCCTCGGAAACCCAACATCGGGTTTTCTTCATGTGGTTCGTAAAGTTTGCCGCCAATCAGGTTGGCGTATTCGTTGGACTTAAAGTCCGACATACGCACAATCACTTTTTTCGGGTAGAAGGCAGCAGCCAAGGTAGCAATACCTTCCGTCAATTTCTCTACATAGAAATCGACTGGTGAGGCATAACCTGCAGAGCGTTGATCAACGGCCTGCTTAATATCACGTGGCAAGCTGTCATAGTTAATCAGCGCTTTAGGGTGAACACCAATCATACGGTTGATGATGAACTCTAAACGAGCCAAGCCCACACCTTCGTTTGGTAGTGTGGCGAAATCAAAAGCACGATCCGGGTTACCCACGTTCATCATGATTTTAAATGGCAGCTTGGGCATAGACTCAATCGAGTTCTTCTGCACTTCAAACGCCAACAGACCTTCGTAAATAAAGCCGGTATCGCCTTCAGCGCAAGAAGCTGTTACTTCCATGCCGTCTACCAAAACATCGGTGGCATTCCCACAACCCACAATAGCTGGCACACCCAGTTCGCGCGCAATAATGGCAGCGTGGCAAGTACGACCACCACGGTTGGTGATAATGGCGCTGGCGCGCTTCATCACCGGTTCCCAGTCAGGGTCGGTCATGTCAGATACCAGCACATCACCGTCTTGTACTTTGTCCATTTCTTTGATGGAGCGCACCACACGCACCACACCAGAACCAATGCGCTGACCAATTGAGCGGCCTTCGCACAACACTTTGCCTTCTTGCTTGAGCAAGTAGCGCTCCATGGTGCCGACATGTTGGCGACTTTTTACTGTCTCAGGACGAGCTTGAACGATGTAGACCTTGCCATCATCGCCATCTTTAGCCCATTCGATATCCATCGGTGCGCCATAATGCTTTTCAATAATCAGCGCCTGACGTGACAGCTCTTCCACTTCCGCATCGGTAATGGCAAAACGCGCACGATCCGCTTTATCAACATCAACAATTTTAGTTGAGCGACCAGTAGCACCGCTGTCGGCATAAATCATTTGCTGCGCTTTTGTGCCTAAGTTACGACGTAACACCGCTGGACGACCGGCTTCCAATGTCGCTTTGTGTACGTAGAACTCATCAGGGTTTACCGCACCCTGCACCACCATTTCGCCCAAGCCAAATGAGGCTGTAATAAACACCACATCACGGAAACCAGACTCAGTGTCTAAGGTGAACATAACGCCAGATGAGCCAGTTTCTGAGCGCACCATGCGTTGGATGCCGGCAGACAAGGCTACCAATTTGTGTTCAAAGCCTTGGTGTACACGATAAGAAATAGCGCGGTCATTAAACAAAGACGCAAACACTTCTTTAATGGCAATCAAGACATTGTCAAAGCCACGAATGTTCAAAAAGGTTTCTTGCTGACCCGCAAAAGAGGCATCGGGCAAATCTTCTGCAGTAGCAGAAGAGCGAATCGCTAATGGCATATTTGGGTTGCCACCGGTTAATTCGTCGAACTCAGCGCGCACAGCGGCTTCTAATTCAGGCAATAACGGGGTATCAACTACCCATTGACGAATTTTTTTACCGGCTTCAGCCAGCGCCAACACATCATCGACATTTAAGTTGTCGAGCACATCATTAATACGCTTGTTAAGCCCGCTTTGTTCCAAAAAGTCACGATAGGCTTGCGCAGTAGTGGCAAAGCCACCTGGCACGGATACGCCAGCATTGCTTAAATTGCTGATCATTTCACCCAGTGAAGCGTTTTTTCCGCCGACAATTTCAACGTCGTGCTTGCCTAGGTTTTGAAACTTAATAACGAGCTTATTCAAGGTGGTACTCCCTTTGTCGTAAAAACGGCCGCCGTGGATCACACGGTCGCGACCAATGCCTAAAAGATTCTACCTGATGGTTAGCGCAAATGCGCTGAACTGTCGCCTATCCCCGACGAAGGTTGTAATACCCCTAAATAGGCAAGGTGTAGACCAGCAAATCAACGATAAACTGTTGTTTTATATCAAATGATACGACACACTCAAATTATAGATTTCACGATAAAACATGACATTTACATATTCACTAAAACTATTAGATACATTTTTATAGTGAATAACTAGCTTAAAACCCTCTTGGAGCCATCATGACCGACAATCTTAAGCGTACTGTTTTCTTTGTGTCAGATGGCACCGGCATCACCGCAGAGACCTTAGGTCGAAGTTTATTGGCGCAATTTGAAAGCATGACGTTTGAAGAAGTCACCGTACCATTTGTTGATACGCTGGAAAAAGCGGCGCACTTAGTTCGCGAAATCAATAAGGTTGCCGAGATTGAAGGCTCACGCCCCATCATTATTGACACCATTGTCGACAAATCCATACGTAGTGAAATTGCCCAAGCTAACGGCTACATGATGGATGTATTTGAAACTTTTGTAGATAGATTACAAGACGAGCTCTGCAGCAAGCCTGTTAATGCAGTGGGTAAATCGCACTCCATCATCAATAATGCTACTTATAATGTGCGTATTGATGCCGTGCACTTTGCGCTAGACAATGACGATGGTGCTAAAACACGCCATTACGACAAAGCCGACTTGATTCTGGTCGGTGTATCGCGCTCAGGCAAAACGCCTACTTCCCTATATATGGCGCTGCAATTTGGTATTTTTGTGGCGAACTACCCGCTCACTGAAGATGACTTTGATGACCTAAGACTGCCAGCCAGTTTGCGCGAGCATAAGCGCAAGATTTTTGGCCTGACAATCGACCCAGAACGTCTTTCGGCGATTCGTAACGAACGTCGCGCCAACTCAACATATGCGTCATTAAATCAATGCCAGATGGAAACACGTGCCGTTGAAGCCATGTTTAATCGCGAAGGTGTGCCTTATATCCAAACCACACACTTATCGATTGAAGAGATTTCGACACGCATCATGGCGCAGGTCGGCATTAAGCGACGCGCTGTTTAAACCACAGCGCAGCGCATGATGCAGAGATTAGACCGCCGGCTTGGCGGTCTCTTTTTCTGGCATGGCTATGGCTTCAATAACCAGTTTGTCATCAGACACCGAAATGTGAACACGACCACCCTTCGCTGCTAACTTCCCAAACAAAATCATTTCTGCCAACGGTTTTTTCAGCTGCTCTTGAATCACCCTCGCCATTGGCCTTGCGCCCATCAATGGGTCATAACCACGATCGGCCAACCAAGCTCTCGCCTCAGCATCCACTTCAATTTGTACATGCTTGTCATCCAACTGTGCTTGCAGCTCAACTAAGAACTTATCAACCACATTAATGACTACCGAAGGATCAAGCGGTGCAAACTGAATGATGCCGTCCAAACGGTTACGGAACTCAGGTGAAAACGCTTTTTTCAGTGATTCCATCGCATCGGTACGGTGATCCTGCAAAGTAAAACCAATGCTGGCACGACTGGCCACTTCGGCACCGACATTGGTGGTCATCACCAAAATCACATGACGGAAGTCCGCCTTGCGGCCGTTGTTATCGGTCAAGGTACCGTGATCCATTACCTGCAATAACAAGTTAAAGACATCCGGATGCGCCTTTTCGACTTCATCTAGCAACAACACACAGTGCGGGTGCTTAACGATAGCATCGGTTAACAAACCACCTTGGTCATAACCAACGTATCCGGGAGGCGCACCAATCAAGCGCGATACCGTATGGCGCTCCATGTACTCGGACATGTCAAAACGCACCAACTCAATACCCAGTGTGCGCGCCAGCTGACGAGTTACTTCAGTTTTACCAACACCGGTGGGGCCTGAGAACATAAAGC
>CAMTYC010000075.1:0-5097 GCA_947085865.1 uncultured Moraxellaceae bacterium
ACTCTTTCCCTACACGACGCTCTTCCGATCTGTAACGGATCGAGTAGTGGCTTAATTTGTCCAGCTTCAACAAGAGCCGTAATTTGCCGCAGAATGTCACCATGATGTTTGCGTCCCTCTCCGCTGAGCTGTGGGTGTAACACAAAAATTCCTGACAATGTTGCAGAACGTATTGACGACGGTGCGAGGTTATGTGAGCTGAATGCAGCACAGCTTAAAATATGGCCGTAATGTGCAATGATACCTAATGAGGCATCGAGTGCAGAGCCACCGACAGTGTCGTAAATGATATCGAATCCTTTGCCTTGGGTGTATGCGTCCATGTAGTCAGCAGGGCTTGCAGTGTGATAATCAATTGGCGTGGCACCAAGCGCCTTGAGCAGTTGTTGTTTTCCAGTCGATGCAGTGGCATAAACGTCGGCACCTAAAGCCTTAGCAATTTGCACGGCTAAATGCCCAACTCCGCCAGCTCCACCTTGGATAAGGATTTTCTGGCCCGCTTTAACATTCGCCTTGTCAACCAAACCTTCCCAAGCAGTAAGTGCAACCAGAGGTAAAGCCGCAGCTTCACGCATGGACAAATTTTTCGGTTTGGGAGCAAGTAACTCAGCATCTACGTTGGCATATTCAGCCAATGAGCCTTGCAATCCTCGCACTCCGCCAGTCAGACCATAAACGGCATCGCCTATTGCAAAGTCGGTGACGCCGTCGCCGACAGCAACAATTTCTCCAGCTAAATCGGTGCCAAGTACTGCGGGTAATTCCGGCATGGCGTAAGGAGCGATACCTTGGCGGATCTTGTAATCAATAGGATTGACTCCACTTGCAAATATTTTTACTTGCACCTGACCTGCTGATGGAGAAGGTAAGTTAATCAGGGCATCCCGGAATACTGTACCCTCTTCATAGCTATCTAATATCAAAGCACGCATTTGTCTGTTTAACGCAGTCATCAATAACCTCACAAAATGAATATTCAGCGGGTGGTTAAATCACCCGCTGGTTAATAGGTCTTTTATTAAACGAATTAAAATTCTTGAACAGTTGGGCGCAGAACAATCTCGTTGATATCCACATCCGCAGGCTGCTCAATTGCGTATGCGATAGCACGAGCAACAGAGTCAGATGGAATTTCATTTTGCTGATAAAAATCTTTTACAAAGGCTGCACCCTGAGTATCTGAACTTCCATGTTTTAAATCAGATTCGATTGCACCCGGTGAAATGATTGTTGAACGAATTTTACCCCCAACTTCATGGCGTAAGCCTTCGGCAATAGCGCGAACAGCGAATTTGGTTCCGCTATAAACCGTGCCGCCGGGACTGAATACTTTGATACCCGCTACGGAAGAAATATTGATAAAGTGGCCTGTTCCCTGGGCCTGAAAGATCGGAAGCGCTGCGGCTACTCCATACAGCAGACCTTTAACGTTGATGTCAATCATGCGATCCCATTCGTCAACTCGAGTCTCAGCTAACGGTGCAATCGCCATTAACCCTGCATTATTGATAACCACATCAACTTTACCGAAGCGCTCTTGTGCAAGATTTACAAGGGCCTTCACTTCGTCCGGGCTAGTCACATCTGTCGCTTGAACCGCAACTTCTCCGCCCGCTGCGCGTATGTCAGCAGCAATAGCTTCAAGCTTGTCGATGCGTCGGGCACCTAAAACAACAGATGCGCCAAGGCTGGCTAAATGTCTTGCCGTGGTCTCGCCTAAACCGCTGCTACCACCAGTGATCACAACGACCTTACCGCTGATGTTGTTTGCTAAAACACTACTCATAGTTAATATCCTCAAATCAGTTGAATGAATGACTATGTCTAACTAACAAGCAAATTATCCCTTACCTTCAAAAACCAATAAATGGAAACGTTTTTATTTGACAATTCCAGAATTTGGAATAATATTTGTGTATTCATATCAAACCTGAGTGTGACTGTGATGCTTAACAGATTGGAAATGCTCCGGATATTTTGTACTGCTGCTGAGTCTCGCAGCTTTAAAGAAGCGGCTAACCGTCTGGGAATTTCTCCTCAGGCAGTGACGCGAGCAGTGAAGGAGTTAGAGCGATTGCAAGGGGAGCTTTTATTTCATCGAAATACTCGACACATACAAGTGACCCTAGTTGGAGAAAAATTTGCTGTGATAGCAAAAGAACGCCTGCGCGCTGTAGATGAATTGTTTCAAACAAGCGCCCCTGACTCGGGTAATGAATTACAAGGGCGGGTTCGTATCGCAGCGCCTGTTGGTTTTGGTCATAAATGCTTGATGCCAGCATTAATGGAGCTCTCAACAGTACATCCTCAACTTGATATAGACCTGACACTCAGTGACGAGCGCGTGGATGTAGTTGACGAAAAAATAGATATTGGGATTCGTATCGGCTTCATGAGGGATAGTCGATTTATTGCCCGCCAGCTCGCCAAAATTAATCTGTATGTCGTGGCTTCGCCTGACTTGATAAATAGAGTGGGAACGCCTGCGTCTATTGAAGATCTAAACCACTTGCCGGTTACAGGGTTAGTAGATCGCAATACGGGAAAGCTTTGGCCATGGTTTTTTTCCATGGACAGACAGTGGACGCCATCCATAACACGTTTTCGAAGTGCCGACGCCGAAGCTGAATTAATGGGTGTACAAAATGGACTGGGGTTTGCTCAAATTCCTGACTTTTTGGCCCAAGACTTATTACGCCAAGAGAAACTTGTTAGAGTGTTAGAAGAGGTCGAGCCTGTGCCTTGGGATTTATATATTTATCGCCCTCAACGTGGTCCAGTACCACAACGTGTTCGATTGGTTTTTGATCACTTGGTGTCAAGATTGAGTGTCCGCTAATTGGCACATAAGTAATATTCATAAAGTGCGAATACTACATTAGCTCACTTTACTGCAAAAACCGTAACCAATGTCTTCGTTGAGTCACCAGGAATCATAACAAAGTGCATTTTGCTACCAACATGCTGCCAAAACTCTGCCTCGTGCATATTTTTTGCTTTTTGGATAGTTGTAATCCCCCCGCTCATCCCTAACAGTTATTCGTAGAAAATTCTCTTACACTGAGGCAAAGGAGTTTTCTATGCGAACATCACGCTACACAGATAGCCAGATCTTGGCGATTTTGAAGCAGAACGAGAACGGCGTAGCCGTTCCAGAGCTTTGCCGTGAACACGGCATGAGCACCGCCATGTTTTACAAGTGGCGAGCCAAGTTCGGTGGCATGGACGCGTCCATGATGAAGCGTCTCAAAGAGCTGGAGGACGAGAATCGGCGACTGAAGAAGATGTATGCCGAAGAGCGACTCAAAGCCGAGATCCGGCAGGAGGCACTTGAGGGAAAGCTGTAACGCCATCTCAGCGTCGTGAGATGGCTGTTAGCGCAAAACAGCGTTATGGCATCAGCGTGCGGATGGCTTGCCACTGTTTGGACATTAGCGTGTCGAGCTATTACTACCAGCCTAAGCTGTCGTCGGATAATCAGTTGATTGCGGACTGGTTACTTCGACTCACCACGACCAATCGACGTTGGGGCTTTGGGCTGTGCTATTTGTACCTGCACAATGTGAAGGGCTATGCCTGGAATCATAAGCGGGTGTATCGGATTTATCGTGAGTTGGAGCTAAACCTTAGGATTAAGCCCAGGCGTCGCATCAAACGCGATAAACCGGATGCGCTCTCTGTGCCAACGGCACCCAATCACGTGTGGTCGATTGATTTTATGAGCGACTCATTGGCGGATGGCCGGACATTGCGCACCTTCAATGTGCTGGACGACTACAACCGAGAAGGGCTGGGCATTGAGGTGGATCTGTCATTGCCAAGCCTGCGGGTCATTCGTAGCCTAGAACAGGTGATTGAGTGGCGAGGTCAGCCAAATGCAATACGCTTAGATAACGGGCCGGAATACATTGCGCAGGCGCTCATAGATTGGGCCAACAGTCGGCGAATTACGCTGATGTATATCCAGCCGGGAAAACCAACACAGAACGCGTATATCGAGCGCTTCAACCGCACGGTGCGACATGAGTGGCTGGATTTACATGTGTTTGAGTCGGTTGAACAAGCGCAAGCGCTTGCCACCCAGTGGCTCTGGTTGTACAACAACGAACGACCCAACACCGCCATAGGAGGTATTCCCCCAAGACAACTGCTAAAAGCAGCCTAACCTCTACGAATAGCTGTTTTGGTAAATGGGGGGATTACACAATGACTTTATAGGCGCTTTGTTGGTGTCAAAAATCATTAGACCACAAAAGAGGATTTTGAAGCGGCCTATAAATGAGGCATCGGCTTGTCAATGAAAGTGAAGGTAGGTCAATATTAGTCGGGAGTTCTCCACGATAGTGGGTTAAGTCTAAAATGATAATTTACATTCCTGCGAAAAATTGCTAGTTGAATATGTAGGCGTCCAGTTTTAAAAATTGTGATAATCAGGCAGGACGACCATAAATCCTTATTGAAGAGATATCTCAAGATGAATTTAGTTTGTTTAGGTAAAGCTTATACGCTAGCTCTTTCAGCTTTATTTTTCATAGGATGTTCGGAAACACCATCATTACCACCGACGGCCTACGTTGCACCAGATGCTAAAACTGAAATAACTCCAGATCCAACTGATGATCATGGTGATGACTTAGCGTTAATGATTACCGGTGGAACAACTGCTACGCCAGCTGAGTCAATTAATGCGCTGCTTGAGCAAGGCATTAATATGTACTCGATCGGACAACAAAGAGCATTTTCACAACTCCTTGGCATTGAAGATGAGTCTAATCAAGATACCCCTATTGAGAACTCACCTGACGTGCCGGTATCACTTCAACAAATGGCGGATCAACTACTCCAGCAATATAAGCAGCAAATTGGCGTTGATCCTGATGCTAAGGTTACTGAACCTAAGATTTAATCTTGGGGGATTACCACTAAAAATGATGTCAAACTAAAGCCAGACAAACCTATAGCTGTCTGGCTTTTTGTTTTAGATTATTAAAAGTTAGCTCACGCAGCGATGAGTAGTTACCTTATCGAACAGTAATAACATCGCGATGCATAGGTGCTAACAAAGCCAGAATATCTGTCTGTAATCCGAACGGCACC
>CAMTYC010000076.1:0-15971 GCA_947085865.1 uncultured Moraxellaceae bacterium
CTCTTTAATGTTGTAAGCACTTGCTTAAATGATTCGATGGCAGGCGCCAGCATATCGCCTGGATAACTTTCACGAGCCAAACGAATACCGTGATACTGCTCAGCAATATTGGCTAAGTTCAAAAAATGCGAAAACGCACGCCCTACCTCATGCAGCTCTTGTGTATCGGTACTCGATAAGACACCAGCCAAGGTCTTTGCTGCAGCCGCATCACCTGACACCACCAACTGCGCAGTTTGTCGCAGTGACTCTATGAGTTCAAACGCCGACTGCCCCGAGCGTGCACTAAGCACTTCACCTAATAGCTCACCGAGAAGGCGTACATCTTTTCGTAAAGGCTGATGTTTATCGCTCATAGAGACCTTCTTGTTGAATGCTGATGGCCTCGAGTCTAAGGCAGGCACGCCTTACAGGAAAACCTAATCTTGTCAGACAAGCTGCTAGTGCATTTGTTTTTGGCTAGTGCTAGTATTTGCTCGTCTGAAACCTGACCTTGATTTGCCGCAACAATTCATTGTCGTGTCAGACACCTAATGTTTTACAACCTGAGAGATACTGACCATGCAAATCAAAAAATTCGCTGTTATCGCCGCTGTTGCTTCTACTTTAGCTTTCGTTGGCTGCGCCAAGAAAGAAGAAGCTGTTGAAGCTCCTGCTGTTGAAATGGAAGAAGCTGTAGAAGCTGTTGAAGCAATTGAAGAAGAAGCTGTTGAAGCCGTTGAAGCTGTTGAAGAAGCAGCTGTTGAAGGCGTTGAAGCTGTTGAAGAAGCTGCTGCTGAGTAATCGCTTAGGCTAACGCCTTTGTTGATTAAAAGGGGTGCTTAGGCACCCCTTTTTCATATCTGAATGTGGAGCGTGACAACATGACCTGCCCTTGTGGTTCTTCTTTAGATTTTACTGCTTGCTGCGGCCCGATTTTATCCGGTGAGCAACCCGCACCCAGCGCTGAAGCCATGATGCGTGCTCGCTACACGGCTTATACCCGTGCTGACATAAACTTCATCATGAACTCAACACATCCCGATGCCCGTGATGACAGTGACATTGATGCCATGCGTGCATGGTCAGAAAATGCTGAATGGCTGAATTTAGAAGTTCTGCAAGTAGAGGCTGGTGGTGACGGCGATAGTCGCGGTTTGGTCGAGTTTATTGCTCATTACAATATGGGTGGTATCAAGCATCATCACCATGAAGTTTCAGGCTTTGTACGTAGCCAACTCGCTGATGGTAGTAGCACTTGGTTATTTCAAGATGGCAAGCCCCTGCATAGTGGCCCATCCGAAAAGCCCAAACCCATCGTGAATGAGGTTAAAATCGGCCGTAATGATCCCTGCAGCTGTGGCAGCGGTAAGAAATTCAAAAAGTGCTGTGGCGCCTAATCAAGCCCAAGCTATCTCAAAATGGAGTTCAGTATGAGTCACGATCCAGTTGTTATTGTTAATGGTGCACGCACCCCAATGGGCGGCTTTCAAGGTAGCCTAGCCAGTGTTACTGCCCCCACTCTAGGTGCCATTGCCATTCGTGAAGCGATTAGCCGCGCAGGCATTCGCGCCGAGCAAGTGCAAGAAGTCATCATGGGCTGCGTTCTGCCAGCTGGCTTAAAACAAGGTCCTGCACGTCAAGCTATGTTAGATGCTGGCCTGCCTGCTGCCACTGGCGCAACCACAATTAACAAACTTTGCGGATCGGGCATGAAAGCCACTATGTTGGCACATGACTTAATTGCTGCAGGCACCAACGACATTATGGTTGCAGGCGGCATGGAATCGATGACTAATGCGCCATACATTCTGCCGAAAGCACGTGGCGGCTTCCGCATGGGCCATGGCCAAGTCATGGATCATATGTTTTTAGATGGTCTTGAAGATGCGCGTACGGGTCGTCTGATGGGTTCGTTTGCACAAGATATGGCAACCACATTGGGCCTAGGCCGTGCCGACATGGATGCCTTTGCTATTGAATCACTAAAGCGTGCCAATGTCGCCATTAATAATGGTTGGTTCAAAGATGAGATCGTGCCAGTGCCGGTGCAAACCCGCAAAGGCGAAGCTATTGTTGATACCGATGAGCAGCCAGGCAACGCATCCCCAGACAAAATCCCCAACTTGAAACCCGCATTTGCTAAAGACGGCACCATTACTGCTGCGAATGCTTCATCAATTTCTGATGGTGCATCTGCATTAGTGCTGATGAAAGAAAGCAAAGCACGTGAATTAGGTCTGCAACCATTGGCACGTATTGTTGGTCACGCCACTCAATCACAAGACCCTAGCGAGTTCACTATTGCCCCTGTTGGCGCCATGGCTAGCCTGTTTGCTAAAACTGGCTGGAGCGCTGACTCGGTCGATCTGTTTGAAATCAATGAAGCCTTTGCCATGGTAACCATGGCAGCCATGATGAAGCACAACTTGCCACACGACAAAGTTAACGTGCACGGCGGCGCTTGTGCGCTGGGTCACCCTGTCGGCTCCACTGGCTCACGCATCATCCTCACCTTGATTCATGCCTTGAAACAACGCGGCAAGAGCCGTGGTGTTGCGGCACTGTGCATTGGTGGTGGCGAAGCCACTGCAATGGCAGTAGAAATCATCTAACGTTAGCGTTGGAAAACAAAGCCCCAGCTTAGTCTGGGGCTTTTTTATGGGCAAAAAAGCTCAGCGGCTGTTTTTTAACCGCCAAGCGGTCATCTCAGTACTTAAAACTCGTGCTAGCGTAGTCGCAAAATAATAACGGTAAGGACTACCATGAATCTGATTCGCAATATTATTCCGTTTCGCTACTTTGCTTGGTTAGGTAGTGGCATTGCGTTTATTGCTTCGCTACTACTGTTTTGGTTTCATCCCATCATTGGTAGTACGCCGGTTTTAGTCTTTGGTGCCCTCACCCTCCTTGGAGCTTTGGACTACTTTCAAACCAAACAAGCCATTCGCCGAAATTACCCAATTTTGGCGCACTTTCGCTTCTTATTTGAATCAATTCGGCCAGAAATTCGCCAGTATTTTTTTGAGTCTGATACTGAAACTATTCCATTCTCGAGGGCACAACGCGCTCTAGTTTATCAACGTGCCAAAAATGTCATTGATAAAAAAGCCTATGGCACGCTCACCGACGTGTATGAAGAGCACTACGAATGGATCAATCACTCGGTACAAACCGTTCATATCAAAAACCACGACTTTCGCGTGACCATTGGTGAGCACAACTGCAAACAGCCATACTCATTATCCATCTACAACATTTCTGCCATGAGCTTTGGCGCACTGTCAGCCAACGCTATTTTGGCGCTCAACAAAGGCGCCAAAATGGGCGGCTTTGCACATGACACTGGCGAAGGCTCAATCAGCCGCTATCACCGTGAAAACGGAGGCGACCTGATTTGGGAAATTGGCTCCGGCTATTTTGGTTGCCGCAACGAAGACGGCACCTTTAATGCCGAGCGCTTTGCCAAAAATGCCTGCGACCCACAAGTTAAAATGGTTGAAATCAAGCTTAGCCAAGGCGCCAAACCTGGCCATGGCGGCATTTTGCCTGCCGCCAAAGTCACTAAAGAAATTGCTGAAGCGCGTGGCGTACCGGAAGGTGTAGATTGTGTGTCGCCATCCAGTCATTCGGCATTCTCAACTCCCGTCGAATTAATGCACTTTATTGCCAAGCTGCGTGATTTATCTGGTGGCAAACCGGTTGGCTTCAAACTCTGTATTGGCCATCCATGGGAGTTTTTTGCCATTTGTAAAGCCATGATCAAAACCAATATCACCCCAGACTATATTGTGGTGGATGGCGCCGAGGGTGGCACAGCAGCAGCACCTGTGGAATTTACTGACCACCTTGGCACTCCGATGCACGAAGGTTTGGTACTAGTTCACAACACATTGGTTGGGCTTAACTTACGTGATCGCGTCAAGATTGGTGCCGGCGGCAAGGTCATCTCCGCGTTTGATATTGCCCGCACCATGGCCTTGGGCGCGGACTGGTGCAACTCTGGGCGCGGATTTATGTTTGCGCTTGGATGTCTAATGGCACAAACCTGTCATACCGGACGCTGCCCAACTGGGGTGGCAACACAAAGCTGGTTACGCCAACGTGCACTCGACCCAGATGATAAAGGCAATCGCGTTTACCACTTTCACCAAAACACCCTGAAAGCACTTGCCGAGATTACGGGTGCAGCTGGCTTAAGTCATCCAAACCAACTCAAACCTCATCACATTGTGCGACGGGTCTCAATGCATGAAGTCTCGTTAGTGTCAGCGCTAATTGACTATCTAAAACCTGGCGATTTACTGGAGAACCGAGCAGAGCACCCGGTCTACCAAATGTTCTGGCGCATGGCCAGTCCCGACAGCTTTAGCCCAATAGCAGAGTGTGAGTTACCCGCCACTTAAGGCTTTGGAGAGTCTTTAAATGCAGCAATAGCGGCGCGAATAGCGGGCAGCTGAGCCTGAGCTGCCCGCTCACCCGCCAAAATAGCGGCATGACGAGAAGCTAAATCACCTGTCCCCATTGCCGAAACATCAGGCTGCACTACGACTGATGCCATTGCTAACTCACGATCAATGCCCGCCTGCCCCATTATCGTAATGGTTTGATTTAACAGTCCCCAAGGCGAAGAACGCTGCCCCGCCCGAGGGCGTGCCGAAATATCCACTGCGATAATAATGTCAGCACCCATATCCTTAGCCGTTTCTACAGGAATAGGACTGACTAATCCGCCATCGACATAACGTTTACCAGCAATCGTCACAGGCACAAATACATTCGGAATACTGCACGAGGCACGAACCGCCTGCCCAGCATTGCCACGATTAAAAACCACTTTACGGCCTGTCTCCATTTCAGTTGCTACCGCCGCAAAGCGCTTGGGAAAGTCCTGCATTGGTCGGTTGCCAACAATACCATTGACATAATCTTGTAGGCGCTGACCCAACAAAAACCCTTCACGGCTGAAGGTTAAGTCACGAATTTCCGCTTCGCGTAAATTGAGCGCAACAGCTTGAAGCTCAAACGGTGTTAGCCCACTCGCATACAGCGCACCAACAAAACTACCAGCACTGGTGCCAGTCACAATCTGAGCTTTAATACCATGTGACTCCAACACCTTAACTACACCAATATGTGCAAAGCCTTTTGCGCCGCCACCGCCCAAAGCCAAGGCAATAACAGGCTCACGTGTTTGAGCGACGGGTGTTGGTGATACCACTTGGCGCGACTGGCACCCAGCCAACAAAATAAGACAACATAAAGCCAAGCACTGCTTAATCACAAAAACTCCCGAATGTGTAACGCATCAATAGTGTTTTGCCATAACGCTTGGGCAAGCTCAGCCGCTGACGTTTGCCGTAAAGTGGCCAGTGTATCTAATACCAAGGGTAAATTAGCTGGATGATTATGTGACATATGACGACACTGGCTGGGCAGCATATCAGGCGCGTCAGTTTCAATCACAATACTTGGCAGTGGCAGCTGTGTAGCCACCGCTCGAATGCGACGCGCACTGTCATAGGTCAACGCCCCGCCAAATCCTAACTTAAAGCCGAGCTGAATATAGTTATTCGCCTCTTCTAGGCTGCCAGAAAAAGCATGCACAATTCCACCAGAGGTCAGGCCTACTCGCTTTATGCAGCGCACAATATCGCTATGACAGCGCCGAGCATGCAAAATAACGGGCAAATTGAACTGCTTTGCTAACGCTAGCTGTGCCTCGAATAAACTGACCTGCCGCTGCCACTGCTCAGGTTCACGCAATAAGGGTTCGTATCGATCAAGGCCGATCTCACCCACAGCAATAATACGATCAGACTGTTCTAGATGTTGTGCCAAGCGACTTAACTGCTCGGGCTGATAACTATCTAGAAAAAGTGGATGAACACCGAGCGCTGGCCATAACCGAAGCAACGCTTTGTCAAAATGAATGCATAAATCCAGCAGTGCCTGCCAACGCTCTGCTTGATATGCCGGCACCACAATTCCTTTTACACCAGCCTCGCTCGCTTGCTGCAGCACGGCCTCGGGGTCAGCGAACAGAGGAGCATCAAGGTGGCAGTGACTATCGAGCAGCTGCATTTGGCTGTTGCTCGGCTCAATCATTCACAAATTGCGGCTGAATTGACGAAGCTAAACGAGCATAGGGGATTTCAAATGCTGGCATGCCTTCTGAATAAGGGCCTAAATCGTATGCTTGATATTGAACTCGCAGATGCTTTGCCAAAAGCGCCACATTGTTAGTACGCTCAAATGGCCAGCCTTCCATAATCGACTCAGGATTATCCAAGCCTCGTAACCAGTCTTCGTATTGCTGCTCCACTTCAGACCAAAACGACTGCTCTTGCTCCGGCAAAATAATATCGCTTAGCGATAAAACCTTGGCCTGTTTAGCGTCCCAATTTATAAATTGGCTTTGGAAGCTACCATGCGCTCCACCGGTATAACGCGCATCATCAATTCGTAAAACATGTACACCGGCTTTGCCTAACTCATGAACCAATTTAAGGTCAGTGCTCCAACGCTGCTTATACTCCGCAGCCTCACTAATAAAAAAAGCCCCTTGTTGAGCAAATAACTGGAGCACCTGTTCTGCCGAGCTAAAGTTTCCGCCCGTGGATAACTCTGCTGTAGAAAACAAGCCACTCAAGGTGGCATTGTTCAATGCCGGCGCATTAGTGAAGAACAACCATGACACATCATAGTTGCTGCAATTAGATCGACACTTTTTCGGCTTTGCAGAAAGACTCAATGTGACGGCTGACAAACCACTAGCAAGTCGCTGCTCAGGGCCAATTGTTTTTTTAATTTCAAGAGCCTGCATATCAACGACAGGGACTGATAGGCTAGCTGTCTCATCAAGAGTCTGAAGCGCCTGTGCATCATCCTTGGCAGGCTTTCGTTCACAGCCCACCAATATCAGAACACTTAAACTCAGCACAAACAGCGCAGACTTCATTAACTTAATGCTCCCTTGTCGGAGAGAAAACAACCTCCGGATAACGCTCCTGCATGATCTGCAAGTTAACGCGAGATGGCGCCAAATAGGTTAAATAACCACCGCCATCAAGTGATAACTGATCATGGGCTTTCTTTTTAAACTCTGCCAACTTACGTTCATCGTTGCAATGCACCCAACGCACCGTTGCCACATTTACCGGCTCGTAGACACACTCTACTTTATATTCTTCCTTTAAGCGGAATGCGACCACATCAAACTGCAGTACACCAACAGCGCCTAAAATTAAATCATTATTAACCTGCGGCATAAAAACCTGTGTTGCACCCTCTTCCGACAACTCTTTTAAACCCTTTTGCAGCTGCTTACTTTTCAGTGGGTCTTTCAATCGAACACGGCGGAACATTTCTGGCGCAAAATGAGGAATACCAAGGTATTGCAAGGTTTCACCACCGGTGAAGGTGTCGCCAATTTGAATAGTGCCGTGATTATGCAAACCAATAATATCGCCGGGCCAGGCTTCTTCTAGATGCGCACGCTCACCCGCCAAGAACGTCAGGGCATCTGCCACACGTACCTCTTTACCCAAGCGTACATGCTGCATTTTCACGCCCTTTTCATAACGTCCAGAACACACTCGCAAAAAGGCGATACGGTCACGGTGCTTAGGGTCCATATTGGCTTGAATTTTAAATACAAAGCCAGAAAATTGCTCTTCAGTGGGTAAAACCTCACGCTGTACGGCTTTGCGAGCCAGTGGAGTTGGCGCCCAATCAACAAAACCATTCAAAATATGATTAACACCAAAATTACCCAACGCGGTGCCAAAGAAAACTGGCGTTAAACGGCCCGCTCTAAATTCGGCCAAATCAAAGTCATGGCTAGCGCCCTGCACTAGCTCTAGCATATCTCGCAGTGCTTGCGCCTCATCACCCAAGGTCGCATCAGCATCCGGGTTGTTGAGACCATCAATAGTGACATCAGGCGTGAGCTCACTACCATGACCTTGTGTGTACAGGTAAAAGCGATCTTCTAATAAGTGATAAACACCCTTAAAGTCGCGACCACTGCCGACAGGCCAAGTAATCGGTGAGCACTTAATTTTTAGTACCGACTCAATTTCATCCATGAGCTCAATCGGATCACGAATTTCGCGGTCCATTTTATTCACGAACGAGACAATTGGTGTATCACGCAGGCGGCAGACATCCATCAGCTTAATAGTGCGGTCTTCAACACCTTTAGCACCATCAATCACCATTAATGCCGAATCCACTGCAGTCAGTGTGCGGTAGGTGTCTTCAGAGAAGTCTTCGTGACCCGGTGTATCCAGCAAGTTAATGGTGGCGTCACGATAGGGAAACTGCATCACCGAAGTCGTGATCGAAATGCCACGCTGCTGCTCCATGGCCATCCAGTCGGAAGTGGCATGGCGGTCAGATTTGCGTGACTTCACAGTACCAGCCACCTGAATGGCTTTGCCCCACAGCAATAACTTTTCAGTAATGGTGGTTTTACCCGCATCCGGGTGAGAAATAATGGCAAAGGTGCGACGTGAGGCGACTTCTGCTTCGAGCTGCTGCGAAAAAGACATATACGAGTGAGGCCTGGTTGATACAAGTGCCGACATTATACGCGATGGCGACCCGACTCACGACACCGTATAAGCCATCATCACTGCATCTTCACGACCTGTTGCAGTGTCGTAGTAGTTTCGGCGTATCCCCAGCTCGTTGAAGTCTAAAGCTTGATAGACCGCAATCGCCGCTGCATTCGAAGCTCTAACCTCTAAAAACCAAATATTGATGCCATCACAAAAAACTCGCTCAATGAGTTCTCGCAATAAATAGCGGCCTAGGCCATGACCGCGCTGCGCGGGATCGATAACGATGTCGAGTAAATGTGCTTCATCAACAATTTTTTGTACAAAAGCAAAGCCCACTAACTGCTGTTGCTTAAGCAAGACAAAACCATAATGGTCGGTAAACGAGCGCTGCAGACTGGCCTGCGACCAAGGCACAGGATGAGAAACTTTTTCAAGCGCATAAACGCGGCCTAAATCGGCCTCAGTCATTGGGCGGATGATCAAAGTGTCACTCATACCTGCAATTGCTGCCATGTCGTCTTTTTACGCATTGGCGACGCTAACATGTCTGCTAATGAGGGCAGGATAATGGCATTTGAAGGCACAAAATTGGTGAGTGCATCGCCCAACACAAATAGTTGTGAGGGCAACTCACAATGCGCCTGCCACCACGAAGTTAACGCATCTTTTGCCGCAACTGGATCACTGGCTAAGTGTTTTGCATAAGCAAATGGCCAATCAAAGCGCGCGTTTCCGTCTTGCACCGGCCAAGCCATCGCTGCACACAGTGATCGCCACAACATAAGTTCTGCTGAGGACAAGTCTTGACCATCACGTGTGGCTAATAACGCAATACGATCATTACCCAACAGAAATAATCGACAGGCAAAACTAACAGAAGTTTTGCCTGCTGCCGTTGATATTGGAGCAGGCTCAGCAGCTGGCTTTACAACTACTGGCATAGGCTCAGGCATAACAACAGGAATGCTGACTGGTGTGCGTTGTGTAGGCATAACCACAGGGGGCGGCACTTGCTCCGGTGCAGTTTCAGCCACTTCCGCTATTCGATACGACGACTGCGCACTGGCTGCTAAATCATGCTTGGCCACAAACTGAGGCAGGCCTAACGCCTGTAAATACTGACGACGCTGCGCCTCAGCCATATGTGATTGCATTACACGCCTGCCGTTTGTGGGTGCGCGCGCTCAATGCCGCTGTTAAGTAAATTCAACGCATTTAAATAAGCTTTGGCGCTAGCAATCACAATATCAGTGTCCGAACCATGACCATTAATAATGCGCCCTGCTTTGCTGAGCCTAACAGTGACCTCACCTTGTGAGTCGGTGCCACTGGTAATGGCATTCACTGAATAAAGCTCCAATGTTGCGCCTGAGTTCGCCAATGCCTCAATCGCACGAAAGGTAGCATCGACTGGACCAGAACCAGTGGCCGTCACATCTTTATCAGCCCCTAGGTGTTTCAAGGTGAGCTGAGCCTCAGGTACCGTCCCGGTTTTAGATGTCACTTCAAGACTAACCAAACCAAACACTTCTTCGGCATAGGGCTGCGCGTCTGACACGAGCGCATGCAAGTCCTCATCAAAGATTTCATGCTTCTTATCTGCTAAATCCTTAAAGCGCACAAACAATTGATTGAGACTGTTATCGGAACCAGCATTAATACCTAGCTCTTCTAAACGTGCACGGAATGCTGCGCGCCCAGAGTGCTTGCCCAAGACCATTTTATTGGCATTCCAGCCCACATCTTCAGCGCGCATGATTTCGTAAGTTTCACGATGTTTAAGCACGCCATCTTGGTGAATACCAGACTCATGGGCAAATGCATTGGCACCCACAATGGCTTTATTAGGCTGCACAGGAAAGCCGGTTACGCCAGACACTAAACGTGATGCTGGAACAATGCCGGGGGTCCAAATATTGGTTTCAACCGGAAACAGATCAGCACGGGTTTTTACCGCCATTACCAGCTCTTCTAAGGAAGCATTGCCGGCACGCTCGCCTAAACCATTAATGGTGCATTCAACCTGTCTTGCGCCCTGTAAAACCGCACTTAAGGAGTTAGCCACGGCAAGGCCTAAGTCATTATGGCAATGCACGGAAAATACGGCTTTGTCGGCATTAGGAATGCGTGCCAATAACTGGCCAATGGTGTCACCAAATTGGCCGGGAATGGCATAACCCACTGTGTCTGGGATGTTGATGGTACGAGCACCAGCATCAATAGTGGCTTCAATAATGCGACATAAAAAATCGATTTCCGAACGCCCAGCGTCCTCACAAGAAAACTCAACATCCTCGGTCAGGTTTCGCGCATAGGTAACCGCGCGTACTGCATTCTCAACCACGGCATCGGGTTCAAGACGCAACTTGTATTTCATATGAATAGGGGATGTTGCGATAAAGGTATGAATGCGTGAGGCATTTGCAGGCTTAAGTGCCTCTGCTGCACGATCAATATCTTCCGCACGAGCACGCGCCAAAGAACAAATGCGCGAGTCCTTAACGGCTTCTGCAACTGCACGCACGGATTCAAAGTCACCCTGACTGGCAATAGCAAAACCAGCCTCAATAATATCCACCCGCATACGCTCTAAGGCTTTCGCAATACGCACTTTTTCCTCAGTGGTCATAGACGCACCAGGGCTCTGCTCGCCATCACGTAAGGTGGTATCAAAAATAAATAACTTGTCTTTAGCCGCCATCATGCGCTCTCTTTTTATCATCACTAAAGTATTGTTAGCTGCTATTGTACGCACTGCAAGCGGCAAATACGCAGCCAATCTGCGAATACTACGAATGACCAAAATTCAACCAATCTTTTGCATTTCGGCCAACACATTTGGTCATTTTTTCCGTATCTTTGCCGCCATTAATATCACCTGGATTGTGAGACCATGTCAGTACCTCTAATTGCCTACCCCACAACACAACAACTTGTTGATAATGTGGCATCACTCAATACACGTCTGCAGCAGCGCAGCAAAGAGAAACAAGGCCCTTTTGCTACCGAGCTCATGCAGCAATCGGCTGAAGACTTGTTAACGGTATTTTTTGCAGACTTGTTTGATCAGTTAAAACAAGCCGAACCGCGCCAGAGTTATCGCGAAGGCAGTGCCGTGGTGCGCGACATTCGAGACAAACTGCTGCACTACTTAGGCTGGGCATCGCCATTTTTTGGTAATGATCGCTTACCACCAGCAGTTGAGCATTATTTTGCTCTCTTCCGCCCGCTCAATGTGAATGGTGACTTGGTGCCACACATTACCATCTCCATTTCACCCGAATTACGCGCTCGCGCAGACGCGGTATTGCCGAGCTTAATGGCTGGCGAAGCTAAAGACATGAAAGAATGCATTGCTGTCTTTAACGACATCATCTTAGAAGCGCTGCAAACGCTGTTGGTACGCCCCAAAGACTTGATGAAGTTCAACTTCATTGTGAATAAAACTTTATCGGGTGTGATTAGCCTAATGACTAATCTAACTACGCGCAGCTTAGAAAAGCTGGCGCCGATATGCCCGCTGAGCATCAACCTATTTTGGCGCGCCACATTGCCAAGTTTTTAGTCGAGCCGCAGGCATTACAAGCAGCTTAATTGTTAATAGTTTAACCATAAAAAACCCCGCATTTACGCGGGGTTTTTTATGCAAAGGCGAAAGCCGATGATTACATCATGCCGCCCATACCACCCATGCCGCCCATGTCAGGCATTGCAGGGCCAGATGACTTGTCTTCTGGCGCATCAGCGATCATGCACTCAGTAGTCAACATCAAACCAGCAACTGAAGCTGCATTTTCTAGCGCTGAACGAGTCACTTTAGCTGGATCCAAAATACCCATAGCAATCATGTCGTCATATTCGCCAGAAGCCGCGTTGTAACCGAAGTTACCGGTACCTTCTTTCACTTTGTTCAGCACGACCGAAGCTTCTTCACCAGCATTAGTCACGATCTGACGCAAAGGCGCTTCCATCGCACGGCGCAGAATGTTGACACCGGCAGTTTGATCTTCATTGTCGCCTTTGAAGTTGTTCAATGCAGCCAACGCACGAACCAGTGCTACACCACCGCCAGCAACCACACCCTCTTCAACTGCTGCACGTGTTGCATGCAGAGCGTCATCAACGCGGTCTTTTTTCTCTTTCATTTCAACTTCAGAGCCAGCACCGACTTTGATTACTGCAACACCGCCAGCCAACTTGGCCACACGTTCTTGCAGTTTCTCTTTGTCGTAATCAGAAGTTGCATCTTCAATTTGTACACGAATCTGAGCAACACGAGCTTCAATTTCAGCAGACTGGCCAGCGCCATCAATAATGGTGGTGTGCTCTTTAGCTACGATGACTTTTTTCGCGCTACCCAAGTCATTCAAAGTGGCATTTTCTAAGCTCAGGCCAACTTCTTCAGAAATTACGGTACCGCCTGTCAGGATAGCGATATCTTGCAGCATAGCTTTACGACGATCACCAAAGCCTGGCGCTTTTACTGCGCAAACTTTTACGATGCCACGCATGGAGTTAACCACCAATGTTGCCAAGGCTTCGCCTTCAACATCTTCAGCGATCAACAGCAATGGCTTGCCGGACTTAGCCACAGCTTCCAGTACCGGAATCATTTCACGGATATTGGAGATTTTTTTGTCTACCAACAAAATGAATGGGCTGTCTAATTCAGCAACCATGGTGTCTTGCTTGTTAGCGAAGTAGGGGCTGATATAACCACGGTCAAACTGCATACCTTCAACCACTTCCAAGGTGTCTTCAAAGCCTGAGCCTTCTTCAACGGTGATAACACCTTCTTTGCCCACTTTATCCATGGCTTGAGCAATCAGGTCACCGATTGTGGTATCGGAGTTGGCGGAAATAGAGCCAACTTGAGCAATCGCCTTGGAGTCGGTGCAAGGTGTCGAAATCGCTTTGATTTCAGCTACGGCAACACGCACGGCCTTATCGATACCACGCTTCAAGTCCATTGGGTTCATGCCAGCAGCAACAGCTTTCATGCCTTCGTTCAGAATGCTTTGTGCCAACACAGTCGCTGTTGTTGTACCGTCACCGGCGATTTCAGCTGTACGTGAAGCTACTTCTTTTACCAGCTGGGCGCCCATGTTTTCGAACTTGTCTTTGAGTTCGATTTCTTTAGCAACAGACACACCATCTTTAGTGATGTGTGGTGCACCAAATGACTTATCGATAACCACATTACGACCTTTAGGGCCCAGTGTGACTTTGACCGCATCGGCCAACACATTCACACCATTGATCATTTTTGCGCGAGCACTGTCGCCAAAACGTACTTCTTTAACGGCCATCTCTAAAATCCTCTTATCAACAAATAATTATTTCGCTTAAGCCTTAGGCTTCAAGAACTGCAAAGATTTCGGACTCTTTCATGATCATGTACTCTTCACCGTCAACTTTTACGGTGCTTCCGGCGTACTGACCAAACAGCACTTTGTCTCCGACTTTAACGTCGAGTGGGCGTACTTCGCCGTTTTCTTTGATGCTGCCGTTGCCGATTGCAATCACTTCACCTTGTGAGGGTTTTTCGGCAGCGGAGCCTGGAAGCAAAATGCCACCGGCTGTTTTGGTTTCTTCTTCTACGCGACGAATCACAACACGATCGTGCAATGGACGAATTTTCATCGGAACCTCCAGTTAATACATAGGTTGGTACAAGCATTTGGCTTGAATACTTGATGGGGATGGAAACGGTGGCTTCAAGGGCAATGCCTGAAATTTTTTAGCCAAGTGATTAAAAAACCGCTAACGTAGCGGCCTGAACAGCGAGCATTGTATGTCTGAAACTACAAACACCCCACAAGTTACCCTTCGTGATGCCTTTGGCCGCCCTGCAGCCTTTACTATGCTGCTTTTTGGTTTTGCCTCAGGCCTACCCTTTTTATTGGTTGGCGGCACCTTATCAGTCTGGCTGAAAGAAAGCGGTGTATCACTCGAAGATATTGGTCTGATCAGCTTGGCAGGCTTAGCTTACGCCTTTAAGTTTGTTTGGGCACCGTTGGTTGATCGTTATCGCATGCCGCTGCTACATCGCTTAGGCCGACGTCGCTCTTGGCTGTTAGCTGCGCAAATATTGCTAGCGAGCGCCATGATTGGTATGGCCATGATTACGCCAGCGGGCGGGCTCACACTCTTTGTTATGCTGACGGTATTAGCGGGCCTAGCAGGCGCCACTCAAGACGTCGTCGTTGATGCCTATCGCATTGAAATAGCGCCAGTCGACATGCAAGGTGCATTAGCGGCGACCTACACACTAGGTTATCGCTTGGCTTTGTTAGTGTCTGGTGCACTAGCACTCACTTTGGCTGACCACCTGCCATGGCAATCCATTTATCTCATGATGGCTGCCCTTGTTGGTGTGATTATGTTATTCACACTGTGGGCAAAAGAGCCTGATACCTACATTAATTTAGCAGGTGAAGGCGCTGTTACAGAGACCTTAAGAGAAAGCATTGTTGGCCCCTTCCGTGAGTTTTTCACACGCTTTTCTGGCATTTTAGGACTCGCCCTACTGGCTTTTATTGGCCTATTCAAAGTCTCTGATCAAATGCTGGGCGTGATGGCATTTCCGTTCTATTTAGATAGCGGCTTTACCAAAACCCAAATTGCTGGCGTGAGTAAGTTATTTGGTGTTTGGGTCAGCATTGCTGGCGCCTTTATTGGTGGTGCCGTCGCCGTCAAACTGGGGGCACATCGCACATTATTTATTGGCATGGTTATTGGTGCGATTAGTAACTTGTTGTTCGTGTTACTAGCCTACTTCCCCGGCAACATCTCGGTGTTTGTTGCGGTTATTGGCGGTGAAAACTTAGCCGGTGGTTTTTTGGGTGCTGCCGCTGTGGCGTGGTTATCTGCTTTGGTTAATAAGGGTTATACCGCAACTCAGTACGCATTATTTAGCTCACTCGTTGCACTACCGGGCAAGCTAGTTGGTGGTTTCTCCGGATTCATGGTGGTGGGTATGGGCTATATTGGCTTTTTCATATTTTCTGCTGCGGCAGTTATTCCCGCCGTTATGCTGTTTTTCTGGCTAAGCCCACGCATCAAGCCATTAATTAATCAGAACGGAAATGACCGCTAGGTATCGTCATTTATGACACAGTTGTGACCGATCATTTACGTAACCTATACAAAACCCCTCAATAAGCTCACGGAAACTACTGTGCATAAGTCTTAAACTGCACATTAGTACAATAAAAGTGATCATCACGAGGGGTATCTCATGCAACGTACATCTTTGTCTTTAGCGATTGTTCTAGCAAGTATTGCCAGCCAAGCCAGTGCTGGTGGTTTTGCACTCAACGAGCAAAGCATTTCAGCCGCTGGCACCGCCAATGCCGGCCGTGTTTCAGCCGTGCTTGATGCATCAACTGTTTACAACAACCCCGCTGCCATGATGCAACTGAA
>CAMTYC010000077.1:0-7248 GCA_947085865.1 uncultured Moraxellaceae bacterium
GACTCAGAGTCAGCACTGAAATGCGCTGCGTAAAGTGTTCCTTTATCACGAAGGTATGGCGCGAGAATCTCTGTGTACCAGCCACCAGCGCCAGGCCATATCTCGACCACTGTCATGTCTGGCTTTACATCAAAAAATTCTAGTGTTGCTTTAGGGTTACGATAAACATCTCGCGCCGCAGACTCTGCTCGGTGAGGTGATGTAATAGTAGAATCCAGTGTGTCGGCTATCGCGGGAGTTACATTCATCGCCAGTGAGGTCATCAAAACAGTCATAACACGCCACATCGTTGTTGTTCTCCTAATAAATAGTGGATTAATCCAATATGAGCCACTCAGATAGCGTCTGCAAGTGAACGAACCTAAAGATGCCCGGTTTTGACGTAAATTAACGCGCCGTCCGCTTGGGTGAATGGGGTGTGTCTGCTTAAGTGTGGACTCCGCAACCACGTGCCCTTGGGGTAGCAGCCATGCTCGTCATAAAACGTACCCTCTAGCACCAATATTTCTTCGCCACCCCAGTGCTGGTGAGCATTGAAGTGGGTATTCGGCGCCCATTTCACCAAGGCCACCTGCTCGCTCTCAAAGCTATGCAATGGCATCACGGATAAACCACTCACCATGCCATTCAACCAAGGCTGCGTATGAGTATTGATGATGGTCTGTTTTGTATCTGCTGCTTTAAATTGCTGCAATTTAACGAAAATAACAGCACCCTCTGGCCCCACTTTAGGCGTGTGCGAAGTGCCAATTGGATTTCTGACGTAACTACCCTTTGGATAGGCCTGATGCTCGTCAGCAAATACACCGTCGAGCACTAAAAATTCCTCACCACCACTATGAGTATGGCTTGAAAATTCGCTAGACGGTGCATATCTCACAAGCGACGTGGCACGCGCCAACTCATCACCGACACGATCCAACATCATCCGTTCAACACCATTCATTGGTGACGGAACCCATTGATAATCATCAGGCCTAATCACAACACGTTGATCGAAATCAGCATTTATAAGCATGGGCATAGGAATAACTGTAAAAGTGATTACATCATATAATGCATTAGTTGTTTGTAAGCCCTTACAAAACAATAACTTTCAGGAAGTTTGGCGCAGGACGAGCAAAACAAAAAAGGCGCCTGATTAGGCGCCTTAATTTTGTTTTCTATTTCAAACACTTAAATGGTGGGTCGTCCGGGATTCGAACCCAGGACCAATTGGTTAAAAGCCAACTGCTCTACCAGCTGAGCTAACGACCCATGCTTGCGTTGAAGCGGGGCGAATATTACGAACTCATCCCCTGTTTGGCAAGCCTTAATGCCAAAAAAATAGCCGCACTGGGTGCGTTGGTACGTTAAACGAACAAAACAATACCTCGTATAAGGCTATCACCCCTTAAATGACGACAATCCAAAGTCACCAAATGGCTCATCACGTTCGCGCACAGCTTGTTTAAAGCCGGCTTCTGCTGCGCGTTGCTGGAAAGCATACCCTTCCTGCGTATGTCGTGTAATACCATCAAACACCGTACCAAGAATCTGCGTGGTGTGAAGCCCTTGCTGCATGACTGATTGATTCAGTAATAGTTTCATCATGACTAACTGATTAATCGGCATGCGAGCAATGCGCTCAAGCAAAATCTCGAAACGCTCATCAAGCTGCTCTGATGGTGCCGACTCAATCGCTAAACCCCACTCTTTAGCCTCCTTGCCTGACAGGCAGTCGCCGGTAAACAACAGACGTTTCGCTTTCTCCAAACCCAGCCGATAAAACCAGAGTGAGGTCGTAGGCGAACCCCAAACACGTGCCGGCGGATAACCGATCTTGGCATCGTCAGCAATCACCAATAAATCCGAACACAACGCCATATCGGTTCCACCCGCAACACAAAAACCGTGAACTTTACAGACCACCGGCTTGTCGCTATGAAACAAGCTCATAAAGCCCTTCATATTTCGGCTCATACCTTGGTAATCAATGACAGGATCCCAAACTTGGCCGGGAATGTGATTTTGCATTTGCACTAATGGATCAATTGGTGATCCTGACGGCAAATCACCGTTGGCTCTATGCTCAAAATTTAGCGACTCCGCACTATCCACCAAATCATATCCACCACAAAAACCTGTGCCATTTCCTGCCAGCGCAATGACATGCACGCTGGGGTCTAGATTGGCTCGCTCAACACAGACAGCCAGCTCACGCGGCATATCCATGGTAATGCCGTTGCCACGGCTTGGGCGGTTTAGTGTGATACGTGCAATACGATCTGTGACCTCATAGGTCATGGTGCTCAAGTTTTCCATACAAGACTCCATCTAATTTTGACTACATTTTTTTAATTAAAGCAAAAATAACTGTAATATTACACAAAATTGATTAATATAAATTTATACGAAGCAAGCAACATACAGGTCCTACTCACCATGAAGCAAAAAATCACCGACATTCTTAGCAAACAGGAACTGCAGCAACTCACCAAACGCTCTGATGCCATGGGCGCTTGGGCCATAGGCTCGGTCTGGTTGATGATAGTGCTCACTTTTGCCTTGATGGCATGGAGCCTAGGCCAAGCTACTTGGATAAAAATTCCAACACTCATCCTTGGAGTGTGCTTACTCGGCGGGCGTCAGCTTGCCCTCGCCATTTGCACGCACGAGGCCACCCACCGCACATTGTTCGCCACGCGTAAATTTAATGACGGCTTAACCGACTGGTTATGCGCCCGCCCGATTGGCCTCGACCTGTTTAAATACCGTGATCACCACTTTATTCATCACAGCAAAACTGGCACTGACGAAGACAGTGATATTTCACTGATTGAAGGCCTGCCTACCACACGTATCTCATTGCTGCGCAAATTTAGCCGCGACTTATTGGGCATTACTGGCCTCAAGTTTCTCTTTGGTCGTGTGCTAATGGATGCTGAGTTAATGAAATGGACAGTGGCAACCAATGTTGTATGGCTGCCGCGACGCTCATTTGTGCATCACGTTGGCCGCTTCCTACACAACTTCATGCCAGCTTTAATTGCCAACATTGCACTACTGACTGTTTTAGTCGCATTTGGTTACGCCCAACTTTATTGGGCATGGCTGATTGCCTATTTAATTCCCTACCCTTTGTTTATTCGTATACGAGCGCTTGCTGAACATGCAGTGACCGAGCGCAGCTTGGATATGTTTCGCAATACCCGTACCACTCGTGCCGGGTTATTAGCTCGCTTATTTGTGGCGCCACTCCATGTTAATTACCACATTGAACACCATGCCCTAGCATCCGCGCCTTGGCATCGTTTGCCAGGAATACACAAGCTTTTAAGAGAGCGTCATGTTGTTCAGGCACCACCCAGTTATTGGCAAGTTATGGCTCTAGTTTCTGCAAAGCAATCCAACCGAGGATAATCATATGTCTCGCTTTTTTAATCCGGTCTCTGTACATCAACAAGGTGCTAGTTTTCCTGTTCGCCGTATGGATTTTGATCTGCAAGGCATTAATAAATACTTCATTAATAATGACCCCGTCTCTTCAATGCTCTGGATGGCTTTTCAGGCCTACTTTCCTGAGGGGGAAAATTTTTTCGTCGACTCCGTCCGCGATACACGTGAGCAAATAAAGGACGCGCAGCTTAAAAAAGATGTTGGAGCCTTTATTGGTCAAGAGGCTATGCATGGCAAAGAACACTATGCTGCTAATGAAGCATTTAAACACTTAGGGATTGATGTCAGCGCGTTAGACAAAGCGACTAAACGAGTGCGACTTTTGGGTAATCGTTATTTAAGCAAACGCCTGCGTTTGGCGATCACAGCAGCAGCTGAACATTTCACCGGCGTTATCGGCAGCCAGATCGCCCATCGGGATGACTTTCGAGCAAGCATCATTGATGAGCGCGTCAAAGCACTTATTCTGTGGCATGCCATGGAAGAAACAGAACATCGTGCGGTGGCCTTTGATGTTTATTGCCATACTGGTGGTGGTTACCTGACACGAGCGCTTGCTATGTCAATCGTATCCGCCGGCATCGGCCCAGTGGTCCTACTAGCAATGATAATTTGCCTGCGTCAGGACGGAAACTTACTTAACCTATCTTCTTGGAAGAACTTTTTGACATTCTATTTTGGCCGCAACGGCTTTTTCAGCGAAGCAATACCTGAACTACTCCAATACTACCAACCAAGTTTTCATCCAAATAACACTAATATCGACGAAGTGATGGCGATCTTTCATCGTGAATTAGGACTTAGACATTAGCCTGACCGCCTAAATGGCTGTGACAACATACCTTTGAGTGTGTTGTCACCTGCCTCACCAAATCCCTCCAGCCCAATACTCAGCTGGTCACCATCAACCGATGACTGGCGGTAAGTAGCAAACAGCCAATCCCACCAAGGTAAGAAAAAGCCATAGTTTGAGTTGGTTTCTAACGGGATTTTTGAGTGGTGCACTCGGTGCATATCAGGTGTCACCAAGAGTTTGCGTAGCCAGTAATCAAGCCTTGGAGCAAGCTTGATGTTGGCGTGATTAAACAAAGCGGCACTACTGAGCAGTAACTCAAAAACAAACACCACTTGCAGCGAAGCTCCCAATGCTAAAATCACCGCCACTTTCCACAGCATCGACAGCATAATTTCTAGCGGATGAAAACGTAACGCTGTGGTGACATCAAAGGATCGATCACTGTGATGCAAGCGATGTAGACGCCAGAGCAGCGGCCAACGATGGGTCAGCACGTGCTGACCGTAAATGCTTAGATCAAGCAGGATAAGCGCCAGTATAAAAGCCAGCCAGTTTGGTAGCGCAATTAGCGGAAATAAACCTAACTGATGGGTTTGTGCAAACGCCGCCGCAGCCAGCGCGGTGATTGGTAGTGTTAACTTCACCAACAGTAATGCAAACACTTGCAACCCAAGGTGGCGATACCAGCGCTGAGCTGGCATTGACACCACTCGCCAAGGACGCACAGCTTCTAGCAGCGTCAATGTCATTAACATGCCAATAAAGACCAATAGCCGCCACATCATGTCATCCGACACAGTTCACCTCATTACTTAAGACACCACCGGCAGGTTACGCCAGTCAGTGGTGTAACAGGGTGAGCGCTCTCCTGCTCGCATATGCCAATCATGATTTAAATCCAAGCTAGCAAAACGCAAGGTATTGTTGCCATGCACACGATTGATATTGTCCATCAGAGCCATTAAGCGCAAGCGTTTAGGGTCATCGGTGGGTGCAAATAAATCAGGCTGAGTGGTGGTTGCCGGGGTGAGCTGACCGAGCATGACACCACATTTATGATATTTAAGCCCCGGCCTAAAAATCTGCGCCAAACCCGCTAGTGCAGCGGCCATGAGCACCGAGGTATCGGCCGAAGGATACGCCAAAGGTAGCAAGGTTGTGCGCCGATAAGGCTCGTCTTGCTCACGAAAGGGATTGGTACGAACCATGACATAAACATGCTGCGCCACACTGTGCTGTAATCGCAGCTTTTCAGCAGCACGACTGACGTGATGGCATAGTGCCGTTTTGATTGCGTCATAGTCTTCAATGACGGTACCAAACGAACGTGATGCCATAATTTGCTGTTTAGGCTCGCCCACTTCTTGCAGTGACAAACACGATTCACCGTTTAATTCGCGTACGGTTTTTTCCAGCACAATGCCATAACGCTTACGCAACGCGATGGGGTTGCAGTGTTTTAAATCCAACACCGTGTTTATGCCATCGGCATTTAGCCGCAGCGTTAAACGACGACCGACACCCCATACTTCCGACACTGCATACTGCTGCATTAAGGCATCTAGCATATGCTCAGGATGATCGAGCACATTAAAAACCCCGCCCCAATAGTGCTGTTTTTTCGCAATAACGTTAGCAAATTTGGCTAGGGTTTTGGTCGGCCCGATGCCAACACCGCAGCTTAATTTTACCTGTTTACGCAACTGGGTACGAATGTGGCGGGCGAACTGTGTGGGCTCAGCAAAACCTGCCATATCTAAAAACGACTCATCAATGCTGTAGCTTTCCACACGCGGGCACATATCCTGCAAAATCGACAACATACGCGCACTCATGTCGCCATAAAGTGTGTAGTTTGAGCTTTTAATGACGACACCATGCTGATGACAAAACTGTCGGTGTTGATGAATCGGCGCCGCCATCGGAATCCCTAATGCCTTTGCCTCTGCCGAGCGCGCAACAATGCAACCATCATTATTAGACAGCACCACCAAGGGCTTGTTAATTAATGAGGGATCAAAGATTTTTTCGCAGGTAGCGTAAAAATTATTAGCATCTACTAAGGCATAAATTGGCATGGTATTAGCGCTTATGCTCAACAATATGGGCGCTAACAACACCAAAAATTTGCAGCTCGGCACTGGGTTTTAACACGGGGTAATTCATTTGTCGGTTATCCGGATGCAGCTCAAAGCCTTGCAAGGTTTTCACTAGTCGTTTCACCGTGTATTGGCCGTCCACTAGCGCCACCACAATATCGCCAGAGCGTGGGGTCAGTGCCGCATTCACAATCAAAATCGCGCCATCAACAATGCCTGCGCCCTGCATGGAATCGCCAGATGCCCGCACAAAAAACGTGGCCGCGGGGTTAAGCACTAAGCGCTCATTAAGGTCGATACGTTTTTGCACGTAATCGGCCGCCGGCGATGGAAAACCCGCCGGCACATGACCATCAAACAACGGCAAGGGTTGTTTTGACGGGACTTCCACTAACTGAGTCAATATACTGTTCATATGGTCAGTATATTATGCCTTAGCCGTTAGTCAATCACACGATTGCTGACTGACAGCATTTGACCCATTGGCAATCTTGCTTAAAAACGGAATTATCGTTTTATGACATATTTAATCACCCATCAATGCTCGCCTTTACACGCCTTTGCGCAGCCGCTCGCTATCGTCGATGTAGAAACCACTGGTGGTAGAGCGTTGCGAGATCGTGTCACCGAAATCGGCATTATTCTGGTCGATGAGCATGGCGTGCGTGAGTGGTCAACACTGATCAACCCACAAGTACGTATTCCGCCGTTTATTACTCAGCTCACCGGCATCAGCAATGACAGCGTGGCGGCTGCACCGCTGTTTGCTGATATCGCTGATGAGCTACTAGGGTAATCCCCCCAGAAATTAATCGGATTCAGAAGTAGAATTTCTCCCAATGCTTTGAGGAAGTTCTACATGCGCACATCTCGATACTCTGACAGCCAGATCATGGCAATTTTGAAGCAAGCTGA
>CAMTYC010000078.1:0-5641 GCA_947085865.1 uncultured Moraxellaceae bacterium
CGCCAATGAAACGACTAGTCGTAGTCGCGCCAAAACGGCTATTGATCCAGCGGATGAACCTTTGTGGTTAGCGCTGCGTGGCTGTCGTCGTCGTTTGGCTGAAGATCAAGGCGTACCGCCTTACGTTATTTTTCATGACAGTACACTGCAGGCTTTGGTAGAGCATATGCCATTGAGTCTGCAAGAAATGCGGGCTATTCCCGGTATTGGCGAAACCAAGTTGGTGCGTTATGGCGAAGCATTTTTACAGGTGATTTTGTCGCATGTGGATGCCATGAATGCCTGACTACACGTTGATTCGCTCTAGCCGACGCACACTGGTGTTGCAAATTAATGCCAGTGGGTCGGTGCTAGTGCGAGCACCACAACGTATGCCACAACGTATTATTGATGACTTTGTTGGTAGCAAGGCAGAGTGGATTAAGCAGCAACTGTTGTTATTGCCAGCACCGCCATTAGGTTGGTTGCAAGGCCGACCATGGTGGCATTTAGGCCAGGCCTATCAGGTGCAGGTTGATAACAGTCTTGCCCCTGCCACGGTATTGCTGGCGGAAACAACCTTGGGCATTAGCGCTGATCTTGGTGAAAACAATGAGCGTTTAAATAAAGCCTTAGCAGCTTGGCAGTTGACACAGGCTAAGTTGTTAATGCCAAGCAGGGTAGATGCACATGTTCAGCGCTTAGGGGCACAGTGGCAACCCAGTGCGATTAGCATTAAGCAGATGAAAACACGCTGGGGCAGTTGCAGTGCCAAACGCCGCATCAATTTGAATGCAGCCTTAATGCATATGCCGTTAGCGTGTTTGGATTATGTGATTTGCCATGAAATGGCACACTTGCAGGAAATGAACCATGGGCCGCGCTTTTATGCTACGCAGCGCCTGCTGAATACGGATTGGCAGAGTCAGCAGGCCTTATTAAAGCAATGGGCTAAACGTATTCAGATGGGTTATGAGCCAGGTCTGTAGTCACGCTCAGTAAACGAAACTTCTAACCAGTTACGTACACGATTGGCATCAGTGGTGCGGACACTGTTATTGGGTGAATCCATCAACACAATAATGACGGGTGTGTCGGTTACTTTGGCAAACATCACCAAGCAGCGCCCGGCTTCGTTAATAAAGCCAGTTTTGGAAATGCCAATATCCCAGCTGTCATTTGACACTAACTGGTTGGTGTTGCGATAGGTCAGCACTGTATTGCTGTTGCCAACCACCACGTGGTATTCCGGCATGGTTGAGTAGGTGCGAATTTGTGAGTAGTTATAGGCTGCTTGCACCATTTTGATTAAGTCAGCAGGTGTGGAGCGGTTTTCACCATGTAGACCACTGGAATCCATAAAATGCGAATTGGTCATGCCCAGCGTGCGTGCCTTTTTATTCATGGCAGCCATGGCGGCGTTAAAACCACCGGGATAGTTACGTGCTAATGCTGAAGCAGCACGATTTTCGGAAGACATCAGCATTAACAGCATCATATCTGCACGGCTTAATTCTGCACCAACATATAGACGTGAGCGGCTATTACGCAAACGATCAATGTCAGCATCGGTAATACGCAGCATTTCATTCATGTCTTGATCGGCATCAAGCACAATCATGGCTGTCATTAATTTAGTGATAGAGGCAATGGGTACAATTTCGTTACTATTTTTGCCATAGAAGACTTCGCCAGTTCGAGCGTCAGCTACAATGGCTGCACGTGAACTAATGGCCAGTGGCAAGGCGCTGATATTGACGTTGCGTGCTGGTGCGCGAGTTGGTGTAACAAAAGTCCGATCTTCAAAGGTATTTTGTTCAGAAAAGCCAGATGACTGCCAAATAACGTTAGCTTGCAGAGGCATAGCCAAAGCAAGAAGAGCAGTCGATGCGCCGAGAATACGAATAAAAAAATTGGCCATGGCGGTGGCTTGCCTCACTATTTGTTGTGATTAAGGAAAGATGGTCACAAAATAGACCCTAGATACTTTCTAACATAACAACTTAAGCACAAGATACAAGTCCTAAAAGGAACTCTTTTTGCGATGACCATACGTGTTGCTATTGTTGATGATCACAAACTGATTTGCATGGCGTTTGCCCATATGCTGGCTGACGTTCCGGGCATCTTGGTAGTTGGCACGGCAGCCAGTGGTGAAGAGGCTTTGAGCTTGGTGCGCCAGCAGCAACCAGACGTTGTGTTATTGGACTTGGACATGCCAGGTATGGGCGGCCAAGAAGCGTTTAAACGTCTACAACGACAAGCCCCAGATTTACGCATTATTGTTTTAAGTGTGACTGAAACTGGGCCATTGCCCGGTATCATGTTGGATGCAGGTGTGGCGGGCTATTTAACTAAAGGTTCAGAGCTTGCAGATGTGGTGTTAGCAATACGTCGAGCCATGCTGGGTCAGCGTTATTTAAGCCCAGAGCTGGCACAGTCCATTGTGTTAACCCGCGAAGAATCCACTGAAAATCCGTTTGGCGCATTGTCTGAGCGCGAAATGCAGGTGTTGACACTCCTCACTCGTGAACATCGCATTCAAGATATTGCCGAGTCGTTATCGCTGAGCCCTAAAACGGTAAGTACCTATCGCGCACGACTGATGCAAAAGCTCGGCGTTGAAAATGATATTGGACTGGCGCGACTGGCGTTGCAGCATGGTTTGTTGGCGTGACCGAGCCGGACGACACCCGTTTGAGCCATTTACGAGAGTTGCTGCGTAATCTGCCGCAGTCACCCGGCATTTACCGCATGTTGGGTGCAGAAGGCCAAGTGTTGTATGTCGGCAAAGCGCGCTCACTAAAACAACGTGTTAGTTCGTATTTTCTGAAAAAAGTCGACAGCCCAAAAACACGTGCGTTAGTTGCACGCATCACACATTTTGATATCACTTTAACCAGCTCAGAAACAGAAGCGCTGTTGTTAGAGCAAACACTGATTAAGTCGTTAAAGCCGCCCTACAATATTTTGCTGCGAGACGACAAAAGTTATCCCTATGTGTTTTTGTCGGAATCCGCTGCTTGGCCACGGCTGGCGTTTCATCGTGGCACTCGGCAGCAAGCAGGGCGTTATTTTGGCCCGTTCCCCAGTTCGGCAGCGGTGCGCGAAAGCTTAAATTTGTTGCAGAAGCTGTTTCAGGTACGCCAATGTGACGACACCATGTTTAGTAATCGTGACCGTCCTTGTCTGCAATACCAAATTAAACGCTGTCGTGCGCCCTGTGTGGGTTATATCAGTGCCGAAGACTACCGTCGTGATGTCGAAAATACTCGTCGGTTTTTGGAGGGCCGTAATGAAGAGGTCAGCCAAGATCTTATTGCGCGTATGAGCATGGCATCCGAGCAGTTAGATTTTGAGTCGGCCGCGGTCTATCGTGATCAATTAGCTGCACTACGGCGCGTGCAAGAGCAGCAGTTTGTATTAAAAGATATTGGTTCGGCTGATGTCTTTGCGGTTGCTGCTCAGCCTGGAGCGGTGTGTGTGCAGGTGTTATTTGTACGCGATGGCCGTGTGCTTGGTAGTCGTGCGTATTTTCCGCCCCTGTTTGGCGAAACCGAAACTGCCGCTATTTTGTCAGAGTTCTTGCCCTCGTTTTATCTTCAAGACGAGACTGGTCGTGACATTCCCAATGAAGTCATTTTGCCTTGTGATATTGATGAGTCTGATGCACTTGCCAAGGTGTTAAGCGAACGCCGTGGCCGTGACATTGTGCTGAAATGGCGTTTGCGTGAAACCCGTGCAGCATGGATGACCATGGCCGAGAAAAATGCCATGGCCAGTTTGTCGGCCCACATGGCCAATCGAGATCAAATAAATAAGCGTTTTACCGAATTGCAGCAGGTATTGGATTTGGCACAGCCGATTCAGCGTATGGAGTGCTTTGATATTAGTCACACCATGGGCGAGGCCACCGTGGCGTCTTGTGTGGTGTTTGATGCGCAAGGGCCGCGTAAATCTGATTATCGCCGCTTTAATATCAGCGATATCACACCGGGTGACGACTATGCGGCCATGCGGCAAGCGCTCACGCGTCGTTATAGCCGTTTAGTGGCTGGCGAGGGGGCCGTGCCAGACTTGCTGATTATTGACGGAGGTAAGGGCCAGCTCACGCAAGCGATTGAGGTATTAGCTGAACTGAATGTAGCCAACGTGATGATGGTTGGCGTGGCCAAAGGGGAAGGGCGTAAGCCAGGGCTAGAGACACTCCATCTGGTCGATGGGCGGCAAATTAGCTTGGCTGGCGATTCGATGGCACTGCACCTGATTCAGCATATTCGCGACGAGGCTCATCGCTTTGCTATTACCGGTCATCGTGCGCGCCGTGCTAAATCGCGCAAAGGCTCAGTATTAGATGATATTAACGGTATTGGTCCAGCGCGGCGAAAACGCTTGATTGAGCACTTTGGTGGTTTGCAGGGTTTGCAGCGCGCTAGTGAGGCAGAGCTCTCTCGAATACCCGGAATCAGTGAGGCATTAGCAAAACAAGTCTATGCTGCCTTGCATAGTCATTAAACATTGGCGATAGTGCGCCAATAGAAGGTGCGCTTACGAAAAGCAAGGAGAGGGCGTTGTCAGCGTCTGTGTTGTGGAATATCCCTAATATTTTAACGCTGATGCGGGTGTTGTTGATCCCGGTCATGTTGTTGGTTGCCTATTTGCCCTTGCAATGGCGCTTTGAATTAGTCGCTTTAGTCTTTGCCGTGGCCGCTATTACCGACTGGTTTGATGGTTATTTGGCGCGTGCCTTAGATCAAGGCTCAGCCTTCGGTCGTTTTTTGGATCCAGTGGCTGATAAGTTAATGGTGGCTGCAGCCTTGATTTTGTTAGTGGAGTGGCATGCCAATGTGTGGATGGTCATTCCAGCCATTGTCATTATTTCACGCGAAATCACTATTTCGGCCCTGCGCGAGTGGATGGCCGAAGTGGGCAAACGTGCCAATGTGGCGGTAGGCTCCATTGGTAAGTGGAAAACCACCGCACAAATGGTGGCTATTACGCTTTTGTTGCTCAATAACAGTGTATTAATGCCCTTGGCTTGGGGGTTGTTGTACGTTGCAGTGGTGCTTACTTTATGGTCAATGGTGGTGTACTTGATGGCCGCCTGGCCCGAGCTTAAAAAGCCAGACTAGTAATTTGCTGTAAAATTCGCCAAACAGTGCGAATTGTTGTTGAGGTGGCTTGACACTAGCGCTAATGGAATTACAATGCGCGCCTGTTCAGTCATGATGTGACGACATTAGCGGGAATAGCTCAGTTGGTAGAGCACGACCTTGCCAAGGTCGGGGTCGCGAGTTCGAGTCTCGTTTCCCGCTCCAAACACAAAGAAAAAGCCACTCTAACGAGTGGCTTTTTTTTGCCTGCGATTTAACAAGTTAGGCCTTGAAGTCCCTTCCCTTACATGAATGGCAACCTATCCTCGCCGCAGATTGATCTGCTGTCGCCACGAGTGAAGGTTTCTACGCAGGTGCGACCTCCAGCTCACTCAAGTAGTTGTACAGGTTAGCCGCCTCCGGCGACAGGCGCGTCGCATCGGCCACGCCGACATACAAGGTCCGCGACGCCCATTCTCCCTCAAGCGGTATCGCCCGCAGCTTGGACGCCAGCAACTCGGGATGCACCGATCCCAACGGCAGTATGCCGATCCCCAGTCCCGCTTCGA
>CAMTYC010000079.1:0-7492 GCA_947085865.1 uncultured Moraxellaceae bacterium
CGACGCTTCATTGCCTAGTGGCAAACGATTACGGGTGGTATTTCCAAATAATGAGTCACCAGACCAATTAAGGTGGATATTGCCCAGTCGTTTACCTCCGCATGAGACGGTTTTTGCAATGACAGTGCATAAGTCTCAGGGCTCTGAGTTTGATCAAGTGGCCTTGGTATTGCCGGATCATGACGTGCCCGTGCTGACACGTGAGTTGGTATATACCGCGGTGACACGTCCTAAGCAGCGCTTGCAACTTTGTGTCGGTAATGTTTTGTGGCAGCGTGCAATTAGTCGTAACACAAGCCGTACCTCGGGGTTACATAAGCGCTTGCTGATTGCAAAAAAATAACATGTATGATGTTTTTTAACGTTTTTCTAACGCTTATAAAACTGAGCTTCAGGCATTAAAACGGCATTGTCAGAACATAAGAAATGAGTGTTCTGGGGGTCGTTATGAATGTTTCTGGTTTTCGTTTACTGATATGTACTGCTTTGTTGTTATCGGCGTGCGGTGGTGGTGGCGGTGGTAATTCCACTGCAAGTAATGGCACAAACTCTGGTACTACTTCCGGTACGGACTCCAATAACACAACGATCTCCTATTCCGAAAGCAGTCGTACGATTAATTCAGAATGCCCCCTTACTCAAACCTTGTTAACTGATGGTTCGCGTGCCGATGGCATGCGTATTGACGATATTAGCTGGTTACAAACAGTTCAGCTTGATCCAGACCATGCTGATACACGCATGGTGGCAGGTAAGGCGATCAAGTTAAGAGTCGACTTATTAGCCGATACCAACCCATTAAGCCCATTACAACGTGTTGCACGTATTTATGATCCAGCAACGGGTAGCTGTACTGACTTGACATTGTCTGGCCCAAGTCGAGTGCCAGCTACTAGTAATGTCGAAAGTATTACTGCAACAGCATACTCAGTTACGATTCCTTCAAACCTAGTGAAGCCTGGCATGTCGGTATCGGTGTTATTTAACGACTCCACTGGCCGTAGTGCAGCTGAAGCAGACGAAACGTATCGTGTATTGCGACCTGCTATTGCCGCAGCTGTCACCGAGACGGTGCGCGTTATTCCGATCAAATTGTCTACAAAACAGGGCTCTTTTTCCTCACCTCAAGACCTGTCAAATCTGCTAACACGTTTGTACCCAGTCACTACAGTGAATGTTGTAGAGACGGCGCCATATGTTATTAGCTTAAGTCTTATTGATACCTTGACCCTGCTTGATGGAACTTACGTTGGCACAATTGGTCAAATGCAAAACCTATTAAGTTTGATTGATGACTATTGCCTAAGTCTCAATGGCGGGTCTAGCAATGCCAGAACAGCACCTAAATGTATTGGTTTGCTACCCTCCAACTTGATCTTTAGGCCTGTGGGCAGCACCACGTCGCAGGTAGTCGGTTTGGCCTATGTTGGCGGCGTTACCATGATTAGCCGCTCAGTCGACGTGGTAGATACATCAACAAGTAGCCCCTACGTTAGTAACCACTGGATTAGCTTTGATGCGATGACGGTAGCTCACGAATATGGACATTTATTAAACTTAGATCACGCTAACTGTGGCTCGCCAAGCATGCTGGATTCACGTTTATCTTCTGATGGACGCTTAGGTGACGGTGCTGGTTGGGATGCCATTCGAGATGTTTATTTTTCCAGCCAGCGTTTGCTTAATGGCCAGCCTCAATTTGCTGATGTGATGTCCTACTGTGGTAAAGAGTGGATGTCAGATCGTGGTTATCTAGCAACGTTGGGTTATCGTTCCGGTGCTGCTTATATTTCAGGCCGCGTTGATGGCCAAGAGGCTGAGTCGGGCCAGTGGTTAAAGCTAAGTCTGCATCCGGAAGGTTGGAAAGTCAGTAAAGTAGGTTTTGCTCCAGCTACGCTGCGTAAAACAGATTTGACGTTAACTGTTGAGAGCGACCAAGGCATGAGTGATCTTGGGTTACGAAGCGCTATGGTTTCAGAGCATGATGTCACCGACAACTTTGGACCATTTTATGTCAATGTGGGACAGCGTAAGCCGCATCAATTTAGGGTCAAAAATAAAGGGATGGAACTGGCAAGATTTCCGATGAACAAAAAGTGACCTATTGCATCAAACTCTAATTGGGGGCATATATTACTTAAGCCCCCAATTAGAGTGAGCTGATGCTAATTACAAAAACAACTAAGTTAATTTTTATATCTTTTTTGCTATCAGCTTGTGGTGGCGGTGGCTCGGGTAGTGGTGGCGGCTCTTCAACTGGGTCAAACTTTTCTTCGTCAACATCCTGCGCACCTCAACAAACAATCAGTACTTCGGCAAGAGGCGATGGCCTTCGAATTGAGTCTATTGAGTGGTTACAAACGGTTGGGCAGTCTGCAGTAAATACTTCATCTCGTTTAGTTGGTAGCAAGGAAGCCTTGTTACGAATTGATCTTTTATCCGACACCGGTGACCTTGCACCAACGCGTAAAGAGCTCTTGGTTTCTGATGGTGGCAATTGTCGAACGATTGCTTTAGAAGGCCCAGACCGTGTGCCAACAGGTATTAACTCCGATGTGTTAAGTACTGCTTATAGCGCCACTATCCCCGCAGATTTAATGCGTCCGGGCGTCTCGGTGACGGTTGTTTTTGATGATAATCAAGGTCGTACCAGTACAGAGGCGGAGTTGACGAGAGCGCTTATTAAGCCTCAGGTAAGTGGGTCTGTCGTAGAGCGACTTTATATTATTCCACTGCAGCATCGAGCAGAGGACGGTTATGTCGATTCACCAAGTAATCTAGCCAGTATGCTTGTTGATGTGTTGCCGTTATCACAAGTAAATATTGAATTACGTCCGGTCTTCGCAGCACCGAGTTTGCAGTCTGGCGGTGGTGGGCTACTAACCTTGTTAAATAATGGAAAAACACGCTCTGACTTCGCCACTATGCTGCAAGTATTAGACGAGGTTGATGAGTTATGTGCAACGCTTCCTGGTCGTACTGGCAGGGCGGCTACTTCACCTAAATGTTTGGGTGTTTTTCCAGACAATATCGAGTTCGGCGCTTCGCTGCTTGAGCCTAATAGTCGAATTGTCGGTTTGGCAGAAATTAGCGGCACTAGCATGTTGGCTGAATCAGTAGGTGCTATTGATGCCGCCAATGTATTGGGCCCTTACGAGAATAATCATTGGCTTCAGTTTAGAGCAGTTACGGTTGCCCATGAGTATGGTCATTTATTAAGCCTTAACCATGCTGCCTGTGGTGTATCAGGACAAACCGATTCACGCTTATATGCTGATGGTCGACTAGGTGGTAAGGCCGGGTTTGATAGTCGTCGTGGGTTTTACTTTAATAGCTTGCGTCGCAACACCTTGGGCCAGTTGCAATTCGGTGACTTAATGTCATATTGCCAAAAAGAGTGGACCTCTGACCGTGGTTATCGCGCCATGTTGAGTTATCGCACCGGCACGGCTTCTGCCCGTGAAGCTGACGCTACAAGTGCTCGTTGGTTGCGACTGAGCCCCAGTATGAATGATTGGCGCGTACGCGTGGTTGACTTTGCACCCGAAAATTTAGTGCCTGCGGAAGAGGAGCTGATGGTGCGTTCAGTGATGGGAGTAGAGCAGTTGCAGGTGTATCAATCAGTTTTAGCCGATGCACCGGATCAAGCCTTAGCTCCGCGTTATATTGAACTTGCGAATTGGCCACTATTAGAAATGCAGTTGTCTAGCAAAGGGGTATTACTGCAGCAGTGGTTAACGGGTACTTTAGAGTCACTTTTTGATGCTGACAAACCCTAAACACACAGGTAGCCTAGAGATCGAATAATAATTAAATCAAGGGCGACTTATGAAACCGCTTTCTCCTGCAGACCAGCTATTTCTTTGGTTGGAAAAACGTCAGCAACCCATGCATGTTGCTGGCCTTCAATTATTCAAATTCCCAGAGGACGCTGGACCTCGTTATATCCGAGATCTCGTTGAGCATTTGCGCAGTTTTAAGGAACCTGAGTCTCCCTTCAACCAACGTTTAGTTTCCCGTTTTGGTCAGTATTTTTGGGAAAAAGACGATCAGTTCGATCTAGAGCATCATTTCCGTCATCGTGCCTTACCTAAGCCAGGCCGTATTCGTGAGTTACTGGCTTATGTTTCAGCAGCGCATAGTAACCTCATGGATAGGCAGCGGCCGATGTGGGAGGTGCATCTGATTGAAGGTGTGCAAGGACGTCGTTTTGCACTGTATTCAAAAGTGCATCACTGCATGTTTGACGGCATTGCTGCAATGCGTATGAGTAGCCGGGCATTGTCCACCGATGTAAATACTCGTGATGTGCCACCGATTTGGGCTATGCCACGTGTTCGTCGAGCCCCAGCAGGCTTACCTAGTCCGGTAGATATGGCATCGGGGCTGGCACGTTTTACCGGTAGTTTAGGTAAGCAAGTAGCGACTATGCCGAGAGTGATGGCAGAAATTGCGAAGGTGTCGCGCAAATCTCAGCGCGACCCAAATTTCGTGTCATTTTTCCAAGCGCCGCCAAGTATTTTAAATGGGCCCATTACTGGTTCACGCCGTTTTGCTGCGCAAAGTTATCCCATGGAGCGCTTTCAACGGATTGCTAAAGCCTTTAATGCCACCTTAAACGATGTGGTGTTAGCGATTTGTGGCAGTGCGTTACGCAATTATTTGATCAGTCAGCAAGCATTACCGGATGCGCCATTGATTTCCATGGTGCCGGTGTCGTTGCGTCGTGATGACAGTTCGGAAGGCAATCAAATTGCCATGATTTTGGCTAACTTAGGAACGCATATCGCTGATCCAGCGCACCGGATTCAGGTGGTGCAGGCGTCAGTGAAAGAGGCAAAAGAACGTTATAAGGCGATGAGCCCAGCAGAGATTTTGAACTATACCGCATTGATGATGGCGCCAGCCGGCATCAATTTGATGACCGGTTTGGCGTCAGGGTTACGTGCTTTTAACGTGATCATTTCCAATGTACCGGGGCCGAAAGAGCCCCTGTACTGGAATGGAGCGCGCCTGATGGGTCAGTATCCGGTATCCATACCGATTGATCAGGTCGCGCTCAATATCACTTTGACCAGCTACGTGGACCAGCTGGAGTTCGGTCTGACCGCCTGCCGTCGAACCCTTCCTTCGATGCAGCGCCTTCTCGACTACCTGGAGTATGGCCTGGACGAGCTGGAGATTGCTTGCGGTCAGCGCTAAAGCCGGGGCCACTGCGCTGAGGACGACGGTCTAGGCGTAGTTGGCGTTCAAATGCACTACGCTCATGCGTTGCTGCACCGACGACATTACCGTTTGGCTCACCATCTGCACCAACACGTGGAGCGGCGGCAGCGCGCGGCGCATCACGGAAGCTGTCACGACGTGGCGCGGCTGCACGAGGTGCGTCACGGTAGCTGTCGCGAGGGCCGGCTGCACGAGGCGCATCACGGAAACCACCGTCACGTGGAGCTGCTGCGCGCGGTGCGGCATCGCCACGGTAGCTATCACGACGTGTGTCGTCACGACGGCTATCGCCACGCGCATCATCACGTGGTGGACGTGAGCTGCTGTAACCAGAAGCAGTACGTGGGCCATCACGACGTGCGCCTTCAGGGCGTGCACCACGGTGACCACCGGGACGACCACTTGGGCCATTGTCACGGTACTTCGGTGCTGGACGTGGTTCCATGCCAGCAATGGTTAATTCTGGGATAGATTGGCCAGTGTAAGCGGCTAAGCGCTGTAATTTACCGCGATCGCGACGGTTAACTAAGCTCACTGCTGTACCGGTACGACCAGCACGACCAGTACGGCCAATACGGTGAACGTAATCTTCCAATACCATTGGTAGATCGAAGTTAAATACGTGGCTGATGCCAACAACGTCGATGCCGCGGGCGGCAACGTCTGTTGCAACCAAGCAACGTACTAAACCACTTTTCAGGTCGCGCAGTGTGCGGTTACGTGCAGGCTGTTTCATGTCGCCATGCAACGCAGCTGTTTGCAAACCATAAGTAGCCAATTCAATAGAAAGCTGCTCTGCGTCACGACGCGTTGCAGTGAAAACTACGGATTGGTTAACTTCAGGATCAGCCAACAGTTTTAACAAAATAGCTTTTTTGTGGTCCATGTCGTCACAGAAGTACAGGCCTTGTGTGATGTTTTCATGGCGTTCACGTTGTGCACTGATCTGCAGGCGTTCTGGGTTGCGCATAACGCGGGCAGCCAGCGTAGCAATACGATCTTCTAGTGTTGCAGAGAACAATAATGTTTGACGTTCGGCCGGTGCTTTCTCAGCAATCAGCTCAACATCATCAATGAAGCCGAGATCGAGCATACGGTCGGCTTCGTCTAAAATTAATACTTCAACGCGATCTAAAGTGATTTGGCCACGATTGATCAGGTCGAGCAGACGACCTGGTGTTGCCACCATGACATCAATAGGGCGAGCCAAGTTACGTTGTTGAACTTGGTAGTTCATGCCACCCAAGATGCTGACTGTGCGCATACGTAGGCGTTTGCCATACGACATGGCGGCAGCTTCAACTTGGCGAGCCAATTCACGAGTTGGTGTTAATACCAATACGCGTGGGCCTTTACCTTTGCCACCAGGTGTCATGGTGAGGCGGTGCAGCGATGGCAACATGAAGGCAGCGGTTTTACCGGTACCTGTTTGTGCAGAAGCCATTAAGTCTTTGCCGCTTAGGGCAATTGGAATACCTTGCGACTGAATTGCAGTTGGTTCGGTGTAGCCAGCTTCGTTAAGGGCGGCCAAAAGCGCATCATGCAACCCAAGGTCGCTAAATGTAGTAGTCAAAATATATATCCTCGCGGACTAACCGCGGTGAGTAGGCAAATAGCAGCTAACCGACGACACGGAGGCGGCGGTGGCTGACGTTTAGATCGTCGCCAACCAGACCAAGTGGACTGCACCGAGAGAGAAACGCGAGGGCAGTTCGACAATAAAAGGCGGGCACGACATGACTGCATTAGCAGCGGGGCGCATAGTAAGCACTGTTGTAACAAAAAGCCAGCATTATTTAGCTAACCGACCAATGGCGATTGAGTTTGTCGGTTGTTATTTGTACCATCGTGCATGTTTTGACTGTTGGCGTTTTGTCACGCTTTGCGGCAAAGTGTTTAAACAAAAATTAAGAATAATGTGGGGGTATTTAAAATGAGTACGGCATTAATTACAGGTGCATCAAATGGTATTGGTTTAGAGCTGGCTAAGCGTTTAGCAGCTGATGGCCATGATTTGATTTTAGTCGCCAGACGCGTCGATAAGCTGCAAGAGCTGGCCGATGAACTAAGTGGTCAATACGGCGTTAACGCTGATGTGATTGGTCAAGATTTAGGCTATGACGGTGGTGCCATTGAGCTGGTGCAAAAGCTAGGCAATCGCCGCGTTGATATGTTGATCAACAATGCTGGCTTTGGTGAGTTTGGTAAGTTTATTGATGCCGATTGGAAACGTTTGAATCAAATGATTCAGCTCAACATCACCGCG
>CAMTYC010000080.1:0-6032 GCA_947085865.1 uncultured Moraxellaceae bacterium
CCAACCGGTTAAGTTCAACATGCGCATATTGGCATCGATGAAATCATTACCTGTGCTGCCCTGCTGCCACTGTCTTAAATAGTGCTGCTGCGTGGTATTAAGCAGCGGCGGCTCAAAACTCATTGGCCCCTGAATGCCGTAACAGCTAAACCAAGCTCGGCCATACTGCCTATGCTGCCAATGAAAAAACTCCCGCCACAACAATTCAAATTTGACCCAATAAGTCGAATCATTGGCTTGAAATTGTTGCTCATACTCGTGAACCGTTTGCCATATCCAACGAGCTGAAACTGCACCAGTCGCTAACCATGGCGAAAATTGAGTTGAAAAAAGGCGGCCGGACAGGCCATTACGGGTGTTCTTATAGTCTCTTATCGCTTGAGTTTGCCAAATATACTGATCAACACGATACAGACCAGCAGACTCACTTCCCAGTTGCCAGTAACTGCTAGGCTGTTCCTGTATACGCGTTTTAAGCCAAGCAATTCCATCCTCAAACGCTAAGCCATTTATTGAGCTCTGTGCTGGCACTGCAGCTGTTATGGTGGGCTGGGCTTCCGTGGTAACTGCTAAGTTAGCTTGCTCTAACTGGCGCCTAAAGCTGGAAAAAACATCAGGTATTTGTGGTAATAGCGCATGAATGTCCTCGGCTTCAAAAAGGTCGCTGCAATTTAGGCTGGTTACCGGAGTCTCTACTGTGTCTATTAAAGCATTAAATGCTTGTCGCTCACGCCAACCAACGGCAGTGGCGCAGACAATTTCAGTCGCATTAACCGACTCAGCGCATCGCTTAACCTGCTCTGCCCATGCACCAATGGCTAGGTTTAAAACATAGCCCTTTGCGTTTAGCTGCTTAGAAAACTCAGTAAGACCTTGAATTAGAAAATGTGTGCGTGCTTGCGACCACTGATCGACTTGCTCAAACAGAAATTTAGGGTCTAGTACAAAAAGAAAAACAGGCGAATTGCCTGCATGTTGTAACAGCGGATTGTCGTGAAAGCGAATTGCCTGATTACAAACGATTAGAGTAGCCATAACACTCAGTGTGGCAGAGTGTTATGGCTATCGTCAGTTAGACAATCCTTATTCCCAAATTACACGTTCACGGCGTGCGCACCATGTATCGGCATTGGTTAAATACTTGTCTTCAATGATGTTGCGTTTGATTTTCATGGTCGGTGTCAGGAAGCCATTTTCAATCGTCCACTGATCCTTAACAACCACGACATAATCAAGACGCTCATGGTCTTCAAGTGTTTCATTAACTGTAGTCAGCAAATCTTTGAAGTCTTGAGTTAACTGCTCTTTTGTTAAAGAGCCCTTTTCAATCTCAGCGACTGCATCTAAGGACAACATAAACAGTGCAAACGGTTGAGGTTGGCTTGGGCCAGTAACACAAATGACCTCAACTTTTGGGTGCACATTGAGTTTTTGCTCAATCGGTACCGGTGCAACATATTTGCCTTTAGAAGTTTTAAACAGCTCTTTAACACGGCCAGTAATACGTAGACGACCTTGCTCATCTAACTCACCACGATCACCTGTTTTTAGGTAACCATCTTCGGTCATGTCTTCAGCGGTTTTGGCCGGGTCTTTAAAGTAACCCAACATTTGGCCAGGACTTTTTACCTGTACTTCGCCATTTTCGGCAATACGGTGATGTACACCAGGATTGGCATGACCAACATAACCAATACGAGCTTCGCCAATACGTGTGCCATGTGAGTAACCGAAGTTTTCAGACATGCCATAAACTTCGAGCAACTCAAGACCAAGGCCGCGATACCATTGCAGAATGTTTGGTGGCAATGGCGCAGCAGCAGTGATTGCCATGCGGGTTTTATCTAAACCCAATTGAGTCAGAATTTTGCGCTTAATAATTCCGGATAAGATCGGAATGTTAAACAGAATTTTCTGTTTTTTCGGCGGCAGTTTGTCGTTAATAGCCAAGTAGAACTTAGTCCACAAACGCGGCACCGAGAAGAAAATTGTCGGTTGTGCACGCTGCAAATCTTTCTGGAAGGTTTCTAGCTTGTCTGCAAAGAAAATGCTGAAGCCAAAATACAGCGATGCTGTTTCAACTACAGCACGCTCAGCAACGTGAGCTAGTGGCAAATACGACAACATGCGCTCATCACGCGTTACGTTATAGGTATCGCGTAAGCCGGCAGCGACTGAGCACATGGTACCAAAGCTATGCATTACGCCTTTAGGACGGCCAGTAGAGCCTGAGGTATAAACAATAGTAGCTAACGCACCGGTTGCTGGTAGTTGAATGTCATCTTCAGCAATTGGCTCTGTTTTAGCAATGATGTCATTCCAGTGTGGTGTGTCTTTACGAGGAGACAGTGGCAAACTGATGATGGGCATGTCTGCTGGAAGCGCTGGTTCAATGTCTTTCCAGCCATCTGCTGTGCCATCCATTTTGCCCAACATTAATAACTTGGATTCGGAGTGCTCTAGAATATAAGCAGCCGTTTCGCCATTTAATGTGGGATAGAGTGGAACAGTCACGTGACCAGCAAACCAAATCGCTAAGTCAGCTAAAATCCAATGTGCGCTATTACGACCTAATAAACCAATGGAGGTGCCGGCAGGAAGACCTAAAGATTTCAGGTGATTTGCCATGCGCAGAACTTCATCACGCGCTTGACCCCAAGTCACTTCGAGTAACTGGTCACCTGGTAATGGCTGGGTCATGTAGATGGCGTTGGGGCTGGTCTCAGCCCAGTGCAGCAGGCAGTGTGGCAGCGTCGATCGCGAGGCGTATTTGCTCATGGTCAGCGTTCCTAGATTGTTTTTGTTGGAGAAAAGGTGGTTCTTTTATACCAGAAAAAGCAGTAAATGCCCTCAAAAACCAGCCTAATCTGATATTTCTGTATCATTTTTTCTGATTCTTTCGCGATACTGCCCTGGCGAACAACCGTGAATACGCTTGAATGCCTGGCCAAAGGCATTTTCGGAGCTATAACCCACTTGCTCTGCAATATGTCGAATCGGCTGCGCACTATGCGTCAGCTCTCTAACAGCGATTCGCATACGATGCTCAGTGACGTAAGTAAGCGGCGGCATGCTCATGCAACGAATAAAACGCTCAGCAAACGCTGAGCGCGATAAATGTGCAACTTCGGCCAATGCATTAACAGTCCACGGCTGAGCAGGATGCTGATGGATTTTACTCAGTACACTGCCCAGCAGCGGATCTTTAAGTGCTCTTAACCACGTTTCGTTGCCCTCTGGCAGCTCCGTGATGTAGGTGCGAAGACACTCCAAAAACCATATATCGCCTAACCGATTTAAAATGGCCTGATGGCCTGGTTTTAGGTCCGACATCTCATCTAATAAAAACTCAATGCCAATGCGAAGCCAGTTCGGTGGGTGTTTAGCCATGCCGCGAATTGGCATAGCGGTTGGCAGCGCCGAAATTAACGGCGCTCCCATAACTTCATCAAATAGGCAGCTTGCACTTAAAATCAGTGAATCAAACTCACCCTCACCCAACTGCATTGGCGATAGCTGAAGCCGTTTAAAGTCTTGGCTGATATCAACAGGCTCGTTGTAGGTAGGCATTTTAGGCATGCGAATCTGATGCGCCTTTGCTCCGGGGATAATTAAAATATCGCCAGCGCTTAGATCGAATAACTCATCACCAATAGCGCATTCAACATGGCCCTGCAAAACTGCATGAAAAACAGCACGATTATGTAGGCTGATGTGGGCAGACCATGGTTTGGCAGTGCTTAAAAACAGATACTCAGCATCTCGCAAATGCAAATCATCAAACACAATGCTGAGAATGTCTGTCATTTACGACTTATTCGTCCTGTTGTGAACATTCCATATTAGTAGGGTCGTGACGACAACGTACACGTTTTAAGATATTCATGGTAGCGGCTGAATATATGCCTTCCATGGTTAACGTGAGGCGCGCTTGGCGTAACATGCTTTGGTACTTGATGTTGTCTTCTGGCTTTAAATCTAACCAATACTTAGCTGGTACTTCTGCTTCTTGACGCTTGATCATATCGAGATATGGATCAATAAACTGTAGTGCATAACGCTGCAGGCTTAGTAAACGAGCATCAAGATCAGGAACTTGTGGCAGCAACTTGTCACGACGAATTAAAATCGCACCGTGTGCAATCAGCAACGGAAAGCGGAAGATTGCGCCCTTGTCGCCCAAGCCCTTGTAAAGCTCTAGTGGCTTAAATGCCAGCGCTGGCGCGGCAATAATATCGACTTGGCCATTGTTAAATTTGCCAGCAAAGTTAGTGATATCAGATGGCACTGGTTGTGCCCCAAGCCCCGAAATCATCTTGGCCTGCGAACGATCCCACTCCAAAACAGCTACGCGCTTACCTGCCGCCTTTTCGATGGAATCAATTTGACGGTCATTGACCATAACAAATATGGAACCAATAGGCGCAATACCAACCACTTGATATGGGCCATGAATGGCCATTTTGGAAAATTGAGGGTTTGCTAGGGTCTGTAATAAGGTTTTAGCCGTTTCGTAGTTCGGTAGGTTGCCCGGCGCATCAATACTACCAACCACAAAATTAAACTGTTTGGCGCGCAGTAATGATAGCGTAACCATGTCGCACTGCCCTGCTTTGTAGTCTTCAGCAGCAACACGCTCATCGGTATATAAGCGAAGCTCAGCGTGAACATTCCACTTTTTAGCTTCTAAAGCGAGATCTTTGGCAAGATTCCAGATTTGTCCTTGTGCACCAGCGATGTCGAAGATACAGGCTCGCACATTAAGTGGCTTGGGCAGCGGATCAGCCTTTGGAAATGTAAAAGCTGGCATGGCCACATTTGCACTGGCAGAAAAAACGACACCCAGCGTGAGCGCTAAGGCGAGACTTATTGTTTTTATCATGGTCATCTTTAGGGTAGAAATATGCACAAATACTAGGTGTTTGTTTGTGACATGTCGAATGCCGCTAGTTTAGACCTAAGCATGTTAGGTTGATTCGTCCTTGTATCACTGGCGGGCACCAAAAGTAGCTGCTGGCGATAGGCTTTGAAATTGAAAATAGTGCATCAATATGACCATCTTCTGCGCCTGACATCCGCGTTAACATGCGCTCAAAAGCATCTAGTGAGTGCCCAAAAGCAACAAATACCAGCCCTGCTTTCGCACCCGCTGTCCATGGCATAGAGCGTCGCAGCACAAAGGCTTCCGGCTCAAACCCTTCTTGCTCGGTGCGCTTAACGTGCGCAGTAATGGGTGCATCATCAATTTCTTCATTATCGCTTAGGCGTCGACCGATAGTGTGGTCTTTACTCATTTGATCCAACGCATCAAAGGCTTTGAAGTCATGCAACCACTGCTGCACAGCAACATAACTGCCACCAATATATGCGCTGGTAGATAATGATGTTTGTTGACTTAATGTACGCGCCTGTTCAGAGCTGACCAACGCCGTGTGAGCGGCTTCATCACCTTCTGGATTTTCTGTGCCGTCTTCATAACCGGTTAGATCGCGCCCTTCTTTATAGACAAAGGCATCAATGCTGCTGACTACATCAAAACAGCTATCCAGCACACGACATAACTGGTGTTCTAAGCGAAGTAAGTCACCACGATCATTGCCCCGCAGCCAACACCATAAAGCGGCTTCTTTATGCGCCAGTGGAACAAGAGATTTAGGAATGACGGGACCAGTTGTTAACCCCGGCAATTGTTGATTCAAAACAGCAAACACAGGCAGACCAAAGCCAACAACGAGTTCGTCGCCGTTGGCCATGGTTTGCAGTTGAGCTAAAGCTTGCTTTAAGCCTTCAATGTCTACCGAAGGCTTAAGTTGCAACAGAAGGTAGCGTGCCTGAGGCGGCAACGCGGCCAAAATGCCAGATTGTGCCTCAGACATGCATAACACTCCTTAAGCAGACAGCTTTGTTTTTAACTCACGACGACGACGGTGCAACACAGGCTCGGTGTAACCGCTTGGTTGCACACAACCTTCAAACACTAATTCGGCCGCCGCTTGGTAAGCCACGCTATCAGCAAAGTTAGGCGCCATCGG
>CAMTYC010000081.1:0-4445 GCA_947085865.1 uncultured Moraxellaceae bacterium
AAATAAGTACACAATAAAAACAGAGGCTCCCATGCACTTCAAATCCCTAGCAAAATGCATTCTTATTGCTGGCGCGCTATCACTAGCAGCCTGCGAAAGCGGTGACGATTTAGACACCTCCAATGGCGGCGGTGGTGGCGGCGGCGGAGGTAGTGGCGCCGGTGGCGGTGGTGGCGACGGCAGCCCTCTTCCATTTGATGCTTCTGCGCTCTGTGCAATTCCAGCGCTTGGTCCAATTATTGTTGAGCAGGCTGGTAGCACGTGTAATGACGCAGGTGGTGGTGGCGCTGACTTACCCATTAGTCCATCTCAACTCTGCGCAGTTCCTGAGCTCGGTCCAGCACTAGCTGGTTCACTCGGCGTTGATTGTGACAATCCAGACGCTGGTGGCGGAGGCTCTCCATTGAGTCCAGAGTTGTTATGCGCTATTCCACAACTTGGGCCTATTATTGTTGCCCAAGCAGGTAGTACATGTAATGACACAGGTGGCGGTGCAGGCCCTGACCTTCCTTTGAGTGCAGATGCTTTATGTGCAGTACCTGGTATTGGCCCAGCACTGGCTGAAGCAGCAGGTGCTGATTGTGGCGCTGGCGGTGGTGGTGGCGCTCCAGACCTGCCGATTGGTCCTGAATCACTGTGTGCAATTCCCGTTTTAGGCCCACAATTAGTTTCCGCTGTTGGCGGTGACTGTGGAAGCGGTGGTGGCGGTGGCGGCCCTGATCTGCCTAGCCCAGATGCATTGTGTGCTATTCCGGGCATTGGACCTGCACTAGCCGGTGCTGCAGGTGCTGATTGTGGTACTGGTGGTGGCGGTGGTGCTCCTGACTTACCATTAAGTCCAGAACAACTGTGTGCAATTCCAGCTATTGGCCCACAACTTGTTGGTGCTGTTGGCGGAGCATGTACAGGTGGTGGAGGCGGCGGCTCATCTCCATTAGCTCCTTTGTGTGCCCTCCCAGCTCTAGGCCCTCTGTTAGTTGGTATTACCGGTGGTACCTGTAGTTAACACTGAACAAGAGCAATAAAAAAGGAGGCGTATGCCTCCTTTTTTATTGTGCTGGTTTAAATGCACTTACATAAATTTAGTCAAGTCAGCACGCCAATCTTGTTTAATTTTGCCGTAAGTCTTTCGGTCCTTGGTTGCTAAAGCCGTTGCCATATCCATCGCTACAGGCAACACTTGCTCCCCCGCCACTGCCGCATCAATAACACCATGCTTTAATGCTTCTTCACCACCCCATGCAGCACCTGTTATTGCCATTTTCCAAGCAGCACCAGCACTAGGCAACAGCTTAACAACAGACATCATTAGTGGTGTAAATGGCAGCTTTACGTCTACCTCAGGAAAACAAAAGCGACCACGATCCGCGCGCATAACTCGGAAATCAGCCGTCGCCGCAATTAAAGCACCGCCACCATAAGCATGGCCGTTCATCGCAACAACAACCGGTAGCGGCAACCGTGCCAAGCGAAGCAACAAGGCGTCTAATTTAGGCACAAATTGCTGAATCAAATACGACATATCGTGCTGGGCTAAAATGCCATCTAAGTCGATGCCATTGCTAAAAAACTTGTCGCTATCGGCAGTAATTACCAGTGCTGTATTGCCCTCACTAGCTTCGACTTGGTCTAATGCTTCATTCCATGCCTGTACCGAGGCATCATTGAGTCGATTATCGTTATTGGTTAACAACAACTGCAAAACCGCGCCATGGCGCGACAGAGTTAGAAATGACATTAATAATTTCCTTAATGAATAATAATTATGTGTGCACTGATGCTACCCAGAACCTGTCATGACTACCAGCACCATGTGGTATGTCTATATTTTGCAGTGTAAGAACAATCGCTTATACACAGGCATCAGCACCAATCCACAAAAGCGATTTGAACAACACCTACGTGGGAAAGGGGCAAAATTTACCCGCAGTAATATTCCACAGACGTTATTGGGCTACACCGCTTGTCTAGATCGTAGCAGCGCTAGTAAGTTGGAGTATCAGATTAAACAGCTGAGTGTGAGCAAGAAATTAGCGCTCGTTAATGAGTGGAAGCAGGAATTAACACAGCTTGTAGATAACCATGCAGTGCAATCTGTGCTTGCTGACACATAGCATCGGTAACACGACCATGCATAAAGTAGGAGTGCTTTAATAAGGAGAATACGATTTCGGTGCCAATGACGGCAGCATCTGGCGATTCAGGTATCACTACCGCTGGAACAAACGTGCCGAATACTTGGCGTAAAGAGTCAGCCAAGTTCACCACATTAGTCTCTTGTGAAAGATATGTTTCTCGGCTCATCGGCCAGCCCAAAACTAAAATGCTAGCCACTGGATTTTCGTTGAAGAACTCTTGCGCCGCCTGGACCATAATTGGTAAGGCGTCTTGCCAACGCATGCCTACCATTGCCTGACTGCCAATATGTAGAGCGGCAATACAGTCCTGCATACTATGCTCAGCAATAGCTGCGAATAAATGATATTTGCTAGGAAAGAACTGATACAAGCTAGCTCTTGGCACACCCGCCAGTTCGGCCACATCAGGAATTGATACTTCCTCGGGACCATGACTTAAGAGCAACTGTTGCGCTGCCTCCAACGCTTTTTGAACTCGGTCCTGAGTCCGCTGCTGCATTGGCTTACGCTGACGCCCTGTCATAACTTTTACCTATTTACCACGCAATGAGATCTCCGTTCCACGCTAGGAACTGACCGGAGTCTAGCGGACTTTTATTCAGCGTTAACGTTAAAAGCGACGTAGCGACATATTTTGCGCTGAATAGCTTATTTTCTGGAACATTGCGCTGAAATGGCCTCGATAAGTCGGTATCAGTAGTGCCCGGGTGCATTAGCAAAACACAGCAATTAGGTTGTGTTCTAGCCCACTCAATCGACAAAGTTTTTAGTAGCTGATTTTGTGCCGCTTTTGCCGCACGATAACTATACCAACCACCCAACTGATTATCCGAAATTGAGCCAACTCGTGCCGACAATGACACAAACCAACTCTGTGAGGATTTCGCCAGCAAATCAGCAACAACCTGAGCCAATAAAATTGGCGCAAATGCATTCACCGCAAACACACTATTTAAGCTAGACATGTTTAGCTGTTTAAGTGATTTTTCAGGTCGCAGATCTGGGCCATGCAGTAGGCCTATGGTGTTAAAGACCAAGTCAATATGCTCACAATGCTGCAGGCACTGCTGCTTAAAACCAGCCAATGACTGCTCATCAGTTGCATCAAGACTTAGTAGTGTGAGTTGGTTTGCATATTGGTTTTGTAAACTGATCAACGACTGTGCTTGCTCAGGCTGTCGGCAAGCAGCCAGTACTTGCCAACCACCCTGCTCTAATAGCTCAGTCACTAGCGCCAAACCAATTCCTCGGGAGGCGCCAGCAACTAAGGCAACACGTGTGGTACTAGACTTTATCAACTCCAAATCGGCCTGCTCCAGTTCTGACCAGTGCCAACAAGCCACCGGCGATAGCGAAATTTTTCATCAGCATTATTTGCTGAATCGGATCGGGATCGCTATGGAACAAAACTCCTGAAATAACACAAAATCCTGCCAGTGCTGCTGCAATCAGACGGGTTTGCAGACCAATCAGCAAAGCCAAGCCACCACCTAACTCTAATAAAATCACTAATGGCAGCATGAAGCCGGGAACACCCATGGCTTCCATATACCCTTGTGTGCCTTCGTAACCGCCAATCTTGCTGTAACCGGCCATAATGAAAATAAATGCCAACAAGACGCGTACCGCTACAGACAGCAATCCATCTAATGCAGGTGTTGCCACCAACTTGGCTACACCTGATTCGATATCACGTAGAAAATTCATTATTTATTCCTCTATTAATGTTTAATGGCCACCATTGCTGATACCGGAAATCATTGTCACTAAGCGGCGTGGTAATAACCGTACACCAAACGCCATAAAGCGAATTAACCAACGGTGAATTGCCACACCACGACGTGCTTTAAGTGATGCATAAGCATAATCCACCAAGCTGTCTAGTGATGACAACAGTGGCCACTTAAATGCCAAGGTATCACCTGCATTTGCTGCATCGGCAAAACCGGTATCGGTAGGTCCAGGACATAACGTTGTAATAGTCACATTCTGTTTACGCAACTCATAATTTAATGCTTCAGAAAAGCTGAGCACATAGGCTTTAGAGGCGTAATACACCGCAGCACCAGGGCCCGGCATAAAAGCAGCAATAGAAGCTACATTTAAAATTTGACCACCGCCCTGTGCCGCCATACGTGGAGCAAAGGCATGAGCAAGCGAAGTCACCGCGGTGATGTTGAGCTGAATCATTTGATTCAAACGTTTCCAATCGGCATCAATAAACTTACCAAACTCACCAAAGCCAGCATTGTTGATCAACATATCAACGCGGCGATTGCCTAGCTTTTGCACCAGCTCAATGGCACC
>CAMTYC010000082.1:0-12907 GCA_947085865.1 uncultured Moraxellaceae bacterium
GCCTGATGCCATTGGTCGCGTTAAATTGGTCTCTGCTGAAACAGGGCAGGTATTGTGGACGTGGTTACCTACACGTTTGGCAGCGCATCGGCAGCGAGTAAAGCAGAAACTTACAACTCCCTATGCCGCTGAGCTTTCAGCTAGTGACTGGTTGTTGTGGCCCAGCAATGAAGTGGCCGCACTGCATTCCCAATCGCGTTATTTAATAGGTTTAATCGCTGGTGAGTTGCTGGTGTTGGATATCACTCAAGTCCTAGCACCCAAGTTGGCACTGCAGGTGCATGAAGGTGAGTGGAGCAGTGTGTCGCTGATTCAGACTACAGCACAAAGCCCTTTTCTGCTGCTCGCAGCCGGGCCAGAAAAGCCACAGTCAACACTGCAGCTTTATGATTTACATCGTGGTGAGCTTATATGGTCTGCGGACAGCCAAAGCCATGCAGATCTAAAAGGCGCGTGGTTGTCGCCGTGGTCCAGTGTGACGCTTATAGATGGGCGTGTTCGTAGTTATGGCTTAGATTCACTTGGGCAGTTATGGCGCTTAAGCACAGGTGCCAACAAGTTGCCACGTTTAGAGAAAATTGCTCAGTTGCAGGCAATTGACATCACTCTGCAGGATGCCAATAGCCTGTCGTTGTCGGTGGTGTTAGCCGGTCATGCGCCGCTTATTGCGTTAATAACAGCCTCAGTTAATGAGCAGCAGCAAGTGCTGGTGTTTAGTGATGAACTTGCTGAGGACAGCCAGCTGGAGTTGTCATTAAGTAACCTACCGCAGTGGCCAACACAAAGTTCTAGCTGGCGTTTTGAGCTGCCAACTAATGAACAGATTCGTCAGCCGATACGTTGGTTTCAGCATCAGCTCATCATGGTTTCAGGTGTACAAACTCAGCAAGAGGCTTGCGCTCCCATGGTGGAGCAGACCCGCATCCGTCGAATCCCATGGCGCAACAACTTGAGCCTAACCCAGCCAGAAACTATTGAAAGTACCCAAGCTTTAATTGGCTCACCACAAATAAATACCGAAGGTGAGCTGGTATTCGTTGGGTTAACTGAGGATTTAAAAATGAGCGCAGTCGTAGAGCCCATGCGTATTCGGCTGAAGCGACAATTACTTAGGAAATGAAAGCTGTCAATTTTGGCTCAGCTCTTGTTAATCCGGGGTAATTGGCATTTGCCTTAGAATGCTATAACTGAAGTCAGCTCTTAACGACGGTGATCATCATGTCTTCGATAATGCTCGCCATTCCACAGCGATTTCAGTGGAAAACTAAGGCGCCGGCTGAAGCTAAGCGCTTTCGTCTGCTCTCGCGTACTGCATTTAGTTTGCCTGACGAGGCCTATGTTCAGCGCTGTGGCGCGTTGCTGATGCAGGGCGATCCAGTCGCGGATGATTTGGCAAATTGGTTTGAGCGCGCTGGCTGGCAAACAGCACATCAGCAGTTAAACCAAGCTATCGAGCAAGGTATTGCTAGTATTAAAAACCCAGCGCCCGAGCTGGTGGCGATGATGGCGCAAGTTGAGCGAACCCCGTTGTGGTTAGATCCGACACTGCTAGATGTCGGTGCAAAAGCGTTACGCCGGGTAGGGCCGTTAGGCAGTTTGGCGTTGCGTGATGTGGCTTTAATGGGCGGTTATGGCAATGCTGCCATTAATAAGCCACTCATGTTCACCGGTGCATTACAGGGTGGTGCAGCACGTCGTGCCACCGAGACACGTGCTTTTTGGGTAGATGTAACGCGAGAGAATGGACTCGCACGTAACGCACCTGGCTTTCGCAGCGCTTTGCATGTGCGCATGATGCATGGTGTGTTGAGACATCGTATTCATAAACATCCGGATTGGTCTGATGCCCAGTGGGGTGTGCCCATCAATCAAGGCGATATGCTGGCCACTAACTTGGCGTTTTCGCTAGTATTTATAACGGTTCTAGCCAGTTTAGGGGTGCGTTTTAGTCGGCAAGAGCGTGACGGCATTATGCATTTGTGGCGTTATGTGGGCTATTTGATGGGCATCGATGAAACAATTTTGGTGACATCTGAAGCAGAGGGTATGCGTTATTTGTATGCTGTGTTGATGTCCCAACCCGCACCGGATGAAGACACCAAAGCCTTAGCCATAGCGCTAATGAATGAGCCTTATGAGCAATTTGGCCAGCAGGGTTGGCAGGGCTGGTTAGCGGAAGCACATGTGCGTGCTCATAATGGCGTGTCACGGCTATTTTTGGGCGCTAAAAGTTATCAGCGTTTAGGGCTGCCTTCTAATCGCTGTTGGGCATGGTTTCCGCTGACGTTGATTCCGCCCATCTTGGCAGCAGAAGCCACCCGTTTGGTACTGCCGAAAGGGACGGATGTGTTTGCGAGACTGGGGGGCGAGGCGCAGCAAAGGCTGTTGCAGAAGCGTCTGAAGAAAAAGCCGGCGCAATATAAACCGGTCGAGGCAGTTGCTCACCCTAAGGCGTCAAACGCCAAAGCAGGGTGAGCAATAGCCAAACTTTTAAGATTTAGGCTTTTTGGCGGGCAGTAGCGCTTGCGCTTGCTCTGCCAGATCATTCATGCCGAGTGCTTTGTAATGCTTAATCATGAGCTTAAGCGCTTCTGGCACAGCAGTACTTTCCGAGTAGTTCTCCACTACCCAGCGCGCACGATTTAAGGCAGCAACATTTGCGCCACGTGTTTCATAGTAGCGAGCTACATGCAGTTCTGCTTCAGCTAACTGGTTACGTAAATAGATCATGCGCTGACGTGCATCTGGCGCGTAGGGGCTGGCGGGGTAACGTGTTAACAGTTGACTAAAGTCGTCGAATGCTACTTTGGCTTGGCCCATATCGCGATGCGCTAAATTGATAGGCATACGCTTAAGCAGTGTGTCTTGATCAATGTTGTAGTTGGACAGGCCGCGTAGGTACAACACGTAGTCGAGTCGATCAGAGTTGGGGTGCAGACGAATATAACGATCTGCTGCTGCAATCGCAGCGAGATAGTCAGCCTGTTTATATTTGCCGTAAATGACTTCGAGCTGAGCCTGTTCAGTGAAAACGCCAACAGGGTACTGGGCTTCCAAAGCCTCAAAGGCATTCACTGCAACATTAAAATTGCCTGCTTTTAGTGCCGCATTGGCTTCTTGGTAATAATCGGCTTCCGATTTGATACCCATAGGCTTGCTTGCGCAGGCCGCCAACAGCAGTGGCAAAGCAGCAAGAACAACAACACGCGACAACGACTTTTTCATGACGAGATCCAGAAGTGAGCACCAACTTCGATGCAGGGTTACAATAGCGCTATTAAACACTAGCTTGTCGAGTCCGCCAAACCATGTCTGAAGCCATTTCGTTAAACGCTGTTGTTCGGGAAGATCTCGCTGGTTGTCGATTAGATCAAGCAGCGGCTCAACTATTCCCAGACTTTTCACGTGAACGCTTAAAACAATGGATTCAAGATGGCACGTTAACGCTTAACGGTGCTCAGGCCAAACCGAAAGACAAAGTAATGGGTGGTGAGGCTATTGCGGTCGCGGTTGAAGTACAAGCAGAAACGAACGCTGAGCCAGAAAACATTGCACTCGACATCGTTCATGAAGACGATGATTTGTTAATCATTAACAAACCGGTTGGCCTAGTGGTGCATCCTGGCGCTGGTAATAGTACCGGTACCTTGGTTAATGCATTGTTATTTCACCGTCCTGAGCAGGTACAGCTGCCGCGCGCAGGCATTGTTCATCGCTTAGATAAAGACACATCAGGCTTGATGGTTGTGGCTAAAACTTTACCTGCGCACGCTGACTTAGTGGATCAGCTGGCTGATAAGCGTGTCTATCGAGAATATGAAGCGGTGGTTTACGGCAATATGACGGCTGGCGGTACTGTAGATGCACCAATTGATCGTCATCGTCATGATCGCGTGCGTATGGCGGTTGTGGCGACTGGCCGTGCAGCGGTGTCACATTATCGTGTACTTAAGCGCTTTACTCACCATACCCATGTCCGAGTGCTGCTGGAAACAGGTCGTACTCACCAAATTCGAGTGCATATGTCGCATATTGGCCATCCTTTGGTGGGTGATCCGGTCTATGCCCGACTGCGCTTCCCCAAAGGTGCTAGTGAGCAGTTAACGGATACCTTAAAGCTTTTTCAACGCCAGGCTTTGCATGCGCGCCGATTAGGACTAGTGCACCCAAGTTCTGGCGAGCAGTGTTTATGGGAAGCAGAGCTGCCGGCTGATATGCAGGCTTTGTTGCAAGCGCTGCAAACGGATCAAGAGCATGTTGTCTAAGGATTTAGTGATTTTCCCCGATTGGCCTGCGCCAGCTCGTGTGCAGGCCTTGGTTACTACCCGCCAAGGTGGTGTTAGTGCGGCTCCGTTTGATAGCCTAAATCTTGGTGATCATGTTGATGACGATCTGGCAGCGGTTCGTACCAATCGTCAACGCGTGCAGCAGTTTGCTCAGAGTTTATCGCCCACAATTGAGCTAAGCCCCGCGATCTGGTTGCGACAAGTGCATGGTGTATTGGTTTTCGATGCTGACCAGTGCTCGTCACCGCAGCAAGGTGTGCCTGAGGCAGATGCTGTTACAACAACCAAACAAGGCCAACCTATTACGGTGATGACAGCCGATTGTTTGCCGGTCTTTTTTACTAATCGCCAAGGTAGTCGAGTGGCTGTAGCTCATGCCGGTTGGCGCGGCTTGTGTGATGGTGTTTTGGAATCAACCGTGGCATGTTTCGCCGCCTCAGATGAGTTGATGGCTTGGTTAGGTCCAGCTATCGGCCCTACTGAGTTTGAGGTGGGTGCCGAGGTTCGAGCTGCATTTGTGGCGGTGGATGCCTCTGCGGAACAGGCCTTTAAGGCAGTAGCTGCTAAGCCGGGTCACTTTCTAGCTGATATTTATGCTCTAGCTAGACTGCGTTTAAACAAGGCTGGTGTCACTGCAGTTTATGGCGGCAACGCCTGCACGGTGATCCAGTCCCAAGAGTTTTTTTCCTTTCGCCGAGATGGACGAACAGGACGTATGGCCAGCCTGATTTGGCTGGCCCCGGAGTAAAAGTTGATGGTAAATGTGGTCGTGGTTTTCCACAGTGGTTATGGACACACTGAGCAAGTAGCAATGCATGTGCATAAAGGTTTGTGCTCAGTGCCAGGTGTGCAGGCAAGCTTGATGCCTGTAGAGAACGTTGAGTGGGATGTTTTAGCGAGCGCTGATGCCATTGTCTTTGGTGCACCAACCTATATGGGCAGTGTACCGGCCCAGTTCAAACAGTTCATGGACGACAGCTCCAAGGTTTGGTTCATGATGGGCTGGTTAGACAAGTTGGCTGCTGGTTTTACCAATTCCGGCGCCTTAAATGGCGACAAACAAGTCGCACTGCAGCAGTTGCAAACCTTTGCCTGTCAGCATGGCATGGTGTGGTTAAGTTTTCCTGATCAGCCCAGCGGGCTAGGGCCGAATGACACCAATCGTCTTGGCTCAAATACAGGCCTGATGACGCAGTCCGATAATGATACGCCGGCAATGACACCGCCGGCCGGTGATCGCCGCACGGCTGAGCTTTTCGGAGCACATATTGGCCAGCGTACATTGCGCTGGCGTCGCGGACTTTTGTAGGCGTTTTGTTTAGCTACTTGAAATAAATCATGTCGCCCCAAACTGTATTAAGTATGAGCCCTGAATAAGGGCCGGCTTATTTCAGGAGGACTGACATGCGTTTAGATCGTCTAACAGCAAAACTTCAACATGCATTAGCAGATGCCCAATCACTGGCCATCGGCCGTGATCATAGCAATCTTGATGGCTTACATTTGTTGTCGGCGTTAGTTGCACCTGCCGATAGCTCCTTGCGCCCATTATTAACCCAGGCTGGCGTTAATTTGAGCGGCTTAAATGCAGCCCTTGAAAAGGCCATTGATCAGCTACCGCGATTAAACAAAGCGACCGGTGATATCAGCCCCAACTCAGACTTTGTTCGTGTGCTGAACTTAGCGGATAAATTAGCGCAGCAGCGTAAAGATGGCTTTATTGCCAGTGAACTGGTGCTGTTGGCCATGTTAGACGCAGACGTTCCGGCTGGCCGGCTGTTAAAGCAACATGGTGCTGATCGGTCGCGTATCGAGCAGGCCATTAATCAATTACGTAATGGTGACGCGGTAGAATCAGCCGACGCGGAAGATCAGCGTCAAGCCTTGTCGCGTTACACCATCGATCTAACCGAACGTGCCGCTAGTGGCAAATTAGACCCTGTCATTGGTCGTGATGATGAAATCCGTCGCACCTTGCAGGTGCTGTCTCGTCGTACCAAAAACAATCCGGTTTTAATTGGTGAGCCCGGTGTTGGTAAAACTGCCATCGTAGAAGGTTTGGCGCAGCGCATTGTTAATGGTGAAGTGCCAGAAAGCCTGAAGTCGAAAAAAGTGTTGTCGCTGGATATGGGCGCCCTGATTGCTGGTGCCAAGTTTCGCGGTGAATTTGAAGAGCGCTTGAAGGCAGTGCTTAAAGATTTGGCCAAACTTGAAGGCCAAGTCATTTTGTTTATTGATGAAATCCACACCATGGTAGGCGCCGGCAAAGCCGATGGTGCGATGGATGCCGGCAATATGCTCAAGCCTGCGTTGGCACGTGGTGACTTGCATTGCGTTGGCGCCACTACGCTGGATGAGTATCGTCAATACATTGAAAAAGATGCAGCCCTTGAGCGCCGTTTCCAAAAAGTACTAGTTGATGAGCCCAGTGTTGAAGATACCGTAGCGATTCTGCGTGGCTTAAAAGAGCGCTATGAATTGCATCATGGTGTTGATATTACCGACCCAGCCATTATTGCGGCGGCTAAGTTGTCTCATCGCTACATCACCGATCGTAAGCTGCCCGATAAGGCTATCGACTTAATTGATGAAGCGGCCTCACGCATTCGCCTAGAAATGGACTCAAAACCAGAGGTTATGGACAAGCTTGATCGCCGTTTGATTCAGCTCAAAATGGAGCGAGAGGCATTAAAGCAAGAGGACGATGCGGCCTCACAAAAGCGTCTCGAAAAGCTCAATGAAGACATCACTCGTCTTGAAAAAGAATATGCCGATTTTGATGAAACTTGGCGTTCAGAGAAAAGTTCGGTCGCGGGTGCACAGCATATCAAGGAGCAATTGGAGCAGGCGCGACTTGATTTTGAGGCTGCCCGTCGTAGTGGTGATCTTGAGCGCATGTCTAAACTGCAGTATGGCGAAATTCCTGCACTCGAGCGTCAGCTTGCTATGAGTCAGTCGCAACCAGAGTCGCCGGTCACCATGACGTTGTTGCGTAGCCGTGTCACTGAGGCTGAGATTGCAGAAGTGGTGTCGCGCACCACCGGTATTCCGGTCGCGAAAATGTTAGAAGGCGAGCGCGAGAAATTACTGCGCATGGAAGACGATTTGGCGCGTCGTGTGGTCGGTCAGCATGAAGCTGTGGCAGCGGTGTCTCATGCCGTGCGTCGTTCTCGTGCGGGGTTAACAGATCCTTCACGCCCGAATGGCTCGTTCCTATTTTTAGGTCCAACAGGTGTTGGTAAAACAGAGCTCTGTAAGGCCTTAGCTAATTTCTTGTTCGACAGTGATGACGCCATGATTCGCATTGATATGTCGGAGTTTATGGAGAAGCATTCGGTTTCCCGCTTAGTCGGTGCACCTCCTGGTTATGTTGGTTATGAGGAGGGTGGCACCTTAACTGAGGCAGTACGTCGTCGACCTTATTCAGTGGTTTTACTGGATGAAATCGAGAAAGCGCATGCTGATGTCTTTAATATCTTGTTGCAGGTATTAGAGGATGGTCGCTTAACCGATGGTCAAGGGCGAACTGTGGATTTCCGCAATACACTGATTGTGATGACCTCTAATTTGGGCGCTGATTTGATTCAGTCACTCACTGTTGATGGTCGTGCGGATGAGGTTAGACAGGCCGTGATGTCGGTAGTAGGTGCTCACTTCCGCCCGGAGTTCATCAATCGTATTGATGAAACCGTGGTGTTTGAGCCATTAGCTGCTGAGCAAATTCGTGCTATTGCCGACATCCAATTAGATCGGCTGCGCCAGCGTTTGTTAGATCGAGATTTGAAGTTGGTAGTGAGTGACAGTGCCATGGCGCAATTAGCAAGCCTTGGCTTTGACCCATTGTTTGGTGCGCGGCCATTAAAACGCGTCATTCAGCAGCGCTTGGAAAACCCACTGGCAGATCATTTGCTGCGGGGTGACTTTGTTGCCGGTGACACCATTCAAGTGAGTGAAGAGCATGGTCAGTTTGCTTTTAGTAAAGCCAGACTGCACTAATGTTTGTGTAAAACGCTTGACATGGAGGCGATGTGCATAAAAAATCGCCTCCTTCATGCTGGGCGCCGGCAAACTAACCACCCTTAGTGACTCGGCGCCAGGGGATAATCCCCTGTATCAGGTCATGCTAAGCGCATGATTGTTCGCCCGCTCGTGATGCCCATTTGCACCCGCAAATGCTAATCACCACCTTGATCCCAAGGTATTTGAGCCCGCGCATCTGCCCACATGATGTATTTGATCGTGCTAGAATCCGGCCCCATTGTGGCTTGGTTCTGGCTTGGCCATTCCTAAAATAAGGGTGAATTGTGGAACACTTATCTGGCGGTGAAATGCTTATCCGCGCCCTCGCAGACGAAGGCGTAGAGTTTTTATTTGGTTATCCTGGCGGTGCAGTACTGCACATTTACGACGCCATTTTCAGCAAGACAAAGTCCAGCACATTCTGGTGCGTCATGAGCAAGCGGCTGGTCATGCGGCTGACGGTTATGCGCGCGCTACTGGCAAAGTCGGCTGTGTGCTGGTTACCTCTGGTCCTGGCGCAACAAACACGGTAACACCGATTGCTACTGCCTACATGGACTCGATTCCCATGGTGGTTATTTCGGGGCAAGTACCATCTAATTTGATTGGTGAAGACGCCTTCCAAGAAACCGACATGGTTGTTGTGAGCCGTCCGATTGTGAAGCATAGCTTTCAAGTGCGTCATGCCAGTGAAATCCCTGCGATTGTAAAAAAAGCGTTTTATATCGCAGCTAGCGGACGTCCAGGCCCCGTTGTCATTGACGTGCCTAAAGACTGCACTAACCCGAACGAAAAATTCCCGTATGAGTACCCGGCGAAAGTTAAGCTGCGCTCATACACACCACCGTTACGTGGTCATGCTGGTCAAATTAAGAAGGCAGTAGATGAGTTATTGGCTGCCAAGCGTCCAGTTATTTATGCCGGTGGCGGTGTGGTGCAAGGTAATGCAGCGCATCTGTTAACTGAGTTAGTGCGCACCTTAGGTTGCCCATGCACAAACACCTTAATGGGGCTTGGCGCTTTCCCTGGCTCGGACCCACAATTTATTGGCATGTTGGGTATGCACGGCACTTACGAAGCCAATATGGTCATGCATCACAGTGATGTGATTCTGGCTGTTGGTGCTCGTTTTGATGATCGTGTCACTAACAGTGTTAAGAAGTTCTGTCCGAACGCTAAAATTATTCATATTGATATTGATCCAGCAGCGATCTCTAAAACGGTGATTGTTGATATTCCAATTGTTGGATCGGTAGAGTCAGTGCTTACTGAAATGCTGGCCTTGGTTAAAGCCAGTGATGCAGCTAAGCCTGATGCTGATGCCTTAAAAATCTGGTGGGATCAAATCAACCAATGGCGCACACGTCATGGTCTGCGTTATGACGCGCCTGCACCGGGTCAGATGAAGCCTCAGCAGGTTGTTGAGATGCTTTATAAAGTGACCAACGGTGAGGCCTATGTGACCTCCGATGTGGGTCAGCATCAAATGTTTGCGGCGCTGTACTACAAGTATGACAGGCCGCGTCAATGGATTAACTCTGGCGGCTTGGGCACTATGGGCTTTGGTTTGCCCGCTGCCATGGGCGTCAAGTTTGCCTACCCTGATGCACAAGTAGTTTGTGTCACGGGTGAAGCATCGATCCAAATGAATATTCAGGAGCTTTCTACCTGCTTGCAATACAACTTGCCGGTGAAGATTGTGAATATCAACAACCAGTCACTGGGTATGGTTAAGCAGTGGCAGGATATGCAGTACGAAGGTCGTCACTCCAACTCGTACATGGGTTCTTTGCCTGACTTCGTTAAGTTAGTCGAAGCCTATGGTCATGTCGGCATGAAAATCACCGATCCAGCACAGCTTGAGTCGAAAATGCGCGAAGCCATGGCGATGACTGACAAGCTGGTGTTTTTAGATATCTATGTGGATCCCAGTGAGCACGTTTACCCCATGCAAATCAAAGATGGGTCGATGCGTGACATGTTGCTAAGCAAGACGGAGCGTACCTGATCATGCGTCATATCATTTCAGTTCTGCTGGAAAACGAACCGGGCGCGTTGTCGCGGGTAGTCGGTTTATTTTCTCAGCGCAATTACAATATCGAAACGCTGACTGTGGCTCCCACCGATGACGATACCTTGTCGCGTATTACGCTGACGACATCGGGTGATGAGCACAAGATTGAGCAGATCACCAAGCAACTGAACAAGTTGATTGAAGTGGTCAAAGTAGTGGATTTGAGCGAAGGCCAGCATATTGAGCGCGAGCTTATGCTGGTCAAGGTCAAGGCGGTGGGTGCCGCGCGTGATGAGATCAAGCGCACGGCTGATATTTTCCGTGGTCACATTGTTGATGTGACACCGAATGTCTACACCATTCAGGTGACAGGCCCGAGTGATAAACTCGACGCTTTCATCGAAGCGCTGTCTGAAACAGCGATTCTCGAAGTAGTTCGTACCGGCGTGTCGGGTATCGCACGCGGTGACAAAGTTCTCAGCATTTAACCGAGGAAGTATTCCATGCAAGTGTATTACGATAAAGACGCCGACCTTTCCATCATTCGCGGCATGAAAGTAGCCATTATTGGTTACGGCTCACAAGGCCACGCACACGCACAAAACCTGACTGACTCTGGTGTGGATGTCACTGTAGGTCTGCGTAAAAACGGTGCTTCGTGGAGCAAAGTAGAAGCGGCTGGCATTAAAGTAGCTGAAGTAGATGCTGCCGTTAAAGGTGCTGATCTGGTGATGATTCTGCTGCCAGACGAAAATATTCCTGAAGTGTATGCCAACAACGTTGCGCCACACATTAAGCAAGGTGCTACTTTGGCGTTTGCGCACGGTTTTAACGTGCACTACAACCAAGTTATTCCTCGTGCTGACCTCGATGTCATCATGGTTGCTCCTAAGGGGCCAGGCCACACTGTGCGCTCTGAGTATCTGAAAGGTGGCGGTGTACCATCATTGATCGCGCTGTACCAAGACAAGTCAGGCAATGCTAAACAAATCGCGTTGTCGTACGCAGCAGCAAACGGCGGCACTAAAGGTGGTGTTATCGAAACTAACTTCCGCGAAGAAACTGAAACTGACCTGTTTGGTGAGCAAGCCGTTCTTTGTGGTGGTGCTGTTGAGTTGGTCAAAATGGGCTTCGAGACATTGACTGAAGCGGGTTACGCGCCAGAAATGGCTTACTTTGAGTGCTTGCACGAGCTGAAGCTGATTGTTGATTTGATGTATGAAGGCGGCATTGCCACCATGAACTACTCAATCTCTAACAATGCTGAGTACGGTGAGTATGTTACTGGCCCAGAAGTTATCAATGAGCAGTCACGTGAAGCAATGCGTAATGCCTTGAAGCGTATTCAAACTGGTGAGTACGCCAAGATGTTTATCCTAGAAGGCAAAACAAACTACCCATCCATGACAGCACGTCGTCGTTTAGATGCAGCGCATCCAATCGAAGTGGTTGGTGGCCAATTGCGTTCGATGATGCCTTGGATTCACAAAAACAAACTGGTTGATCAAAGCAAGAACTAATGTTGATTGCCAGTTGATCGAAAAGCGCGGCTATTTGCCGCGCTTTTTTTGTTTTAGGTCATCATTATCAGGTAAGGTAATTTAGTTAAATTTGCTTATTTAGGGTTACAGGAGTTTTTACATGTCGCAACAGCCTAACGATCACGACGATCACAGTGGTTTAACGTTTGAAGTCGTGGAAGAAGAACATCATGAAAGCGGACTAAAAACGCGACACAAAGGCATTTACTTGTTGCCTAACTTATTTACCACTGCCGCGCTGTTTTCAGGCTTCTACGCCATCATTTCCGCCATGGGTGGACGTTATGAGTCAGCAGCGATTGCCATTTTTGTTGCGGCACTTTTTGATGGCATGGACGGTCGCATTGCACGCATGACCAATACACAGAGCGCATTTGGTGCTGAGTACGACTCGTTATCTGACATGGTCTCTTTTGGCGTGGCGCCAGCCTTAGTGGCCTTTACATGGGCGCTGGGGCCGTTAGGCAAGCTGGGCTGGATTTGTGCATTTATCTACACCGTTGCTGCCGCGTTCCGTTTGGCGCGCTTTAATGTGCAGATTGATGTTGTCGATAAGCGTTACTTCATTGGTCTAGCAAGTCCATTAGCAGCTTGTATTGTGGCGGCCTTTGTTTGGGTTGGCGTCGACAATAAGTTAATGCGTGACTACGCGGACTGGATCCCTGCTTTGACAGCAGCCCTGGTTGTGATGAGCGGTTTCCTGATGGTAAGCAATGTGCGCTACTACAGCTTTAAAGAATTAGATCGTAGTCGAGTGCCTTTTGTAGTAATGCTGCCTATTGTTTTGGTGTTCGGCATCGTCATGTACAACTTGCCAATTGGTATTTTAGCTGTGTCATTACTCTATGCATTCGCAGGTCCCGTTGCCGCATTAGGCCAGCGTTTACGTGGTAAGAAAGGCTGATTAGTACAAACATTGATCGTTTTGTACAAAAACGAATCGATCAGCAAGTATTTTGGTGATTTTGTTGTTGTGGGTGTTGACGTGAGTTTAATGGTGCCTATAATGCGCCCTCACTGACGCGGGGCGTGAGTGGCGTTAAAGA
>CAMTYC010000083.1:0-4798 GCA_947085865.1 uncultured Moraxellaceae bacterium
CCAAAGGTTGTGCCATCCGATGCGCCGACAAAGTCAACCGTCTCGGGCAGTGCGCCGAGATCTTGAAAGGTGGTCCAAGTTTGGCCAACTAACCAATTACCATAACTGAGATAAGCATGACGAAGGCCCGGATCGTAGTTATTGGTGATACGTTCATTTCCTCGGCCTGGGCTTTCGAAGTCAATCTCGATAAAACCATTAATGTTTTGACCAGACTCAGTAGCCGTAGTGGTTCTTAGGAATACCCGTGTTTGTTTGGCGTGTGCATCAAATACTTGGCTGGCAGCGCCATTACCGACAGGTGTTGCTGAAGGCACGTGGAAGTCACGAGCAGGAGATCCACCAGCCACTTCACCGGCAGAGAATCGACTCATCATAGCGTCAACTTTGACATAACCACCAATTTGGAATTGAGTGTCGCCAACTTGGATGCCGGGCTTGCTGGCAACTGTGGTTGAGCGCGGTGTGTCGGCGCTTCGTTGCTCCGCTAGCTGACTTTCGAGTTGATTCAGTCGTGCTTTTAACGCTTCAATTTCACTGTGCATGTCGGCATGCGCATTAAGCGCGAATGGTAAAAGTGCTAATGCAATGGCAGTCTTTTTTGGCAACATTCTAGGTAGACGCATTTTTCCAGCTCCTTAGATGAGTAGGACTGGTATAGCGCTCATGCTTACTGACTGATATTAGTCTTTGGTCGGTAGCATAATGTCTTAAGACTAAAGACTAACTAGTATTGTGGCCGTGATTGGCCATACTCAAACACATTAAAATAGAAAAGACCTGAGGGTAGTAGCATGTCTGATTCAACCATTCATCCTGTTCCATCCAGCTATACCGGCGCTCGCCATAGCGAGGCAGATTATTTGCGTCGCTATGAGGAATCGATTCAAAATCCGGACGCATTCTGGGCGGGTGAGGGTCAAATTGTTGATTGGATGAAGCCTTTTACTAAGGTCAAAGATGTTTCTTATCAGCCCGAAGACTTACATATCCGTTGGTACGAAGACGGTGAGCTTAATGTTTCGGCTAACTGCTTAGATCGCCACTTGGCTGAGCGCGGTGATAAAACGGCCATTATTTGGGAGGGTGATAATCCGGCAGAAAGTCGTCGTATTAGTTACCGTGAGCTGCATGCCGATGTCTGCCGTTTTGCCAATGTACTTAAGGCTCAAGGCGTTAAAGCCGGCGATCGAGTCACCATTTATATGCCGATGATTCCAGAGGCGGCAGTGGCTATGTTGGCCTGTACGCGTATTGGTGCCGTGCACTCGGTGGTGTTTGGTGGTTTTTCGCCTGATGCGCTGGCGGGTCGCATTGATGACTGCCAATCAACCATTGTAATCACTGCCGATGAAGGCTTACGTGGTGGCAAAGGCATACCGCTAAAAGCGAATGTCGACGCAGCTGTTGCCACTGCCGCCGGCGCCATTGTGAAAACGGTATTGGTGGTTAAGCGTACCGGTGGTTCGGTAGCGTGGGTGAATGGCCGCGATGTTTGGTATCACGATGCAATGGCGGCAGCAGAGGCTGACTGTCCTGCGGTCGCCATGAATGCCGAGGCGCCATTATTTATTCTGTACACCTCAGGCTCTACCGGTAAGCCCAAGGGCGTGTTGCACACCACCGGTGGTTATTTGGTCTATGCCACCAGCACCTATGCCAATGTGTTTGATATTCGTGCCAACGACGTGTTCTGGTGTACTGCTGATGTGGGTTGGGTAACGGGCCATACTTATACCTTGTACGGTCCACTATCGAATGGTTCAACCACGGTGATGTTTGAAGGTGTGCCGCAATATCCGGATTGGTCGCGTATTGGTCAGGTGGTTGATAAGCATCAGGTCACGATTCTATTCACGGCTCCAACCGCCATTCGCGCCATGATGCGTGAAGGTGATGCGCCGGTTCTGGTCAGTAAGCGTACTAGTCTGCGTTTGTTAGGCTCAGTGGGTGAGCCGATCAACCCAGAGGCGTGGAACTGGTACCACCGGGTGGTTGGTAATGGCCAGTGCCCCATTGTGGACACATGGTGGCAAACAGAAACGGGTGGTGCTCTGATTTCACCCTTGGCGGGGGCAACAGCATTAAAACCAGGCTCTGCCACGCGGCCATATTTTGGCATTCGTCCGATGATTTTAGATAACGAGGGCAATGTCCTCGAGGGCGCCTGTGAGGGCAACTTGGTCATTGCAGACTCATGGCCAGGACAAATGCGCACGGTTTACGGTGACCATCAGCGCTTTATCGACACCTACTTTAAAACCTTTGCTGGTGTCTATACCACTGGGGATGGCGCACGCCGTGACGAAGATGGGTATTACTGGATTACTGGGCGTATTGATGACGTTCTAAACGTTTCCGGTCATCGCATGGGCACGGCAGAGGTGGAGAGTGCGCTGGTGTCGCATCCTGCGGTTGCTGAAGCAGCAGTTGTTGGTTTCCCGCATGATATTAAGGGTCAGGGCATTTTCAGTTATGTCACGCTGCAGGCAGGTGTTGAGTCTAGTGAGGCTTTACGCAAAGAGTTAGTGGCTCATGTGCGTAAGGAAATTGGCCCTATTGCTGCACCAGATATGATTCAGTGGGCGCCGGGTTTACCAAAAACTCGCTCAGGAAAAATCATGCGTCGAATTCTGCGTAAGATTGCGGCCAATGAGTTTGATGGTTTGGGCGATACCTCAACGCTGGCGGATCCATCAGTGGTGGAGAGTTTAATTAGTGGGCGCAAGTCGGCCTAAATCGATTTATGAACGCAGGGGAGTACCAAACATGAAGTTTGTCATTGCTGATGACCATCCCCTGTTTCGCGATGCGCTCAAACGGGCGGTGTCTAGTCTGTTTCCTGAAGCTGAAATGTTGGAAGCTGATAGCACCGCCAGTTTGCAAAATTTGTTAGAGCAAACAGACGAGCCAGACCTGCTGTTGTTGGATTTGCATATGCCGGGTGCGTCTGGCTTTACTGGTCTTGTGCATGTGCGTGCACGTTTTCCAACACTGCCGGTGATTGTGGTGTCCGGCAATGAAGAGCCTAGCGTGATGCGTCGGGCTTTGGCGCATGGTGCTAGTGGTTATATTCCTAAATCATCCTCATTGGAGCTGATGTCAACAGCGATTGGCCAAGTGCTTGATGGTGATGTTTGGCTGCCGGTGAGTGCAGCAGGTGCTTTGCCACCGTTGGCCAATGAAGAAGCAGACATTGCGCGTCGAATTCGTGAGTTAACACCGCAGCAGTTTCGTTTATTGATGATGCTGGCCGATGGTTTACTCAATAAACAAATTGCCTATGAACTGAATGTGTCGGAAGCTACCATTAAGGCGCATATGACGGCGATTCTGAAAAAACTGGGCGCATCCAATCGCACACAAGCGGTGGTGGCCGCAGCACGATTACAACTTGATCCGGCCATGCGCATTATTGATGTGGTGGAAGAGGATTAACGCCGTTGTGCGCTAATTAATACATAGTCAAAATTGGCGCTTAGCATGCGCTCACAAAGTGATGCCGTAGCCTGAATTTTAAGCCATGCCGGGCTTAGTTTTTGCACCCAAGTCAGTTCTTTCTCTCGCTTAGCAACATGCTCGGCGAATCCTGTAAAAACAGTGTCTAACGACAACACTTGCGTGTTGCTCCAGTCGGTCGCTAAAGCTTGGTTTAATTCGCGATAGCTGATTTGGCTAGCATTGGGAATGCCGGCTAAACGTAGGTCTAGTCGTTTGGCACAGTTGCTGTTTGGGCTCACAATCGTGCTAAACACGAGGCGACCATGGTTAACCAGCAAGGTTTGAGCAGTCGCTAAAAACGCCTTAATAGACTGCGCATGATAGGCCGCATCTATGCAGATGGCAGCATCAAAGCGTTGGTCGTTTAAAGCCGTTGGTAGTGGCAGACGGTCAAAGTGCCCACGCACAAGCTGTGTGCTTTTGCTGCGTTTGGGCGTGGTTTTATCTAAGCCTACACTGTGACTTAAGCCGTAGTGTTGTTGCCAAAATAATAGGCTGGCGCCACTGCCGCAGGCTAAATCAATTAAGCGATCTTGTGCGCTTAATGCGATGGCTTGAGCATGTGCCTGTGCAAGAGCGCAACAGGCGCTGTCATAGTCCTGAGCTGCCGACCAAAGCCCAAGATTATTCCAATAGTTTGGACGTTGATGACCGCCTAATAATGTGTTGACTGACGCGCTCACAAAGGCCTTACAACTGCCATGGCCGAGCGCACAGCTGATTCGAGCAAGGGCACGCCGGGGTAGGCCCATGAGCCGCAGAAAAACACGCGACGGTTAGTTTCTTGGTGCATAGCCTGTAGCTGATCTTGTGCTGCACGTGTGCCTTGATGCACAACCGCACGCGCTAATGGTTGACGCAGAATGACCGACTCAGGCTTAGGCTCAAAGAGCGGGTTCCACGTTTGTAAAATGGGCTCAGTACCATTCAGGCTAGGCTCTACCGCGTTAACCCAGACGGTAAACATGGCCTCATCTAAATTCGGCTGCATCATAAAATTAAGTGCGGTCCAATCCTGACGGCGCTTAGGTAAAAAGCGGGTGTCGCGATGCACCCATAACTCACCTTGATCAAAACGAATATTTTGCAGTAAATCGAGCTCGTGGCTGAACTGCTCTTTATCCAAAAACTGTAGCTGCTTGGTGGCAGTGGCCACAATGACACGATCATAAACGCCGCTATCACCACGCTCATTACGCACTAATACGCCATCATCCTGCTGCTTTACCTGCACCACAGGGCTGTTGGCGATGAGGTCTAAGTTCTGGGTAAGTGCTTGCACTAATGCTGGCGTGCC
>CAMTYC010000084.1:0-30053 GCA_947085865.1 uncultured Moraxellaceae bacterium
AAGCAGCAAACTGTGCGCTTAAGGTATCTAGCTCAGCATAGGTCAGTGTCTGCCCCATATTCGAGAATGCAGGACGCTCGGCATAACGATGCACCGCCTCGTGGAAAACCTCCAACACCGAATTATAGGCGCCAGCATCAATCTCAAAAGGAATTGATTTGGGGTATTTGTCCTGCCAAAAATCCGCCTGCATACAATGCTCTCAACCAACTGTTTTTTATAAATTATGGGTTGCTACTTAACCACTTCAATAACGCCTGCTGACCTTGCTCGCTTTCATCACACGTCAGGGCACATAAATCTTCTGTAACAGAACGTAATATACACGAAGCAGACAACCATTCATCTCTACGAAACGCATAAACACTGATGGTTTCTCCCGCGCTAAACCGTGCTAGTTGTTTATCCCAGCTCTGTGCATTTACACGTATGCCATTTATTGCCACTACAGCATCTCCTGCAGACAGACCTGCCTGCTCTGCTGCACTGCCACGTGTTACCAATGACAAGGTCACACCACCATCGGCACAAGGCTTTATGCTAACGCCTAAGCCACAATTCACTTTACCAGTATCTGCCGTCACGCTGACCTTAACGCCAAACTCGGCCAATAAGGCAAGTACAGGCAGCTCGTTCGTGCTGTGCAACCACTGAGTTAATGGCTCTTGCATTGCAGGACCTACCATATCCAGCAAAAGGTCACGAATCACCTGCTCAGTAACGCCTGGTTGTCCAGACAAATACCGTTGCCAGAGCTGCTGCATCAAAATATCTAAACTAGCCTCGTGATCCGACAGCTTGCGCAGCGTCAAATCCATACACAGCGCCACCAATGCTCCTTTAAGGTAATAACTCACAACTGCATTCGGGGTGTTTTCATCTTGCTTATAAAAACGAGTCCAAGCATCAAAACTGGATGCCGCGACGGTTTGGTGAAAACGACCTGGTGTGCGCAAGTAACGGGTAATGGTTTTAGCTAATAAATTCAGCCACTGCTGGGGCGTAATAATTCCTGCACGCAGCAAGAATAAGTCGTCGTAGTAAGAGGTCACTCCCTCAAAAAACCACAACAACTCACTGTGCACCTCACGCTGCAAGTCAGGCGTCAACATCTCTATCGGCTTTAGGCGTTTGACATTCCAACTATGAAAATACTCATGACTACACAGCCCCAATAACTCTAAGTATCCCGCACTGGGTGATTCTGGCTCTTGCCTACAGGGCAAGCTGTCACGGTTAGCAATCAAGCTGGTAGAGCTGCGATGCTCAAGCCCACCGTAGCCTTGGCCCACCACATGCAACTGAAACAAATAACGTGCAAATGGTGCAGGCTGGCCAAAGAAGAGAATCTGCGCCTCGCAAATACGACTTAAATCAGCACATAAACGTGCTAAATCTGCTTGCTGCACACCACTCACAGCCAGGGCATGTGGCACTCCGCACACGGTAAACTCATGGTAGGCAAACTCGCCCATCTCTACCGGATGATCAATCAACTCATCATAGTTAGATGCTTCATAAATACCGAACTGGCCTAAAGGCGCAGCACGTGATGACAACGTAGTTGCCACCCGCCACTGTGAGAACCCTTCTGGTGCAATCAACTCAACACTGTGCGGCTGATCTTCCTGACCCGCCACGGCTAAAAACAGCGATGTACCATTAAAATAACCACGTGTTTGATCTAAGTAAGCACTCCGCACGGACAGATCCCAAGCATAGACCTCGTAACGAATCATTAGGCCGCCTTGGCAAGGCTGAACGCGCCAAGTGGACTTGTTTACCGCCTGAATCGTTAGCGCCTGCCCTGATGCATTGACCGCTTGCAGACCCGATAAATTTCGCGCAAAGTCTCGAATCATATAGCTGCCGGGGATCCAATCTGGCAGCCACAACACCTGTCCTTCAGGATCGGGACTAACGATGTGTAATTCGACTGAAAAGCGGTGCGCGGCAGGATGATTTGCAGTCACTAGATAGTGTATGTTTGCCAGCACCAGCGCTCTCCAATAAAAAAAGTAACATCGAGGCGAAACAGCATAATGAATATATCCCGTGATGAACAAGCGGCAGCGGCACCACTCGAAGCCGAGCTGACCTATTTACGTGCCGAAGATGGCCATAAAATTCCGCTTCGACACTGGCCCGTTGCTCACCCCAAAGGGGTCATTCACATTGCCCATGGCATGTCTGAGCACAGCGGCTGTTATAGCGATGTGGCGGCCAAATTAAACGCTGCCGGATATGCCGTCATGGCACACGATCATCGTTGTCACGGCCTATCAGTACCCATTAGCGAACTTGGCAATGTCAGTGATACGCAAAACTGGGAAAACGTTTGTGCCGATATGCGCATCGTGAATATCCATGGCCACAAAGTCTACCCCAACCTGCCGTGGATTCTGCTAGGTCATTCCATGGGCTCATTTGTCAGCTTAAGTTATGTTGAGCGTCACTCACAAACTGTCGATGCATTACTCATTGAAGGTACTAACTACGAGGCACCTTGGTTTACTTGGTTGGCTCATTTGGCTGCTGAGGCCGAATGTCGCCGCCAAGGCATCAATGCTCGCAGCCCGCTGATTCATTCGCTCACGTTTGGCAAATTTGCCAAAGCCTTTAGCCCTCGTAAGAGCGACTATGACTGGCTGTCTCGTGATGAGGCTTTTGTGCAGGGTTATCTAGATGATCCCCTATGCGGCGTGACCTGTAGCAATGGTTTTTGGCGCGACCTGCTAGAAGGACTGAGCCGCACGCAACGTCTCAGCAATCTCCGCAAAATTCGCAAAGACTTACCGGTGTATTCATTTGCTGGTGACAAAGACCCGGTCGGTAAAGACGGTATCTCTGTTGCCGTTTTGGACGACAAGCTAGAAACCGCAGGCATGATGGATGTCACCTTAAAAATTTATGAAGGTGCCAGACACGATTTGCTGCATGAGACAAATCGTGATGAAGTTTTTGCAGACTTATTAAATTGGCTAGATAACAGCTTATTAAAAATCGCCAACCCCGTCTGCGAACTCAAACCGGCTCATGAACACCCAGCGTGGTTGGCATCCTGAGGACTACTGACTTATGAGTCTCGCTTAATGCTCAGCTAAGGCATAGAATTCGCGACCTTCGCCAGGCTGATTTAGGAGTTGCGCGTGAACACACCTCGAATTGTCATTGTTGGCGGTGGTGCAGGTGGCTTAGCGTTAGCAACAGGGCTGGGCAAGCGCCTGGGTAAACAAGGCAAAGCACGAATTATCCTAGTTGATGCCTGCCTAACTCATATCTGGAAACCACTGCTGCACGAAGTTGCAGCGGGCACCATTAACTCGTTTGAAGACGAGCTCAACTATTTTGCTCATGGCAGCCAACATCATTTTGAGTTTCAACTCGGCCGCTTTGCCAATGTTGATCGTGAGCGCAAAGTCATTTTATTAGATGCACTCACAGACACCAGTGGCCAAGAGTTTGCCCCCGCGCGTGAGTTAGCTTATGACAAGCTAATCTTGGCAATCGGTTCAACTGCCAACGACTTCGGCACGCCAGGCGCTCGTCAACACTGCATGTTTCTAGACTCACGACTGCAGGCCGACCGCTTCCAATCGCAATTTTTGAATATGTATCTGCGTGCGCATGCAATGACTAAAGCCAATGCCAACGAGGCCGAGCTCAATATCGCCATCGTGGGTGCTGGCGCCACCGGTGTGGAGTTAGCTGCTGAGTTACTGCATGCTGCGCATAAGTTTGCTGAATATGGCTTGGATGAGATCTCCCCAAACCGCGTCAATATTAGTTTGATTGAAGCCTCTGATCGCATTTTGCCCGCGCTACCTGAAGCTACTTCTCGCGCAGCTAAGAAGCAGTTAGAGGCACAAGGCATCAAGGTTTATACCCGCCAAAAAATCACGGACATTACCGAAACAGGTTTGTTAGCCGCTAGTGGGCTTTTATTCCTGCCTCACTTAAAGTCTGGTCGGCAGGCGTCAAAGCCGCCGATCAATTACACAATCTTGCTGGCTTAGAAACTAATCGCATTAATCAATTGGTGGTCAAAAATACGCTACAAACCACCCTCGATGACTCGATTTTTGCCATTGGTGATTGTGCTGCTTGCACCCCCGAAGGCGCGACTCGACCATTGGCCCCACGTGCACAAACCGCCAACCAACAAGCCATTTATTTAATTAAAGCACTACCCCGCCACTTAAAAGGCAAAAAAGTCAGTGATTTCAATTTCCACGATAAGGGTTCGCTGGTATCGCTGCATAAAAGCGCGGTGGGCATCATGATGGGTAATATTGGCATTCAAGGTCGCTTAGCGCGTCTAATGTATGTGTCACTTTACCGACTGCATCAGCTCGCGCTGCATGGCCCACTTAAAACCGGTCTGTTGCTTTTTAAAGACATGCTCAGCAAAAAGTCTGGCCCCAACCTTAAGCTACACTAACTCGATTACTGCACAGCCATTTGTAATCGTATCGCCTCGATACGATTACGATTGGTGTTGAAGTCGTAATAACCAATGCGTGACGCTGAACGCACATGAACAACGCCAGCCTTTGCATCTAATACAAACTCGACATCATCGACAAAACGCAGCATGGCTGTGGTGAATTCTGCCTTTAAATACAGATCAGTTTGCTTAACGATATTGACTCGCGGCTGTTTAGCGACCACACCTGTTAATTGCGCAAAAAAAGACTTGGCATCCCCCTGCACAACAAACGGGGCAATATACGCACGATGATCTGGCGCCACTTGGCTGCTGACCGCACGTGGTGCATTTGGCGGAGGGTCTAGCTTGCCATTTGTTGCTGATAATACCGATGTAGAAAGCGTCAACATGCTCAGCAAACACAGTGTTTTCATGGTTGGCAACATCATTTTCGTGCCCTCATCTTCTGATTATTTACTGAGATACTTCATGGCGTCTTCGATGCCCTTCAACGTCAACGGATGCATACGCTGATCCAACAATTGCTGTGTCATCTCGGTCGAAGGTGTCATTTTCCAATGCTTTTCTGGCTCAGGATTTAACCACACTACTTTTTGGAAATGATGTGTCAGGCGTTGCATCCACACAGCACCCGGCTCTTCATTAAAGTGCTCAACCGAGCCACCAACCGCTTGAATCTCATAAGGCGACATACTGGCGTCACCCACAAAAATGACACGGTAGTCAGAGCCATACTTGTGAATAATGTCGTAAATCGACGTGCGCTCACTCCAGCGCCGGAAATTATTTTTCCACACCGACTCATAAATAAAATTGTGAAAATAAAAAAACTCTAAGTGCTTAAACTCAGTTTTAGCCGCCGAAAATAACTCTTCGCAAGTGCGCACATAGGGATCCATCGAGCCGCCGATATCAAAGAACAACAGCACTTTGACGCGATTTTTACGCTCGGCCACTAACTTAATATCGAGCATGCCGGCATTGTGCGCGGTATGACGAATAGTGTCGTCAATATCCAGAATTTCTTCAGCACCTTGACGAGCGAAGCGACGCAGACGACGCAAAGCTAACTTGATGTTACGAATGCCGAGCTCAACATTGTCATCGAGGTTACGAAACTCACGCTTTTCCCAGACCTTCACCGCACTCTTATTACGCGAAGGCCCCGCCATGCGAATACCTTCTGGGTTAGCACCATAAGCTCCAAAGGGCGACGTGCCACCGGTGCCAATCATTTTGTTGCCACCCTGATGGCGTTTCTCTTGCTCGTTAAGGCGCTCTAAAAACTTCTTCAGCAGCTCTTCCAATGAACCTGCTTTCTGCAGCTCTGCCAGCTCTTCGGGCGACAGCTGCTTTTCAAGCTCTTTACGCAACCAGTCATCTGGAATTTGCTTGCTAAAATCATCTAAGGACAAGCCCTCAAGACCGTCAAAATAGGCCTTAAACGCTCGATCAAACTTGTCATAATGACGTTCGTCTTTGACCAACACCAACTTAGCCAGCTGATAAAATGCTTCCTGGTCGGCATAAACCAAGCCAGTTTTCAGCGCAGCATTCAGGTCAATCAGCTCACGAATGCTGGTCGGTACCTGAAACTGGCGTAGCGTCTGGTAAAAATGTACCAGCATGGGCCTGCCCCTCTTACTGCGCGGTCTCGCGACGATTCATAAAGGCTAGTCGCTCCAATAAAGCCACATCCGCTTCATTTTTCAACAGCGCACCATACAGTGGTGGAATCGCCTTGCGAGTGTCGCGATTACGCAGCACATCTTCAGGAATATCATCGGACAAGATCAGCTTTAACCAATCAATTAACTCAGAGGTGGTTGGCTTTTTCTTTAAACCCGGCACTTTACGCAGGTCAAAGAAAATATCTAATGCGTCTTTTAGCAGCTGAGCTTTCACGTCTGGGTGATGCACGGCCACGATTTGTTTCATGGTTTCAGCATCTGGGAACTGAATGTAATGGAAGAAGCAGCGACGCAAGAAAGCATCCGGTAGCTCTTTTTCATTATTAGAGGTAATGATCACAATGGGACGATGTTTAGCTTTGATCGTTTCACCGGTCTCGTAAACAAAAAACTCCATTTTATCGAGCTCGGTAAGCAAATCATTAGGAAACTCAATGTCGGCTTTGTCGATTTCATCGATCAGCAGCACAACACGCTCATCGGCCTCAAACGCCTCCCACAACTTACCTTTTTTAATGTAGTTGCGAATGTCATGCACACGTTCAGTACCCAGTTGCGAGTCACGCAAACGTGATACCGCATCGTACTCATAAAGACCTTGCTGTGCTTTGGTGGTGGACTTGATGTGCCACTGAATGAGACGGGTACCAAATGCTTCCGAAACTTGCTCAGCTAATAGCGTTTTACCAGTGCCCGGCTCACCCTTGATTAACAACGGCTTTTGCAGTGTGACAGCGGCATTTACAGCCAATGACAGCTCAGGGGTAGTGATATAACGATCGGTTCCGATAAAAGCCATGATATTCCTCAATACAATACATTATGTATTTATAAACAATTAACCAAAGACTATAGCGTGCAAGCCACATTGTCAGTTTGACAAAACATAGGCTTTGGCTAACTAAAGCTTAGGCTCTACACGATTCGTTTCACTGCCACGACTCACACTAGCCTGCGATTCATCACCGCCAAGCCAACCTACAATTGACAGTGTTGCAGCGCCAAACAATAACCAAGCTAACAAGCCCTTGATCATGACCAGCGCAGAGCCTCCCCACACACCTTGTGCAAATACAAACAAAGCAGGCGAAACCCCTAGCTGATCATTATGCGTAGATAACGTAGGCGCTAATAACAACACCACAAGCACAATTCGGAGAGTGGAGCGCCATAACAGCGATACTGATTGTGTCCACGGCTTAATCGCTAAGCCATAAATAACCCAAACAGCCAGCACATAAAGAACCCATGCCAATACAACCGACCACGGAAAAATAGTACTCATGTCAAACTCTCACTGTCTTTGTTTCGTCCTTGACGGCGCCATGCTGGTGCATCGGCCGCATGCACCAAACCGGGCTCTGGTGGTGGTGGCATTTGCAAATAAAACCCATCAGCACTGATCTTTTCAATCACGTCCACGACATTAGCCCGCGCCAATTTGCGCTCAGGCGTTAACACCAAATCAGTGACAAAACGCGGCTTTTTACCCATCAACTCAAGTAATGGCTCAGGCACTCGCTTAAAACCATCTTGCTTTAGCACATACAGGTACATTTCCTGTTTGCTGCTACTTTCATAAATACTGCAAAACACACGTGACATACGGTTTCTCAATGTCCAAGCCAACAAGTTAAATAGTAGTTGGTTCAGTGCCAAGTTGTCGCCTAGCCGCTCGGCAAGCTTGAATAAAATCTTCATGTTGATGCAGTGCTTCGGCAATTACCGGCTGCAAGGCAGGCGCTCGCCAACCTTTAATTTGTGTAATGCCAGCATCAATATTGCCATCAACAGCCGCCAGCACCACTTTTTCTGCCAATCGTTTGCGCCAAAGCACATCACCTGGCAGTTGCAACTGCTCTGCCACAGGCACAATGGCACGCTTTAATTGATCAAACACACGCGAAATTTCTCGCGGCAACGGAGGAGCCACTGGCGCGGGGCAGTCAGACAGTGCTAACGCTCTAGCCTGCTCAATAATCGCCAGAATGCTATCGGCTTCTTGTCTTGCTACGCGTGGGTTGATATCGGTCATCGTCACTAACTCATGACTATGCACCGGCATACGATAGGCCAGGTCAAACAGTGTTGTCGGCTTTAACAAATGCCCTCTTGGAACATTACGCTGCACCGCCTCACGCTCGCGCCATGCCATTAGTAATTGCAGAGCAGCACGATTACGAGGCCCCAGGCGCCACGCATTGCCGTGGTCTAACCAAGCGCGATCGGGATCCACTGGAGAACTTAAACGACAAACCTCTGCACATTCCTGATGGAAGTATTCCCACACATTTTTCTGCTGCAAACGCTCACGAAGGGTTTGGTACAACTGCGGTAAGTGACGCACATCCAGTGCGGCATATTGCAGCTGATGATCGGTCAGTGGTCGCTGCAACCAGTCCGAACGCGAGGCGTCTTTAGGAATTTCAATCTGCAAAATATCTTGTAGGGCACGTTGATAACCAATTTGCATACCCAGCCCTAAAAATGCCATCGCAATTTGGGTGTCATGCACTTCGCCCAAGCCCTTTGGCAGCAAAGGATTCAGCACTTCAAGATCTTCCGAACAGGCATGCATGACTTTGATCGGTCCAGCAGGACCAAGCAACTCACATAATGGAGACAAATCAGTCACGGCCAAGGGGTCGATTAACCACTCGCCCTCACCATTGCCAATCTGCAAGAGACCAAAAATGGGATAAAACGTATTGATCCGAATAAATTCGGTATCTAAAGCAAGAAAAGGTTGCTGCTTAAATGCAGATAGAGACTCCTTAAGAGCCTCTATCTGACGGACATAACAAGTTAATGGCACTAGAGTTCCAGTTGTTTGGCGATCACTTCGTTCATGATCTCATAGGTGCCACCACCAATGGAAAGAATCCGGTTATCTCGGTACAACCTTTCCACTAGGGATTCACGCATAAAGCCCATGCCACCAAAAATTTGCACCGCTTCATGTGTCACAAAGTCACTGGTTTGAGTCGCAAAGTTTTTTGCCATAGACACTTCTTTCACTGAAGGAATGCCTTCGGCAATACGAGCGCCAATACGATAAGTAAACTCACGGCTTGCTTCTAAACGTGTAGCCATATCCGCTAATTTATGGCGAATCACCTGCATTTGACCTAACTTACGACCAAACGCTACACGCTCTCTAGCCCAACGTAAGCTTTCTTCCAGCGCCAGCTGTGCGGTCATATTGGCCATCACCGCCAGATTTAAGCGCTCCATTTGGAAGTTACTCATGATCAGCAAAAAGCCGGCATTCTCTGAGCCAATTAAGTTTTCTTTTGGCACTTTAACGTTATCAAAGAATATTTCAGCGGTGTCAGATGCCCACCAGCCCATTTTGCGCAGTGGCTTGCCGGTTGATACGCCCTCACGATCACGCTCAATTAACAGCAAACTAATGCCGGCATAACCTTCACCGCCAGTACGAACGGCAGTGACGTAGTAGTCGGCACGAATACCGGAAGTAATAAAGATTTTGCTGCCACTAACAAGGTAATGATCATCATGCACTTCAGCACGGGTTTTTAAGCCCGCCACATCAGAACCACCGGATGGCTCAGTGATTGCCAAGGCGGCAATTTTTTCACCACGCAGCACAGGCGGCACAATGGCTTGTTTCATGGCATCACTGCCCCATTTCACAATCGGCGGCAGCGCAATATCTAACGAACCCAAACTGGCTGCCAAACCACCCGAGCCTGAACGCATCAGCTCTTCGGTGGCCGCAATTTTCATAAATACATCTTCACCCGAGCCACCTAGCGCCTCGGGGTAACCAATACCCAACAACCCTGCTGCACCAGCCTTTAAATACAATTCGCGAGGAAACGTGCCTGCTTCTTCCCAGTCATTAATAAACGGCGCAATTTCACGCTCATTAAACTGACGTGCGGTTAGACGAACTTGCTCGTGGGTTTCATTAAAGTACGACGTAAACAAACTCATAAAAACACTCCAAAAAACGCTGAAGGGAAATACAGCGTGACCGGAGAGTTCTATCAGTAAGCTCAATAAGACTCAAGTTGAAACAACGGAATTATCCGATTGATCGTCGACCACTCAATGCATGTGTCAGGGTATTGCCATCAACATACTCAAGCTCACCACCGATGGGCACACCATGAGCAATGCGAGTAACGGATAGTGGCAAATCACGTGTGGCTTCACGCAGGTAGTGCGCCGTCGCCTCGCCTTCTGCTGTTGGATTAGTAGCGATAATCAGCTCACGAATTGTTGGATTTTGCCGTAAGCGATTAATCAGGATGGGTAAGCCCAGCTCATCGGGGCCAATACCATCCAATGGCGAGAGCTTACCAAGCAAGACAAAATATCGGCCTTTATAGCTACCACTTTGCTCAAGGGCTAAAACATCCATCGGGCTTTCGACCACACACAACAGGCTGTCATCACGACTAGGATCTAAGCAAAGCTTGCACACCGGTTGCTCAGTCAGGAATCTACACTGTTGGCAATGATCTACATGATTTAATGCTTGCTCCAACGCTCTGGCTAACCGCAAACCGCCAGAGCGTTGGCGCTCGATCAGCTGCAAAGCTATACGCTGGGCAGATTTAGGCCCCACCCCCGGCAATAGCCGCAGTGACTCCATTAACTCAGCAACCAAGGGACTCAGCAGACTCACGCGATAACCTCAATTAGAACGGCATTTTAAAGCCGGGCGGCAGCCCTAAGCCGCTAGCGGCAGAGCCCATGGCATCTTTACTGGCTACTTCAACTTTACGAACGGCATCATTCATAGCAGCCGCAATTAAGTCTTCCAGAATTTCTTTATCTTCTGACAATAGGCTTTGATCAATGTTAACGCGCTTCACATCATACTTACCGTTCAGCGTCACTTTCACTAAGCCCGCGCCCGACTCACCGATAATTTCAGCTTGCGCCAACTCGGCTTGAGCCTTCTCCATATTCTTTTGCATTTGCTCTTGCATGCGCTGAGCTTGCTGCATTAATTGCTGCATATTCATAATTTTACTCTCTAAACTTAAATCAATTAATCATTCATTACTAACGAATCAGGCACAATTTGTGCGTTAAACGTGGTCATCACCGCCTTCACTACGGGGTCTGCTAACACAGCTGTTTCTGCTTGTGCTAGACGCTCTTCACGCAGACGCTGACGACGACTAGCTGGCGTCTCGCCATTTGGCTCCTGCATAACCAAATCAAAACGCTGCTGAGGATATTGTGCCTGAAACTGGGTTTGCAACTGAGTTAATGCTTGCCCCGCGGCTAACATTTGATGTTTTGGTGATAAACAAAGCTGCCACTGCCCTTGCTCACCAACTTGCATTAACGCATGTCGCGCCAGATTTAATGCGCCGCCGGTTAATCCAGATGAGTCAACCCAATCCGCCCAAGAAACTGGCGTCCAATCGCCCGTTGGCTGGGGCTCTGGCGCAATTGTAGGCTCTGGTGTTACCTCAACCTGCGGTTCAGGCCTCAGCGCTACCGTTGGTGTTGGTGGTGGTGTTGGAGCCACTGACGCTAATGACTTTTTTTCAGGGGCATTAACTCCTGGCTCGGCAACCACCGGCACAACAGTTGTATTCACCACATCGCTAGTTGCTAAAGGGCGAAATAACATCATTCGCAGCAAGGTCATCTCAAAACCAGCACGAGCATCTACTGCTAACGGCAAATCGCGTCGACCATGCAGCGCCATTTGGTAAAACAACTGCACATCTTCGGGCGACATCAGCTGCGCCAGTTGCAGTAAACGATCGCGATCACCTTCGGCATTATCAATCGCATCAGGAACCGCCTGCGCCACCGCTAAGCGGTGCAGCACACTAATCACTTCCGATACTGCACCTGAGAAATCAATACTTTGTTCTGCCATACCAGCAACTAGCTGCATTAAGGCAGCAGCATCCTTGGCTTGGACGGCTTCCAGCACACGATAAACCAGGTCGCGATCAATGCTGCCCAGCAAACTACGAACATCGGCCTCACCTAAACGGCCATGACCAAAAGCCACTGCCTGATCGGTTAACGACAGCGCGTCACGCATAGAGCCTTGTGCCGCGCGCGCTAACAACCATAAAGCAGCCTCGTCAAAGCCAACATTTTCTGCCGGTAACACGGTCTGCAAATGCTGCACAATACGTTCAGGCGTCATGGGCTTTAAAGCAAACTGCAAACAACGCGACAAGATAGTGATTGGCAACTTTTGCGGATCTGTCGTGGCCAAAATGAATTTCACATGCGGAGGTGGCTCTTCCAATGTTTTCAGCAAGGCATTAAATGAATGCCCAGACAACATATGCACTTCGTCAATAAGATAGACCTTATAGCGCCCGCTAGTCGGTGCATACTGCACGTTCTCTAACAGCTCACGGGTATCCTCCACTTTGGTCCGTGACGCCGCATCCACCTCAATTAAATCAACAAAACGCCCTTCATCGATATCACGACAGGTTGAACAAACACCACAAGGATTGGCGGTGATGCCGGTTTCACAGTTTAAGCAGCGCGCCAAAATACGCGCGATCGTGGTCTTACCAACACCGCGTGTGCCAGTAAATAAATAGGCGTGATGCAAACGATTTTGTTCTAGCGCATGAGTCAGCGCGCGCGCGACAACATCCTGACCGACAAGCTCTTGAAAACGCCGTGGTCGATATTTACGCGCTAAGACTTGGTAACTCATGCCCTTCCCCACCGATGACGTTTTAGCATGGCTTATGCTAACGGATGCCTGACGCTGACCCAAGAAAAAAAGCGGCGCACCATGGATGCACCGCTTTTTTATTTCAACCGGATTATTTTAAACGATCAGTCAATGACTTCAGCGCTGAGCCGGCTTCTTCCACTAAACCTTCAACTTTAGCTTTCACTTCACCAAATTTTTCTTCGCCAACTGATTTCAGCTCATCAAACTTAGCTTGTGCTTCAGCTTGCAATGTTTTCAGCTTTTCCAGTTGCTGATGTGCCTCAGCTTTTGCATCAACACCTGCACTTTCAGCCTTAGCTTTTAATAAATCTGCTTGTGCCTTCCATTCGTTGATTTGAGCTTGCAGCTTTTGTTGCAGTAAGTCTTTATCAATCATCATTCACTCCTTGGTTTGTTATACAAAACTCAGCAGCCGCCATGCCTGCCTGACGGCCTGTCGCCATACAGGCGGTAAGCAAATAACCGCCCGTGGGTGCATCCCAGTCCAGCATTTCGCCAGCACAAAATAATCCGGGGTAACGCTGCACCATAAATTGCGCGGTTATCTCTGAAAAGTCTACCCCACCTGCGCAACTGATTGCCTCATCAATTGGACGAGCTGCAAGCAGCGTGACCGGCAGTGCTTTAACTAACTCAGCATAGCTTACTTGCTTAGCATGTACAGATTGTTTGACAGCTTCGTGAACCAACGCAATTTTTGCAGCATCTAGACCTAAAGCGCGTAACCGCTGGCTCATGGTTTTGCCTTTTGCTGGCTTTGTAAGTGCCACCATCACCGCTTCTGCTGATGTTGCTGGGCAAAGATCCAACAAAATAGTGGCCTGACCTTGGCTCTGCACCTGCTGACGAATTGCTGCGGATAAAGCATAGACCAAACTGCCTTCGAGACCATGCTGGGTCAGTACCGCCTCACCCAGCCGGGCACCACTCACTAACCATGGCAACTGAATTGATATATTTTTTAAAGGAGCACCCGCATGCGTCAGCATGAAGTCTGACCAAGCCACCTCAAAACCACAATTACTGGCAAGCAAAGGCTGACAACGAATGCCCGCCTGCTCATAACCTGCTAGCCAGCGACCATCCGAGCCTAACTTTGCCCAGCTAGCACCACCAAGTGCCATCACCACACACTGTGCGTGATGCTTTATAACACCCTCGGGAGTCTCAAATGTTAAGGCAAACTTGCCATCGGCCATGGCCTGCCAAGCCGTTAACCGGTGCCGCACATGCGTGCGCAAGCCTAAATCACGTGAGCGCTGCAACCAACGCCGCAACAAGGGTGCAGCTTTCATTTCCCGCGGGAAAACTCGGCCTGAACTACCAATAAAGGTTTCAACGCCTAAGGCATGCACCCAATCCACAAACTCTGCTGAGCTAAATTGATTCAGTGCCGAAACCAGCTGATTAGGTGCGTGAGGATAACGACTTAAAAACGAGGACCAGTCTTCAGCATGGGTAATGTTTAAACCGCCAATACCTGCCAGCAGAAACTTTCGCCCCAGTGAGGGCATGGCGTCATATAAATCGACTGAAGTACCGGCTTGTAATAACTGTTCGGCAGCCATTAAGCCTGCAGGGCCACCACCGATTACAACGGCTGTAGTCATGTCGTTGCTCGTTTGGCGTTAATGAGGGTGGCAACCCTGCAAGCCCGACCCCGGCACACACGCCACAGCGACCGTTGCTTCCTTCCGGATCTGGCGGGGTTAACTGTTTTGCATTGCGAGGAGACCAGCAGGGTCACCATAAACACGCCTTAAGGCGTGGCGGGAGTATAAAGAATTCGACTCCCGCTGCCTATGCCTTATCTGTGTAAAACGCATCCAGTTCAGCAACTAAATGCTGCATCACTGGTAGTGAGGTGACCATTTCCATATGCCCAATGCCCGGCAACTCAATGTTTCGGCCATAAGAATCAGCCACCACACTATTATGCTGCGGCGCGACAATAGTGTCGTGCGGAGACCAGATATTCACAAACGGAATCGGGCAAGGCGCGGCCTCAGCTTCTGCCGTAAACGTCTCTGCCCATGCATTTGAAGGGGTAAGCTGAGCAACAATTGGCCCCATATTTTCTTTACCTACAGCCAACACTGTGCCTCGGAAAGGCGCACCAACGGCAATCGCCAAGGCCACATGCTGCAGCCCTCCAAATCGATGTAAATACAAACGAATGACCTGACCACCCATACTATGCCCCATGATCACTACTCGCTCGGCACCCGTGTCTTGCAACACCTCCTGCACAAATCTAGCGACATGTTCGGCATTACGTTCAATGCTTTCAAATACTGGTTGTGGGCTAACGGCATACACTTGGCCATAACCATGACTTTTAAGATGGCGGCGCCAAGCCCACAAATAACCACGATTAGTAAAAAATCCCGGCACTAAAACAATTGGCAGTCCTCTATGAGGCGCACCTTTAACGGGGTTGTTGGGCATCAGCCAAGGTTCAAATGCAAATAGAAAGGGATACGTTTTTAATGCGGCCACCCACTCTCGCCAAATCATTAATACGTAAGTGATAGCAGAAACCTGCTGCGAGGCAGTTCTAGGTGATTTTGCTTTTTCAGTGGGAATGACGTTACCCAGCACCATTAAAAATCTTAGGAGTGCAAAAACGGCGATGCAGACCATGATTACCTTGTGTAAAACCACGCCTTGGCTGACCGCAATGAGAGCGGCCATCACATATAAGCCGAGCTCAATGAGCATAGCCTTGAAAAAATTACGTCCATGAGGGGTAAAGCCTTGCTCTTGCACCATTGTTATGTCGCCTATTGTTATTATTGTGCCTATGATAGTTGAACTTTATGTAACTGGCAGCAGGCAAAATGACACAGCATTTTAGATACTGGCAAAGCCCTTTCGGCACACTCAGATTAGTCGCCAACGAGCACTATTTTCTGCGCTTAGAGCTGCCATTACAGGCACAACAACCACCTACGCCAGGTAGTATCGAACAGCCAAAGATGCTGCCCAACGTCGTTGAGCAACTGAGCGAATACTTTGCCGGCAAGCGACAACAATTTGATTTAGAAAAGTTTGATTTGCCCTGCTTATGGCAAGGCACCCCCTTTCAACAGTCGGTTTGGCAAGCATTAATACATCTTCCTTATGGCCAGACCTGTAGTTATGGTGACTTAGCTCAGCTAATTTATCGACCACGCGCAGTGCGTGCTGTAGGTGCAGCGAATGGCGCCAACCCCTTTCCTATCATTGCAGCTTGCCACCGTGTCATTGCCAGCACTGGCAAACTTCACGGATACGGTGGTGGCCTTGAACTAAAACGTCAGCTATTGACGCTAGAGGCAAACCATTGCGCCTGATTTACTACGTAGTGACGGCCTGCTTAGTCAGTGCTTGTAGTTTCAAGAACCCGTATTACGATGCAAGCAAAGTGCACCACACACCCACTGGGTTTCAAAATACAGAAGCGTTTAGCCTACCCACACGCCGCGACTTACTAGACTTCTATTGGCAACGGTTAACGACGCCTAAAACAACACATGAACCTAGCCTAGTGCCATGGCAACCAGTCAACAACGATGCAATTAACCAGCCTCTTCATTCACTCCAAGCCACTTGGCTAGGGCATGCCACTGTACTCATCCAAAGTCATGGCATTAATGTATTAACGGATCCGATACTGACCTCTCGTGCATCACCTATTTCGTGGCTAGGCCCCAAACGAAAAACGAAAGCACCTATCGCTATCGCAGAGCTTCCCCATGTTGATGTGATCGTGATCTCACACAATCATTATGATCACATGGACCTAGGCACCCTAAAAGCAATCGACAAAAAACAATCAAAACCTCCACTAGTAGTTGTGCCACTGGGAGATGCCGCACGATTAAAGCGCGCTGGCATACGCCATGTAAAAGAGCTGGATTGGTGGCAGTCGCTAGAAATAGCGCATGCAAAGCCGTTGACCATTACGCTGACGCCAGCCCGACACTGGAGCATTCGTCAGTTCATACCCAGCGACAAAGACCGAAGCTTATGGGGAGGGTTTGTGGTCTCGCATGTTGGTCAGTCGATATTTTTTGCTGGCGACACAGGTTATGCGCCTGTTTTTCAAGAGATTGGACGACGCCTTGGCCCGTTTGCCTTGGCTATTTTACCGATTGGTGCCTACGAACCACGTGACTATCTGAAGGCGCAGCACGTTAACCCCGACGATGCTGTGAAAATGCACATTGATCTGCGTGCACAAGTTAGCTTACCGATGCATTGGGGCACGTTTATTCTATCGGGTGAACCAATTCAGCAACCGCCAAAAGACCTTGCCCAAGCGCTGGAAAGCAGAGGTATCTCTGAAGACGCCTTCCAGTCTTGGGCAATAGGTGAAACGCGAGCTATTGTTCCGAAAGAATTTTAGGCTTCACAGCACGATGAAATGCCTGCTGTGCTGGCATGCGATCATGTTTTTGTAATGGAAACAGCTTGGTATTCAAAGCCGAGCCACCATCCACACGAATGCAGTCGCCAGTAACATAGGTTGCTGCCTGCGACAGCAAGAACACAATGGCCGAACTAACTTCATCCTCATCACCCATGCGGGCAGAAGGAATGCCATCATTCATGGTTTTAAACCATTCTTTAGCCACAGCTGGGTCGTAATTATCCATACCACTAGAGGCAATAAAGCCAGGCGCAACGGCATTCACACGCACACCGGAACTAGCCCACTCCACTGCAGCCGTTTCAGTGAAACTCATCATGCCAGCTCGTGCTGCACCTGAATGCCCCATCACGGGCATGCCGCCCCACATATCAGCAATGATATTGACGATGCTGCCACCGTTGTCGCGCATGTATTGGCGAAACACTTCACGCGCAAACAAAAAACCACCAGTGAGGTTGTTGTTAATGACAGCATCCCAACCATTTTTGGAGATGTGCTCTAGTGGCATAGGAAACTGACCGCCAGCATTATTGACCAAACCGTGAATAGCGCCGCGCTCTGCCAACACTTCAGCCACTAGTTTTTTAACCAACTCTTCCTGACGAATATCGGCAATTTTAAATGAAGCACTACCACCATCGGCGATGATTTCAGCCTGAGTTGCTTCTAGCTTTTCAATTTTACGGCCCACTAACACCACATGCGCACCCAATGCGGCTAACTCATGCGCTGTACAGCGGCCAATGCCTGAACCACCACCTGTCACAATGATGGTTTGACCAGCAAATAAATCCTGACGAAACGCGCTCCGGTAAGACATAACCAAGTTCCCTAAAAAAAGAAAACGACGTTATGTCTTAACTGACTCCTCAGTCAAGCTTGTTTATGCTCAGTCCACAGTGCTTTTACTTGATTCGCTAACTGCATGGGATCAAATGGCTTAATAATGACCCCAATAGCCCCCAATTCACGATAGCGTTTTAATTCCTGCGGCTGCACTTTAGCCGTTAAAAACACCACCGGTGTGACCGTAATATCAATCAGACTTTTTAAGTGCTGCAGTGTGGTTGGACCATCCATGCCAGGCATCATCACATCCAATAAAATCAGATCCGGATTAACCGATGACACTGAGTCTAGCGCCTCTTGACCGCCAGAGCAGGTATGCACCTCAAGTTTGCCAATCGACTGTAATGCTACTTTGGTGACCATTTGAATCGACGGGTCATCTTCAACATGCATTATTTTTATTAATTCGGACATACATTCATCTCAGATCAGGTCATTTTTCGGCATCATAGCCTATTGTCTACTAGCCACAATCACTACCAGCGCTTTAAGGTCATTGTTATGCTGCTTTCTATCATTTACGTCATCGCCATTACAGCTGAAGCAATGACCGGCGCACTGGCGGCTGGCCGACGTCAAATGGATTTATTTGGCGTCATCATCATTGCCTGTGTTACTGCACTTGGTGGTGGCACCATTCGTGACGTTGTTCTTGGTCACTACCCGTTAAGCTGGGTAGAGCACCCAAAATACTTGGCCTATACCGTCACCGCTGCGCTGCTTACTATCCTTTTAGCACCCATCATGCATTACCTTCGTAAGCCGTTTTTAGTGCTTGATGCTCTAGGCCTTGTGGCATTTACGCTTATTGGCTGTGCCATTGCGCTAGAAATGAACCAAAGTTTTAGTATTGCTGTTATTAGCGGCATGATTACCGGTGTCTTCGGCGGCGTACTGAGAGACGTGTTATGTAATGAAATTCCCTTAGTATTTCGCAAAGAGCTCTACGCCGTGGTGTCGCTATTAACGGGGGTTGCCTATGTCAGCCTGCTGACACTTAATGTGCATGCCGACACCGCCATTGTTAGTTGTTTAATCGGTGGCTTTTTATTACGTCTTTGCGCGATTCATTTTGGCTGGGAGATGCCAAAGTTTGTTTATCGCGACCCAAATACGCCAGATGAGCGCTAGGCTGCGTGTAGTAGCTGTAAGTCACCGTTTCGTATTGCATAAGCTTTTGTGCTGAAGAAAATGCAGCCATCATTAAAGCAACAGACAACACTGTTAGCGGCCAATATCGACGCAGCAAGCTGCCAGTGCTCTCAGCGGCATCATGAATAGAGCCCATGATTTGGGTGGACTGATACCATGCGTTCGCCATCATTAGCGCCAATATACCCATCGACAAAAAGGCAGCCGCTAACAGGTACAGTGACAAGCCTTCAAATACGGTGACATCCACCCACACGTACTCTCCACTCAATAACAATACAATGGCCACGATGTAGAGCAGTATTGCCACTCCCACATTAATGACTAAGCCCAGCATCCCTACCTCACGCAATGAATATTTCTGTGAATATGATGACAATGGTCAGCACTAAACTCCGTCGCGCTTTTGTAATGATGTGTTGAGTTTGTTAACGCAAAAAACACAGGCATAAAAAAACCCGCAACAAGTGCGGGTTTTTTCAGAATTGGCGTCCCCACGGGGATTCGAACCCCGGTTACCGCCGTGAAAGGGCGATGTCCTAGGCCTCTAGACGATGGGGACAATCAGTCGTCGTGACCGAGGCGCGCAGTTTATTGAGCGCGCTTATTGCTGTCAACTGGATTCATGCAAAAAACCCGTTACACTAGTCACACAACAAAAATAGAGACCCCAATAATGGAACAAACACCGCTGATTGCTGTTGGCTTACCGATTGCATTATTCATCATCATGATTGGTATGGGACTAACCCTTACCCCCGCCGAATTTCAGCATGAAGCTAAGCGCCCACGCAGCCTAATTTTGGGCTCCATCGTGCAGCTATTTGGTATGCCACTATTAGGTTTTGCCTTGGTATACCTCCTAGATATTCCATCAGCGCTGGCCGTTGGCCTGATCATTATCGCCGCCTGCCCCGGTGGTACTACCTCAAACCTCGTCGCCTTTATGGCGCGAGGTAATGTTGCTTTGTCAATTATGCTCACCGTCATTTGTAGCTTGGCTACCATCATCACCTTGCCAATTGCCGTTAATATCGCTCTCGATTTGTATGTCGATGAGGCAAGCAGCGTGCAATTACCTGTGATCAAGACAGTCGCTATGTTGATGGTATTGATTTTAATTCCCGTCACCATCGGCATGCTGTTTAGACGCTGGAAGCCAGAGCTCGCCATTAAAGCAGATAAGCTCGTGGGCGCCTTTGGTGCAGTGGTGCTGTTAGCCCTCATCATCAGCATTTGCATTAGCAATGCTGATCAGCTGGGAAGCTTGTTGGCTAACTCGGGCCCTGCCTGCTTGGCTCTTAATGTTGGCGGCATTATTTTGGGCATGCTCAGCGGCCGCATTTTCCGCATCAGTGATCGTGATGCTATTACCATCTCGGTTGAGTTAGGTATCAAAAACGGCACACTCGGCATGCTGATTGCCATGACTATTTTGTCGAATACGGAAATGGCTGTGCCATCCGCGGTATATGGCATTTTGATGTACTTAGTTGGCTTTGCAGTAATTGCTTGGGCACGACGCATACCCACTACCCGCTAATGCCCGTGCATAGCCTGTAAAGCTTGCCATTGCTGCAGCCTCGTTGTGAGCTGCAGCAATGTATGGATGCCCTGCTGCTGCGCCTTGGTCAACAAAATCAATACCAGCTCTGCTGTCACCCAAGCATCTGCATACGCTTGATGGCGCCCAACAATGCTGAGCCCAAAATAGCTGATGCAGTCATCCAAGCTGGGGCGTTTGATTAAATCAGGGCATAACATCCCCGCTAACTCAGCCACATCAATAAAGATATTGCTTAGCGTATGGCGCAATGTCTGCTTATAAGCCCGTAGCAAAAAAGCCTGATCAAATGGCGCGTGAAAAGCAAAAATTGGTAGGCCTTCAATGAATGCTTGAAACCGTATTAACGCTTGCCTCGGTTCCTCGCCAAAACCAACCTCGGTAGCAGTAATACCATGCACCAGTGTGGCTTCAGATGGCTTGTGTGTAGACACATATAAGCTTGCTTCAAAACCAGCAGAAACGTTTATTTCACGGCCATAGATTTGATAAGCAGCGATCGCCAAAATATGGTCTTGCTGAGATTTTAGGCCAGTCGTTTCCAAGTCCAAAACAACTGCCGTTAAATCTGCCAAAGGCAGATCAGCAGTGACTGAGCGCTTGGCAAACCATTTCATGGCATAAATCGCTGACCAATACTGGCCTGTAGGCGCTTGGCCTGACGTAATGACTCGCGCAGGATACGACGATCGAGCGGGTTTAACTGATCTGGATTAATCACATTAACACGCGCACATCCTGCATTAGCTTGTGCTTGGTGCTGCTGCAAACGTAGCAACTGGATATAACCATAAGCCTCGATATACGCAGCACCATCGGTTGCCTCAACCACACCATCATCAACTAATTGCTGTAAACGATCGACGGTATTGGTGTGTGCTACGCCATGCACTAACGCTAATAATCGCGCGGCATCAACAAAGGGGGTTAGCCCCTGCACTTTCAAGTCCAAGCCTTTTTCCTGCCCAGCTTTGTGTTGCAAAACAAAGTCACGAAAGCGTCCTAGTGGCGGTCGTTGGTTAAGTGCTGCCGAGGCCAAATGAAATTGAAAAATGGTGTTATGGCCGGCTTGGCGAAACAGCTGCGTCATCACGCCGTCTAATGCAGCGCTGTTACCCCAGACAATGCGCGCGTCAAAATAAATGCTAGCTGCCAATAAATTCTCTGGTGTTGCCACCCTTATTATTTGATCAAAATATTGCTGCCACTCGTCCACTGAACGGCACAGATCTGGATTACTGGCCATGACATTACCTTTGCACCAGGTAAAGCCTAAATGGTCTAGGTCTTTGTTTACGGCATAAGCAAATGGTAATAAGCGTTGACGATAACCTTCACTTTGTTCGTTATTCTCAGCCTCAAACACAATGCCATTGTCTTGGTCAGTTAATAAGGTTTGCTCACGCCGCCCTTCGCTGCCAAAACAAATCCAACTAAAATTAATATCCGCCAAATCAAACTTGGCAAGCTGCAGCTCCAACACACGACACAACACATGATCATTCATTTGTGTGATGAGCGTAGTCACTTGCGTGGCCGACGCGCCATGCGACAACATGGCGGAAATTAGCTCCGCCAAGTCCGTCAAGGCCTGTTTTAAAGCGTCTAGATGATTGGCACGACGTATGCGACGAGCCAGATCGACCAGATTAATACGTTGCAGTGCAAATAAATCACGCTCAGCAAGCACACCTAACAAACGACCCTGTTGCACAACCAATAAATGCGCGATATGTCGTTCGGTCATAATTAATAAAGCATCAAATGCAGTGGCATTGTGATTTAAGGCCATCGGGTTGGCCGTCATCCATAGTGCTAAATCATCCGCTGTATTTAACTGTCCGGAAGCCACAGCACGACGCAAGTCGCGCAAGGTAAAAATACCAACCGGCCGCTGACTCGCATCCACAATCACCACACTACTGATGTTTTCTTGGTGCATGCGCTGCACCGCCTGCTGTACCGAAGTATTGCTATCACAGGTTACAGGTTCGCGATTAATGAGTTTGGCTAAAGGTGTATCAAGCGAATGGTTGGAATCGACATGATGACTAACCTGCCCCTGCATTTGTTTGCTGACACGCTCAAGCAAAATGCTGACACCACGCACAGCAAAGTCACGAAAAACCTCAGAGCGTGTTAATAGCTGAGCAAAGTCTTCATGGTTAAGGACATAACAAAAACAATCTGTACTGGCTCGATGCAGCGTACGTGTTGCCCGTTGGCCCATTAATGCAGCAATCGGAAAACATTCACCGACGCCAATATCAAAGGTAACCTCAATATCGGTTTTGCCCTGTCGTTCGCCGTGAATTTGGCCTTGTTTCACTATGAAAAAATCGGTGACTGGACCACTGTCTGGGCTCACCACCACCTCACCCATAGCGTAATAACGCAGGCGTAACTTCGACACGAGAAACTTCAAGTCATTTGGCAATAAAGCATCAAATGGTGGGAAGCCACTTAGAAATTCCATGATGGCCTGCACGCTTTGCACGTCCGATGCGACTTTATCAACCACGTTATGATTTATTCGCGCCACGTCAGCCTCTAAATAGTCAGCTTCTAAATAGCCTGCAGCTTAAAACTAACATAGCGCCTCGCTAAAAAGCGTACGACTAAGGTCTAGAGGTAACCAAGCGGCAAGGCCGAGCTATCAACCACTTTACGCATCACAAAACTGGAGTGAACACCGGTCACACCGTCTATACGGGTAAGTTTATCCAGCAGAAATGATTGATAGTGGTCCATGTCGGGCACCACCACTTTCAACAAATAGTCTGCACTTTGGCCGGTGATTAAATAACATTGCTGGACCTCATCAAACGCCTTGATATGAGCCTCAAAGTTCTCAAAACGCTCGGGTGTGTGCCTATCCATACTGATCTGAATCATTACTGTTAAGCCTAGACCTAAGGCTTTACTGTCGAGCAGCGCCACACGCTGCTGGATAACACCAGACTCCTCTAGCTTTTGCACTCGTCGCAAACAAGGCGATGGTGATAAACCCACCCGTTCTGCCAATTGCAGATTAGAAAGCCCTGCGTCTTGTTGCAGGCACTGCAAGATATGCCTATCGTACTTATCTAACTTCACAATAAAAATCCATTAACTACTAATTATAAGCAATATATAACCATAATATCTGAATATTAGCCAATATTTGCAAGCTCATTGCGCCACCCTCCAACTACACTGGCAACATCTGTATTGGAGCACCACCATGACTTTTGACCACCGCAAATATCGCCCTAGCCCGACCATTCAACGCCCACAGCGCCAATGGCCTAATCGCCAAATTGAGGCCGCACCTCGCTGGTGCGCTGTGGATTTACGTGACGGCAATCAAGCACTGGTCAAACCCATGACGGTAGAACAAAAAACACGTCTGTTTGCCTTGCTGGTAAAAATTGGCTTTAAGGAAATTGAAGTCGGATTTCCTGCTGCATCACAACCAGACTTTGACTTTGTTCGTCAGCTTATTGAGCGCAACTTAATTCCAGACGACGTCACCATCCAAGTGTTAACACAAGCGCGTCCTGAGTTAATAACACGCACCTACGAGTCATTACAGGGTGCCAAGCAGGCCATTGTGCATGTCTATAACTCAACTTCACGCACCCAGCGCGAACAGGTATTTCGTACCGATGTCGCTGGCGTTAAAACAATTGCTGTTAATGGCGCACGCTGTGTTGCCGAGCATGCTGCTCAACACCCAGAAACCCAATGGACCTTTCAATACTCCCCTGAAAGCTTTACTGGCACTGAGCTAGAAGTGGCTGCTGAAGTAGTTAATGCCGTCATTGAGGTATGGCAACCACAAAATGGTCAGCCGGTGATTATCAACCTGCCTGCCACAGTGGAAGTCAGCATGCCCAATGTCTTTGCCGATAGTGTCGAGTGGATGCTGGAGCACATGAGTCATCGTGAGCATGTGACCGTGTCATTACACACACACAATGACCGTGGCTGCGGTGTTGCAGCGGCAGAGTTAGGTGTTTTAGCTGGTGCTGATCGTGTTGAAGGCACCCTTTTAGGCAACGGTGAACGCACCGGCAATATGGATTTGGTCACCATGGCAATGAATTTATACAGCCAAGGCATTGATCCAAAACTCAACTTTGCTGACATGAAAGAAATTACCGAAGTTGTCGAGTCGGTTACCGAAATCAAAACTCACCCACGCCATGCTTATGCTGGCGAATTAGTCTTTACGGCATTTTCTGGCAGCCACCAAGACGCCATTCGTAAATGCTTAAACAACCAGGCCCACGCTGTTAGCGCCGAGCATCCTTGGGATGTGGCCTATTTGCCGATTGACCCACGCGACTTAGGGCGCCGCTACGAAGAAGTTGTTCGTATCAACTCGCAATCTGGCAAAGGCGGTGTGTTGCATGTGTTAGAGCAGCAATTTGGCATCACGTTGCCACGTTGGTTACAGATCACGTTTTCTAAAATTGTGCAAACTGCGGCTGAGCAACAAGGTGGTGAAGTCAATGCAGGCAGCATTCACGCCCTCTTTCGTCAGTATTGCATGGCCGATAACCAAGACATGCAATTGCAAAGTTATGACTTAGCGAATAACGATGACGTCGTAAAAGCAAAGTTCAACATCCTAGTTGCAGGCCAAACGCAGCAGCTTAGTGGCCAGGGCAAAGGAGCCGTTGGTGCCATCATCAACGCTATTCATGCCTACACCGGAGTTACTTTCTCGGTGGAACATTTTGATGAGTTTTCTTTGGGCAATCATACCGAAGCAAGCGCCATGGCCTGCGTACGAATTCATGCACAAGATCAAAGTAGTGATGCCGTTGCTTTAGCCGACGACACCACACGTGCCGCACTGCAAGCAGTACTGACTGCCGCCTCACACTGGTTAAAACAAGATAAAGTGGCCGCTTAATCCAATAATTGTCCTATTGTCCGACAATTATTGGTATTTAATCTGACATTATTCGCTGTAATACTCAATAGTCTATTTTTAAGGTGCTTAGAATGTTGAGCTTATTACAGCGATTAGTTGCTGCCGCATTAGTAACACTGGCTTTGCCAGCGAACGCCATTGGTATATCAGGAACCAATGTCAGCTTGCCGGATAGCGCAGCCTTTGCCAAAGCCACTGGCCTGAAACCTTTATCAAAACACATCACGGTTTCAGCCTGTGTTTTTGACCCGTTGGGCAGCAACGGCCCTATCAACCAGCTAGTTAAAGACGTGGTGCTAGAGGCCACACGCTGGAATGTCACACTCAAAGTGCAATCATTTCCAGATGAGCGCGTTGCCAGTGATGAGTTCAAAGCTGGTCGCTGTGATGCTTTGGCTGTTTCTACATGGCGCGCCAAACAGTTTAATAACTTCACCGGCAGCTTCGATGCCATTGGTAATTTCAGCAACTACGAGCAGATGAAAACTGCACTACGCTTGCTGCATACCACCCCAGCCATGACTGACTTGATGATCTCCGGCGACTACCAAACCTTAGGTGTTATTCCCGTCGGAGCCGCCTATGTCATGGTGCGTGACCGCAAAATCTCTGGCCTGGATAAAGCCAGCGGCAAACGTTTTGCCGTGCTGGACTGGGATCGTGTTCAACGTCATCTCACCGAACAAATTGGCGCCCAAGCGGTATCGGTGGATTTAACCAACTTTGGCACCCGCTTCAATAATGGCCAAGTCGACATGATTGCAGCTCCTGCCGTTACTTTCCTGCCGCTTGAGTTACACAAAGGCCTTGGTAGTAATGGTGGTGTATTAGTCAGCCCTATGACGATGATGACGGCCAGCATTACGGTGCGCCGCTCGGCATTCATTAAAAGCATCCCAGACTACGACGATCGGGTAGCCAAAGTGCGTGAATTTGCGCTGAACTATATTGATATGGGCTTTGAGCTCATCGGCCGCATGGACCGTAGCATTCCGCAAAAGTACTGGCTAAATATGACGACCACAGAGCAAGAAAAGCATGACCGTACGCTGCGTCAGGCTCGCTTAGATCTCACTAAAACAGGTTACTACGACGCGCGCATGATGAAGCTACTCAAGCGAGTACGCTGTCACCATGAGCCACGCCATTATGAATGCAGTCTTAACGATGAGTAATCGTTAAGACTGTTCTTCTGCTATTTCGACTAACGACTCGCCACGACGGAATGCCGCCAGCTGTTTTTCCAGCAGCTTAGTTTCTTTCTTGCTAACACCGCCCAATACCGCAATTGCATCACGCAAGCGGGCACGAGTCATGTCAGGACCGATAATGGCCATGGCTTCCATGATCGGTGGCGCTGAAGGCGTGCCGGCAATGCTGATAAAAAATGGCGCCATAAAGTCGCGCATTTTAATGCCCATGGCCGCACTCAAGCGCTGCAAAACATCATGGATAACCGTGTTATCCCATTGGCTTTGTAACTCAAGCTCCCAAAGCGCTAATTGCAATGCTGTTTTGATTTGCTCGGGCGAAAGCTTCAGACCGTCATAACTATTCGCAGTTAACGGCACTTTACCGGCGAAAAAGAAACCCGCCCAATCGACAGCTTCAGACAAGGTACTAATGCGCGTTTGAATTTGACTGGCCACACGCGACAAAAATGCCGGCTGTGCCCAACGCTGAAATGCAGCCACAAACTCTGGCAACGGCAATGCCTTTAACCATTGGCCGTTCAACCAAGAGAGCTTTTCAACATCAAAAATCGGGCCGCCCAAGGACACCCGTGACACGTCAAAATGCGCAATCATGTCCGCGAGAGTGAACTGCTCTCGCTCATCTGGCATAGACCAGCCCATACGGCCCAAATAGTTCAATACAGCCTCTGGCAAATAACCCATACGCTCATAATACGTAATCGAGGTAGGGTTTTTACGCTTTGACAGCTTTGATTTGTCCGGGTTACGCAGCAACGGCATATGGCACAGCACCGGCATTTCCCAACCAAAGTAGTCGTACAGCAACTTATGCTTTGGCGCCGAACTAATCCATTCCTCACCACGCAACACATGGGTAATGGCCATTAAATGATCGTCAACGACATTGGCCAAGTGATAGGTCGGCAAACCATCTGCCTTCATCAGCACCTGCATATCAACCTGCTCCCACGGAATTTCAATTGATCCGCGTAGCAAGTCATTAATCACGCATAAACGTTCTTCATCAGATGCATCTGGTGCTGGCCGCGGCACATTCATGCGCACCACAGAAGACTCGCCCGCTGCTAAACGAGCGGCCACTTCATCCTTGCTCAAATGCAAACAATGTCCGTCATATCCGGGCGTTTGTTTATTGGCCATTTGCTCTGCGCGCAGCGTGTCTAAGCGCTCACTGGAACAGAAGCAATGAAAAGCATGGCCTTTATCGATCAGCTGCTGAGTGTGCTCACGATAAATGTCGCTGCGTTCGCTTTGGCGATATGGCGCATACGGACCACCGACATCCGGGCCCTCATCCCAATTCAGGCCTAACCACTTCAGTGAAGCTAAAATCTGCGCTTCCGACTCAGGAGTTGAACGTACCTGATCGGTATCTTCGATACGCAAAATAAACTGGCCGCCGTGTTGGCGAGCAAAACAGAGGTTGAATAAGGCGATATAGGCAGTGCCTACATGAGGATCACCCGTGGGGGATGGTGCAACACGCGTACGAACGACAGTCATGGCAACTCTTTTTAAAACAGCATAGAAGTGCCGCAGTATAAGAAAATGCCCAAGCAGCGACTAGCTACTTGGGCATTTTGCTTACAATTAACGTGTTTGACTGCGACTGCGACGCTGATCTGCCGAACTCAAGCCCAATGGACGAGCAATCGTATTGAGCAAATCTGTCACGGCCGAGATTGGTAATGCACCACCAGTCACTTGCTGTAGTGTTTTTAATAGGTCATTTAACTCAGCAGGCGCCAACTCATTAATTAACAGCGGCAACTCGCCACCGCTACAGGCCTCTTCGTCTCTAACCATGTCATCATCCATGGCATTTAAAGCAGGTAATGAAGTATTCACCCACTCATTAATCAAGGCCGCTGCTTCACCATGCACCTGTGCTTTTGCAATAGGAGGCATACGGATTCCCGGCTCTGCTGAGCCAACTCGGAAGTTCAAAATCGAGCCGGCCGCATCGCCCAGAATGATGTCAAACTTACGATTGCCTGAGCCACGCCCCGCCGCTACTGGCTTTTTACAAATCCCGTATTGGCGATTAACCGGGCGCACGCTATCCAAAAATAGCCCTGAATTAGAGGCGCCACCATTCGGGTTATGGCAATGCGCACAGTTCATTTCTAAATAAGCCCGAACCCGTTCATGCACATCTAAGGCAGAGTTTGCTGGCGCCTTACTTGGGCCTGAGCCCGGCACATCCCAAATGGCTACCGGCTTATCAGGATTGGTCGCAATGCCCGTCAGCAAACCTTTACTGCGCATTAAGGCCAATTGATTTGGGCCTGTGCCGTCTTTGTTATGCGGACGATCCAAATAACGCGCTTTAGGTCCAATCGGAGCCGAGCCCGGCTCACGGTTGTCACCACCATGGCAGCTGACGCAGTTCAGTGCCGCTGGAATGACATAACCATCACTGCTGCCCTGATAGACAGCACGTGCGCCATTTTTTTGTACGGCAGGGTTAGGGTCACGATAATTCCAGCTGACCTTAGCGGTACCACCTGCCACTTTTAACAAGGCACGCTGTGGCTTGCCACTGCTGTCATGCTCCCAAATATAAGGTAGGCCTACCCAGTTCACGTTACTGCCTTGCTGTCGTTTTATGAGCAAACGTGTCTCCACAATATGCTCACTTTGCAGCTCACCATTACTGGCTTCTTTGCGGAAGCTAAAGGTTTTGGCAATAACCGTACCCACTGGAAACTCCAGCGTATCCATTGCCTTATTGACACTACCTTGGCTATCTAAATAACGTGCGGGTAAGATTCCACCACCACCTTGGGGCGGCAAGAAAATCACCCGATCTTTTGATGAGTAGTCCGAAAACAGCGCTGTATTGAGCTCATAAGGCATCACACCTTGACCATTACCGGCTGATAACGGATTAGCAGGATCACTAAACAGGCCGTATTGGCTGAGTTCTGGGCAATTCACCTTAGCCAGTGCAGACCAATTGACCTCGCCTGATTTCACTGCACGACACAATTTTGCGACTTCTGCATCTGAAGGTGGGCGCTCTTCATCTTTCGTCTGATCTGGAAGCACCAAAGGACGAATCGACTCGGTGTATGACA
>CAMTYC010000085.1:0-20661 GCA_947085865.1 uncultured Moraxellaceae bacterium
CCAAAGAGAGCGGCTTAAGCAAAGGTGGTGTGCTTTATCACTTTCCAAATAAAGATAGCCTTATCAATAGCATGTTGCAGCGCTTGATCCAACAGAATCGCGCTGTACAAGCAGTGCATGAAACTGAGCTTGATACACAACCACACAACACAACACGTGCATTGATGCGCACACAGCTCATATTTTGCAAAGACCTGCCAACCGAAGTGGCCTTAGCGGTGCTGACGGCAAGTGCAGAGAAGCCAGAGCTATTAACGCCGCTACGTGACTATATGGCTGAGTTATTCCAACGCGTGCAGGCCGAAGGCGGTGACACCGATCTAAAACTACTACTATGGGCTGCAGCGGATGGTTTGTTATTTCAAGACATGCTCGATATTTCCCCACTGGAAAAGTCACAACGTGCCCGCCTTAATCAACGCCTGCTAAGTTTGGCCGAGGAGCTTCTATCATGATGCGTTTAATGTTCAGTGGCTTACTGACCTGCACTGTGTTGTTAACCGCTTGCTCAAATGGTGCCGATAACACTACGGAAATGCTACGACCGGTCAAAATCACTGTGGCGGGTGAAGATAACGGCCTAAATAGTCGCCGCTTTGTGGGCAGGGTCGATGCACTCAGTACCGTGGACTTGTCCTTCCAAGTTCCGGGCAAGGTGACGCAACTATCGGTCAATGAAGGCAGCATTGTGCCCAAGGGCCAACTGATGGCTGCACTAGACCCGCGCGACTACAACTTGGCATTGCGCGAAGCGCAAACTCAATTTAGTCAGGCTCAGCGCAACTTAAAACGTGGCCGCGAATTGTTTGATCAAGGCGTAATTAGCCAAGTGGATGTTGAGCAGCTGCAAACTCAGTTCGACCTCGCTAACGTTGGTCGTGACAACGCTCGCCAAAATCTAGCCTACACCCAGATTCACGCACCGTTTAATGCGCTGGTCACACGACGCCTGATAGACCCATTTACCAATGTTGCGCCCAATATGGTGGTGGTTCGCGTACAGGATGTCACCGATCTACGGGTACATATCAATGTGCCAGAGCACCTGATTCAATATTTAAATCAAAAGGCAGAGCTTAAAGCGATTGCGTTGTTTAGCCAGCTACCAGATAAGCCCATGGCGCTGACTTATATTGAACATCAAACTCAGCCCGACCCGGTGGCACAAACCTATCAAGTCAGCTTTGCACTGCCGCGCTTAAACAACAAAGCCATTTTACCCGGCATGAGTTTGACGGTAGAGCTAGCACTGACTGACTTACCCGCCGCAAGTGCCAGCTTTGATCTGCCCATCAGTGCGATTGATAGCCGACAAGCTAATCAAACTGTGGTCTGGATTTATGACGAAAAAACTCAGCAAGTAACAGCACAGAAAGTACGCTTGGGGCCATTTAGTGGTGATCGAGTTCAAGTGCTTGAAGGGCTAGCAGGTGGCGAGCAAGTGGTCAGTGCCGGGGTTAATTTCCTGCACGATGGTATGCGTGTCAAACCGTTCACATCACTTTAACGAGGCACGGTTATGGATATTGCACGCGCATCAATTGACCGGCCCATTTTAACTTGGCTGCTGATCAGCATATTTTTGCTGGGCGGACTCTGGGCCATGAACACCATTGGCCGCTTAGAAGACCCAGCCTTCACACTGAAGCAGGCCATTATCTTTACACCCTACCCTGGCGCCACCGCCGAGGAAGTGGAATTAGAAGTGACTGAGCCGCTTGAGTCGGCGTTACAACAACTCAAACAACTTAAGCGTGTCACCTCTAAGTCTAAGCCGGGCATGTCCGAAATTATGGTGCAGGTGCAAGACACCTATGATGGCAAACAAATGCCACAAGTGTGGGATGAGCTGCGCCGCAAAATTAATGATGCCCAACAAGACCTGCCGCCCGGTGCGTTTCCGTCCATTGTTAATGATGATTTCGGTGACGTGTTTGGTATGTTTTATGCCATTACTGCACCCGGCTTTAGTGATAAAGAATTTCGTGATCTGGCCAAGTTTTTACGCCGTGAATTACTAACCGTCAAAGGGGTCGCTAAAGTTGCTACGGCTGGTGAGCCAACAGAAACCATTTATGTTGATGTTGCCAATGACAGATTGGCCTCACTGGGCCTGCCGGTTGAACAGGTTCTAGGCACCATCCAAAATGAAAATACCGTGACCGGCGCAGGTGCCATTCGCTTAGGCGACCAACAGGTTCGACTCAGCAATCAGCCCGGCTTTGATAGCGTGGCCACCATTGAGGCCTTACGTATTGGCCGCCCCGGTACCACCGAACAAATCAGCCTGATTGATATTGCTGCTATCGCTCGCAGCAGTACCGAAGTGCCTGGCCACGAGATTTTATTTAATGGCGACAAAGCCATCACCCTAGCAGTGGCTGGCTTAGCCGACACCAATATTGTAGAGGTTGGTCGTGCCGTCGATGCACACCTAGCCGAGCTAGCTCCTCGACTGCCATTGGGCGTCACCCTGCACCCCATTTATGAGCAGCATGTGGTGGTTGATGAGGCTATTAATAGCTTCATCATCAGCTTGCTGTTATCCGTTGCTATTGTGATTGCGGTGCTGTGTTTAACCATGGGCTGGCGCGTAGGTGTGGTGGTTGGCCTCACCTTACTGCTCACCGTGCTTGGCACCGTGTTTTTTATGCGCTTGCTACACATTGAAATGGAGCGCATTTCGCTAGGCGCCTTAATTATTGCCATGGGCATGCTGGTGGATAACGCCATTGTGGTGGCCGAAGGCATGTTGATTAATATGCAGCGCGGCATGAATGCACGTGCTGCCGCCAGTGATGCCGCCAATCGCACACAAATTCCGCTACTAGGCGCCACCGTCATCGGTATCATGGCCTTTGCCGGTATTGGTCTGTCTCCAGACATTACTGGTGAGTTCTTATTTTCACTGTTTGCGGTGATTGCCATTTCGCTGATGTTGAGCTGGTTATTGGCGATTACCGCCACCCCGCTGCTAGGCTTTTATTGCTTTAAGGTTGCTGAAAACAGCAGCGACAACGACCCCTATGCCAGCGCCTAATTCACTCGCTATCGCGGCTTATTAGAGCGCGCGCTGAGCTTTAGACGCGGCGCATTGATCGGCCTAGTTACACTAACATTGGTCTGTGTGGCCGGCTTTGCCTTCGTCAAACAAGCGTTTTTCCCTGCCTCGAACACACCGCTGTTCTACATTAACTACACCCTGCCGCAAGGTAGCGACATCCGTGCTACATCACGTGATGCCGCTTTGATTGATAGCTATTTGCGTGAGCAAGAATCAGTGGTGTCGGTAGCCAGCTTTATTGGCCAAGGCGCTAGCCGTTTTATGCTGACCTATGTGCCGGAATTACCAAATCCAGCCTATGCGCAGATGGTGGTACGCGTGCAAAGTGAACGTGACATTGAACCGCTGATGGCTCAGGTGCGTGTGGATTTACCAAGCCGTTTTGCCAATGCCGAGATCATTACTCAACGCCTCATGTTTGGCCCGGGTGACGGCGCTAAAATTGAGGCAAGATTTTCCGGCAATGACGCTGCTGTGCTGCGGCAACTGGCCGAACAAGCCATGCAAGTGTTCTTAGCCGAGCCCAAACTGACCGATATTCGCCATGACTGGCGCGAGCGCGAGTTAGTGATTGTGCCTGAGTTTAATGAAGCCAGAGCACGCGTGGCCGGTGTTGGTCGCTCCGACCTTGCACAAGCCCTAGCCTTTGCCACTACCGGCATTCGTGCGGGTACTTATCGTGAAGGTGATGAGCAAATTCCAATTGTGATTCGACCACCAGCCCATGAACGTTTGGATGTCACTCGCCTGCAAGATCGACTGGTTTGGAGTGGTCATGAACAAGCCTATGTTCCGGTCATACAAGTAGTTGATGGCTTCCGTACTGAAACCGAAGAAACCGGCATTCGGCGCCGCGATCGAGTACGCACGCTCAATGTACGCGCTGAGCCTGCTGGCAACTTAACAGCCGTTGAAGCGCACAATGCCGTACGTGAAAAAATTGAAGCCATTCCCCTGCCAGCCGGCTATACCCTGGAGTGGGGTGGTGAATATCAAAGTGCCGGCGAGGCTCAGGCCTCACTGGGCCAACAATTGCCAATCAGCTTTTTAGTCATGCTGATGATCAGCATCCTGCTGTTTGGCAAGCTACGCCAACCACTGGTGATTTGGCTGATTGTGCCGATGTCGATTTGTGGCGTCACCATTGGCCTGCTGCTTACCAATATGCCGTTTACCTTCACCGCGCTGCTGGGCTTCTTAAGCCTGTCGGGCATGCTGATGAAAAATGCCATTGTATTAGTAGAAGAAATTGATGCCCAAATTAATGAAGGCAAGCTGGCTTCGACGGCCTTGGTTGATGCCAGTGTGAGCCGTTTGCGCCCCGTGTTATTAGCCGCCATCACAACCATATTAGGTATGCTGCCGCTGCTTTGGGATGCCTTCTTTGCCAGTATGGCGATTACCATTATGGGCGGTTTGGCCTTTGCCACGGTACTCACCATGATTGCGGTGCCGGTGTTATATGCTGTTTTACTCGGCATCAAAGATCCCGCGGAGGCACCAGCTTAGCTTACAATCACGCTTTGTTTTTTTGCCGGAGTCTGATTCATGAGCCATGATATTTGTCAGCAGCATGACACCTTTGCCCTTGCTGGCCGTCAATTTAATTCACGACTGCTTGTGGGCACCGGCAAGTACAAAGACTTAAATGAAACGCGTGACGCCATTGCCGCCAGCGGCGCTGAAATTGTCACCGTGGCCGTGCGTCGCACCAATATCGGCCAGCATGCCGGCGAGCCCAATCTGCTCGATGTGATCTCGCCCGATCACTACACCATTTTGCCCAACACCGCCGGCTGCTATAGCGCTGAAGAAGCGGTACGCACCTGCCGGCTGGCACGCGAATTATTAGACGATCACAAACTGGTTAAGTTAGAAGTGTTGGGCGATCAAAAAACCCTATACCCGAATATGCCAGAAACCCTAAAAGCAGCCGAGACATTGGTCGCCGAAGGTTTTGAAGTGATGGTTTATTGCAATGACGACCCCATTGCGGCGCGTTTATTCTGTGAAATGGGCTGTGTTGCCGTCATGCCGCTGGGCTCGCTGATTGGTTCAGGCTTAGGCATTGTGAACCCCTACAACCTGCGCATTATTTTAGAAGAATCCACCGTGCCGGTATTGGTAGATGCTGGTGTTGGTACCGCCAGTGACGCCGCTGTGGCCATGGAGTTAGGTGCCGCCGGTGTGCTGATGAATACCGCCATTGCCGCTGCCGGCAATCCAGTATTGATGGCCTCTGCAATGAAAAAAGCAGTTGAAGCAGGACGTGAAGCATTCTTAGCCGGACGCATGCCGCGCAAACTTTATGCCAGTGCATCCAGCCCACTTGATGGCGTGGCATTTCGCTAATGAAGTCACAGCTAAAGCCCGGACTCTACCGGCACTACAAAGGCCCGCTCTATCAGGTGTTTACCACCGCTACTCACTCTGAAACTGGCGAGGTATTGGTAGTTTATCAGGCGCTCTATGGTGACTACGGCCTGTGGTTAAGGCCGCTTGCCATGTTCACCGAGACGGTGGAGTATCAAGGTGTTATCCAGTCTCGCTTTCAGGCGCTGGATGAGGCTCCTGCGGCCCAATAAGGTCTCTATATCATGTTGCCACGCCTGCCATTGATTGCGATCAGTCTGTGCTTTTGCAGCACAACATTAATGGCAGATCCAGCAAGCCCCGTTACGTTTAGCGGTGATATACGGCTTGGCTACTTCAGCAGTGAGCGTGATGACCGCAACGGTAGCGAATCTGAGCAAGACGATGCACGTATACGCGTTCGTGCCGGTTTGGGCTGGAATATAAATAACCACTTTTTTGCCAAAGCACGCTTAGCCACGCGTTATTCATCTGCCGGCAATGAAAGCCGTTTTAAGTTTTTTCACAACATCCCACTCAATGATGGCCTGGCCTTTGGCGATACCGGCTTTGATGAGCTTTATCTTCGTTACCAGCCCAATAGTAAATGGTCCGTGGCGCTAGGCCGCCTTCAAACCAAAGCTGAATTAGAAGGTGTCGCCAAAAAGTCGCTTAGCCGCAATGACTCACCCAATACCGATATTAGCTGGACTGATGGCCTGCAGCTTCAGCACAACAGCCGTGCTGGCTGGCAAAGTCAGCTCATTGTGCAGGCTAATCGTGATGACGGCGCCACCACCGTGCGGCGTAGCCCCTTAGTGTTTACCGAGGAGCGAAGCCACCTCAGCTATTACGCCGCCATCGAGAAAAAACAAAAACAAGGATTGTGGCTACAACGGGCAGTAGACTTCACTTACCTACCAAAATCCTTATACCAAGACGGCAATATTGATGGTCGCATCAAGGACTATGCCACCGCGAGCACACGTATCAGCATGCAATGGCCGCTGGCCAATGGCATGCGCTGGGTCTGGGCCAATGAACTGGGATACGCCCCTAACACACCATCCAATGCCACCTTACGGCTTGGTGACTCAGGCAATGGCGATGGTAGTGCTTGGCAGTCCAGTATTAACTTAATGGAAATTGCAGAGAAACATGGTGTGGCGCTAGTTTATGGCCGTATCGGGGGTGGCTGGTTATTGTCACCAGACTTTGGCAATAACTAGGAGCTCATTGAGTTTCGTTATCAGTGGCGTTTAAACAATTCACAATCCATTGAAGCTCGCCTACGTCAGCGCGAAGACTTAGTCATACGCACTGACGCCAGTCAGAAGCGTGAAGACATTGATTATTACCTGCGCTACACCCTGCGTTTTTAAACAACTCTGTTAATTAGCTAACGCCACCGACTTAATTTGCAGCCACACCATGCTCTCTGGCTGCACACCCAAGGCCGCTGCCGAACGTTTGGTAATGCGTGCGATAAATGCGGTGGGGCCTACCAACACTCTTACTAATAACAAGCCCGGATGCTCATCGGGCATCAGTGCATCTACTCGCCCCTGCAAATTATTTAAGGCACTTTGTTGCTCCGGCAGCCCCGTCGTTAGCGTGATGTCGCGCGCTAACACACGAACTCGTACTGACTGCCCAATAGCTGCGCCTGAGTCCGGCACCCAGACATGACCGCCGGCAAAATCCAAACGTGCTAAATGCCAGGGCTTATCATGCTCAGCAACGGTTGCCTGCAGCACCACACCCCTGTCTTCACCTAAGCGAATTGGCAAATCAACCCGCGCCAGTGTTTCTTGTAATGGCCCACTGGCAACCACCGAACCCTGCTCCATCACCACCAAATGATCCGCCAGCCTTGCCACTTCATCCGCCGAGTGACTGACATAAATAATGGGAATGTCGAGCTCGTCGTGTAGTCGCTCCAGATAGGGCAATACCTCTTGTTTGCGCGCCAAATCCAGTGCCGCCAAAGGCTCATCCATTAAAAAAATTTTAGGGCTGACGGCCAATGCACGAGCAATAGCTACGCGCTGTCGCTCACCACCAGACAGGCTACTGGTATGACGTGCCAACAAGGGCTTGATGCCTAATAAATCTATCGCTTGCTGCAGGTCAATTTGTGCGGCACCAGACATTCTGCGCTGGCCATAACGCAAATTATCCAACACGCTTAAATGGCTAAATAAACTGGCTTCTTGAAAGACATATCCCAGTGCGCGTTTATGTGTTGGCAACCATTGCTTACCGTCCTGCCACACCTCGTTGTTAAAGCTAAAGTAACCATTGGGGTCTACTTCCAATCCAGCCATACAACGCAGCAGCGTGGTTTTACCTGACCCAGAGGGGCCAAATAATGCGGTCACGCCACGTGCTGGCAGCTCAAGCTCGGTGCGCAAACTAAAGCCGGGCCACTCCTTCTGAAAGCGCGCACGAATCAACGTCATGAGCCAACCCTTTTACGCAGCGGGCGCCAAGCATAAAGCGCCAGCAGTACCGTAAACGAAAACACCAACATGACCGCGGCCAAACGATGAGCCTGGCTGTAATCTAGCGCTTCGACATGATCATAAATCTGCACTGATGCCACCCGCGTAACGCCGGGCAGGCTGCCACCGATCATTAACACCACACCAAACTCACCGACGGTGTGGGCAAAAGTCAGCACGCCTGCGGTTAAAAAACCGGGACGCGCTAATGGCAAAGCAATGGTAAAAAAGCGGTCTAGCGGTGAGGCTCTAAGGGTTGCCGCCACCTCTAGGGGGCGTGAGCCAATAGCCTCAAACGCGTTTTGCACTGGCTGCACCATAAAGGGCAACGAGTAAAATACCGATGCCACCACCAAACCGGCAAAGGTGAACGGCAAGGGGTCAACCCCTAACCATTGTGTTAGCTGGCCAACAGGTCCATCAGGCCCCATCGCTAGCAATAAGTAAAAGCCCATGACCGACGGTGGCAGCACCAAGGGCATGGCCACAACCGCCGCTACCGGCCCTTTCCAAGGTGAAGCGGTACGCGCCAACCACCACGCAATGGGTGTGCCCACAATGAATAAAATCAGCGTCACCACCAGCGCTAAACGAATGGTCAGCAACAGCGCCTGTAGGTCTGCGGCATCTAAAAACATTAACGCACCATATCCGTTGATAACGCCTTGGCCGGCAATGTAAAACCATACTGGGTCATGATGCGACGCGCCTCTGGATGACTCATATAGTCTGCAAAACGCATTGCTAAATGATTATTGGCAGCACGTTTGGTAATCATAAAACCTTGCTCAATGGGTGCGTGCAAATGCTCAGGTATCAAGACATATTTGCCCTGATTGGTCAGCTCGGGGCTTAGCACTAAAGACAGGGAAATAATGCCGGCTTGGGCATTACCGGTCTGCACAAAATGAGTGGCATGGGCAATGCTCTCGCCATACACCATCTTGGGCTGAACTTGCGGCCACACACTGGCTGCCTGCAACGCCTCGACCGCACGCTGACCATACGGGGCATGCCTAGGATTAGCGATAGCAATACGACGAAACTGAGGCTGCGCTAAATCAGCCAGCGTCATCTTGCTGACATCAATACGCGTACTCCACAGCACAATACGGCCTAATGCATAAGGCATAACCTCGGAGGCGGCATATCCCTTTTCAGCTAAGGCATGCAGGTAGGCAATATCGGCCGAGAAATACAGATCAAACGGAGCGCCTTGTTGAACTTGCGCATTGAACTTCCCGGAGGAGCCAAACACTAGCGTGATGTCAGCGTTTGGGTTGGCTTGCTTAAACGCGCTAACGACATCTGCTAAAGCAAACTTAAGACTAGAAGCAGCCGCAATGGTGAGCTGCTGTGCCTGCCCAATCATCGGCACACACAGTAAGGTCAGCGCACACATAACGGCCTTCAAGCTCATCAAAACTCCTTAAAAACTGGCCTCCGCCATCAGCCAAATTTTTTGCGTATCACGTGCAAAAGTATCAGCCTGATAGTTAGCGTACTTTGCCGTTAAGGTATAGCGATTCATAAACTTTCGGCTGGCCTGTAAGTTCAGCTCACTGCCCAATTTGGCTGAGCCGATATCCGCATCATATTGATGCCATATCGCAGCTAATGCAGTGTCTTTAACCGTGGTATTAACCGATACATAACGGTCGCGAACGCCACTGGCCGGGGTATTTAAAAACTTATCAGCCCAACCTTGGAAGGCATGCATCGTCGCCAATGGAGTTTGCATAGCAACACCCGCACCTTGGTCTGCACCTAGAGTTTCTTGAGCCACCGCTACACGCACACCAGCTGCACTAGCACCTAATACTAGGTGGTGATAATCAACCGAAAAATCAGCAGGATTATTGCCATAATCTGTTTGTCTGGCGGCCTCTACACGATAGTCCAACTTAACCGGCGCCACTTGGAATGTACCGCTGGCATAACCACCCAGTGTACGTGACGACAACGCAGCGGCATCATCAAAGTCCAGTAAATAAGCGTAGGCGCCTAAAGTTAACGCACTGCTTGGCTGCCAACTCACGGCGACAATATGGTGATCACTTTGCAAGTCTTCCAGCGGCAAACCTTTTTCTGGGCCAAAAATGCGATGAGTTTTATCCACATAAATATAGTCAAAACTGACCTTATCTAAATCTTTGCTACTAAAGCGCAGCGCATCATAAGTCTGCTCGTTTTGACGCCAAGCCACACCGCCCACAAAACGCTGGTTATTAATATTGACACGCTGACGACCTGCGGTAAGCGCAGACTTGGCCACTTTATAGGTTATAAACGCTTGGTTTAAGTCCGTGCCATCCGGGTCTGGCACTACCGGGAAGTTGGTTTTGCCATTGCGAGTATCGTTAAATCGTTCACTGAATAAGTGCGCAACATGGTCCACTTCTAGACCCAATTCAAAGCCACGCCATTGCTGACTGGCATAACTTAAACGCGCACGTAAGGTGCTAGCGTCTGCTGTTTTTGCCAACGCATCGTCATCTACCTGCTCATGGCGTACGCGTAAATTAAGCGTTGTTTTGCCACCAACAAGTGCAGCGGCTAAATCATCGGCATAAACAGCGGAAGTAGGAAACATCAAGCCACACAGCGGTAATACAGCAAGTGTTAATCGCTTCATGAAAAAGTCCTCAAGGGCTTAAGGGCTTAAGGGTACTGATGGGAGACGCCTCGGCGGCCAATGCCACGACCTGACCAACCACCAATAAACACGGGCTAGTCAGGCCATGACGCAGCGCTTCGGCGCTAATGTCATCGAGTGTGCAAAACACCCGACGCTGGCAGTGTGTTGTGCCATTTTCGATCAGTGCTGCCGGTGTTGATCCCGGCAGACCATGCGCCGTTAAGCGCTGCTGAATATGCTGGAGGCGTGACAGCCCCATATAAAAAACCAAGGTGCGGCGAGAGTCCGCAGCCAATGAAGACCAGTGCAATTCGTCATTGTCATTTTCATGAGTGGCGGTGACTAAACACACACTATCGGCGACATGCCGTTGCGTGAGCGGAAAGCCAGCAGCAGCCGCACAACCTGCAGCAGCGGTAATACCGGGCACAACATCACAGTGAATACCGGCGGCGTGTAATGCCGCCATTTCTTCACCGCCTCGTCCGAAAATAAAGGGGTCGCCACCTTTTAAGCGCACCACTTGTTTACCCAGCTGTGCCTGCTTAATCAGTAAGGCTTCAATCTCTGCCTGCGTGACGGCGTGATGGCCAGGACGCTTACCAACATCAATCAGTTTGGCTCCACGACCACACTCAGCTAATAATTCAGCCGCCACTAGCCGGTCGTGAACCACTACCTCAGCACTTCGCAACAATCGTAAGGCGCGCACACTAATCAGCTCAGGATCGCCTGGGCCTGCGCCCACTAGCCAAACCTTGCCCAGTGGCTTAACTGCTGCCGCTGCTGACGGCTGATTAACATCGTTTTGACTACGGAAGCGCATGCTCCACGGCATAAAAAGACTCAGCACAGACACCTCACTGACCTTTTTTAAGGCCAAAAAAAACGCCCACAACATGGACGAATGTCCATGCGGTGAGCGCCATTGCTCGAATCAGATTGTTTGTCTGCAGCCTTCATTGGCCGACTGACACTTAATCTAAAGCAAGCTTTGTGCCATAAAAATTAAGTATTACTTTTCAATAACTTGCTTAAATTCTCCAGCGCTATGACTGAACAAAAGCTAAACAAACGCACTATAAACGTGCCACTCATCAGGGCGCTGCACTATTTAATGCAAGTTACAAGGTACGGCTGAAATGCTGAGCACTGACTTGGAAGCCTTGCCGCTCACAAAAGCGCTGTAGCTGATCAGCGCCCAGTGGGCTGTCCACATGCACTGTTAAACACTCTGCTTGCTGAGCCTGATCGATTAACCATTGCGCCAGGGCAGAACCCATACGTTTTGAACGATACGCCGGCAGTGTGGCAATGTCTTCCACCTGCATATAACGTCCCCACGCTAGGTTTTCTCGAATGCGATATCCGGCAACAGACACTGGCCCAGAAGGCCCAGCGATATAGGCTAAGACATAACCTTGGTTGGCTTGTTCATGCACCCAGTCAACAAAGGTGTCGCTGTCGAATTGATTACGTAATTCACGCATCACGTGATAACAAGCGGCAAACTCAGCCGCTGTTGTCGCAATTCGAATATCCATTGCGCATCTCCTGTGGCCAGAATCTACATTAATCCTGAACCTGAACCACGGAGAAATCCACCCTTTGTCGGATCAATGGTTAGGCAACGGCGCTAACCACCAACAACTGTTTTAACTCTGGAATGCAGGAGCCACAGTTGGTACCAGCACGAGTGCATGCGCCTAAAGCTTCGACCGTGCAATGACCTTCGGCAATGGCAGTTTGTAGACGAGCGGTACGCACCTGATGACAACTACAAATGAGCGGGCTGCGGTCACCACCGGTGGCTGGTATACCACGCGCCAGCTCTCGCGCATTCAGCTCAACATCGGCTAATGAGGTCAGTAACCACGACTCATCAACTTCGGGGCGATCAAGGCGTAGTGACAACCAGCAACGAACCTCACCACCGGCATAACCCACTAAGCGAATGTCGCCACCCTCTTCATCATCAAGCTCAGCCCATGTATCAACCTCACTGGCCCAAAGCTGCTTTAACTCCGCTAATGTTGGACGACGCGCACCAGCCGTCAATAGCACTTGCCAGCCCGCTTGCTCACGCCGACACCAGTAATGATTTTTCGGTAACGGCAGTGGCGTGCGACTTAACAACAATGCCTGCCAATCGCTGCGTAAAGGTGAAATAGCTACTGGTGTTTGTTTAAAGGCGGGCTGACCAGAGATAGGGTCACACACTGCCGCCACTAAGCTGTCCACACGCGCAGCCGAGGCAAAACAATCATTCCAATGAATCGGCATAAACGCAGTGCCCGGCGTCTGTCCATCCTGACGACGCACACGTACTACACATTCACCCAAGCTATTGTGCACTCGTACTAACTGATCCTCACTCACGCCAAGGCTATGCATATCCGCTTCGTGCAGTTCTACAAAAGGCTCAGCAATATGCTGCAATAAACGCGCACTGCGACCGGTGCGAGTCATGGTATGCCACTGGTCACGAATACGACCGGTGTTGAGCATAAACGGATGCTGGGCATCACAACGTTGCGCCGCTGGCTTAGGTGTAACATCCACAAAACAAGCACGGCCATTCGGGGTAAAAAAGCGGCCATCAACAAACATTCTGGCCGTGCCTTGGCGACGGCTGCTAGGCACTGGCCATTGCACCGGTGCCAGGCTTTCATACTCAGCATCTTTTAAGCGTGCCAAGGCACCAATATCAAAGTCACGACGGCCTTTATTTTCAAATGCCGAAAGTGCTGCATGCTCACGAAAAATCGCAGCCGCATTTTCAAAATTAAAGGCCTGCCCAAAACCTAAACGCTTAGCCACTTCACACACAGCCCACCAATCTGGACGAGCTTGACCCGGCATTGGCAAAAACGCACGCTGGCGCGAAATGCAACGCTCAGAATTGGTTACCGTGCCGTCTTTTTCTCCCCAGCCTGCAGCCGGCAACTTGATGTCTGCTAATCGTAGGGTATCGGTATCATCAACACAGTCTGATACCACCACGCAGTCACATGCCGCTAATGCCTGCCGCACCCGATTGGCATCTGGTAACGACACCAAAGGATTGGTCGCCATAATCCAAACAAAACGAATACGGCCGTCGGCCATGGCATCAAACAGATCCACGGCTTTAAGTCCCGGCTTTTCAACAATGCGGTCACTATTCCAAAAGCGGCTAAGCAGGTCACGATGCTGTGGATTATCAATATCCATATGCGCGGCCAACTGGTTGGCCAGCCCACCCACCTCTCTACCGCCCATGGCGTTGGGCTGGCCAGTGATCGAAAACGGTGTCGCGCCAGGTTTACCAATACGGCCACAGGCCAAATGGCAATTCAGAATCGCGCCGGCTTTATCAACACCACTGGCGGACTGGTTAATGCCTTGCGAAAAAACCGTGACAGTGCGCGGGGTGTCACAGTACCAGCGATAAAACGTCAGCAAATCATCAACCGAAATGCCGCAACGCGCTGCTACTGCCAATGGATCACTGCTACGGGCAAGGCTGGCTCTAGCGGCGGTTAAATACTCTTCGGTGTGAGCCAAAATATAGCGGCTATCGATGGCACGTTGAGAAATCAACCACGCCAATAGGCCATCAAATAAATAACCGTCACTGCCGGGGGTGATGGCCAAATGCAAGTCAGCCAGCTCCGCTGTTGCGGTGCGACGTGGATCAATCACCACTACCCGCATCGAAGGTCGTGCTTTTTTAGCGGCCACAATACGCTGATACACCACCGGGTGTGTCCACGCCATATTCGAGCCAGTAATCACTAACAAGTCGGCCAGCTCTAAATCTTCATAACAGCCAGGCACCGTGTCGCTACCAAAGGCACGCTTATGTGCGGCCACCGCAGTCGACATGCATAAACGACTATTGGTATCGATATTGGCGCTGCCAATAAAACCCTTCATTAATTTGTTGGCGACGTAATAGTCTTCTGTCAGCAACTGGCCCGACACATAAAACGCCACTGAGTCTGGACCATACTCATCGATGGTTTTGCGCATACGTGACGCAATGCTGTCCAAGGCCTTAACCCAAGACACCTCTTCACCATCCACTTGTGGCTGCAGCAAACGTGCGTTCGAGCCTAAGGTGTCTGCCAAAGCACTGCCCTTAACACAGAGGCGGCCTTGGTTAGCCGGATGCTGTTGATCGCCCTGCACACTGATGCTGTGTGTGCTTGTATCGTCTGATACCGTGACACCACAACCAACGCCACAATAAGGGCAGGTACTGTTAATACACGCTGTCATGCGGCCTCCGCTGAAAACAGAAGCTCTGCTGGATTACGAATGGGGCGGCCCTGCTCAATCAGTTCAAAATAAGCGGCACCATCATCTACTTCGCCAAACATCACCGCCGCTACTAACTGGTGTCGACGGAACCATAAACGACGATAGTGGCCGGCCTGAGCATCACGCCATGCCAGTGTTCGGCAGCCTTCCAATGCACTCAGGTCACCCGCTGAAAATACATCGATGCCACTCACTTTTAAGCGAGTCGGCAAAGTTTCACGGCAATAACCGGGGTCATTTACACCACACAGCAATCCCGCCAGCACTTTTGCTTGCTGATAAATCGGCGCCACCATGCCAAATAACTCTTCATCAATTTGGCAGCACTCGCCAAGCGCAAAAACGTCAGTTAATGAGGTGCGCAACCAAGCATCCACTGCAATCGCACGCGGACAATCCAGCCCCATGGACTTGGCCAAACTTACTTCGGGCACAATGCCTAAGGCCATCACCACCAAGCTACAGGGAATATGCTGACCACCGGATAACATCAAACCGGTGACCTGACCGTCACCGGTAAAGTACTCACTATTGGCAGACACACAGACATTAATACCGCGCGCTTGCAGTGATGCGGCCAGCAACTCACCGGCCTCACGATCTAACTGACGATTCATCAACCAATCCCCGTTATGCACGACGGTGACTGACATGCCTAAGCGACATAAACCCCATGCTGCCTCTAGCCCTAACAAACCACCGCCGATCACTACCGCGGCACCACCACGCTGCGCCGCGGCATGCAATTGCTCGGCATCCGCCAGGGTACGAAACGCCAAAACACCGGCTTGTTCATGTCCAGGCAGGCGCAAAAGAGCCGCACGCGAGCCCGTTGCTAATACCAATTTATCCCAGCTATAAACTGCACCAGATTGGGTAGTCGCTTGTTTTGCCTCATGGTCAATTAAAACCACCGGATCACCGGTGTATAAACGAATGCCATGGCGGTAATACCAAGCCTGATCGTGGGTAATAACTTGCTCATTAGTCTTTTCACCGGCCAACCACGGTGATAACAAAATACGGTTATAACCCGGTGCAGACTCCTCACCAATCACGGTGATGGCAAAGCGGCCAGCGTCGCGCAACAACAGCTCATCGAGCAGACGTGTTGCCGCCATGCCATTACCAATGATGAGTAAACGTGGACGCGGGCCAGCCATGATTAACGCTCTTCCGACACTAAAACACGGCCATTGCGCTGCACCACTCGCCATACCGGCACAGTCACCGTCATGTCTTCTAAGCAAATACCGGTGCGCAAACAGAAGTGTTGTTTATAGACCGGTGAGGCCACTACTAATTTGCCCGCCAGATCACCCACAATGCCGCGAGCTAATACATTGGCACCACTAAACGGATCACAATTGCCCAGTGCGAAATAGCCTTCGCGGGTGTGGAAAATTGCGAGCTGACGACCAAATAATTTGGCCGCCATACCGGTGCCCAAGGTGATGTCTTCAGTGCCACAAATATCATGCCAATCAGCAAATACAGATGCTTGGCTTTCTACCGCCATGATCATGATGCATCCTCCAAAACGAGTTGTTTTTCTTCTTCGCGTGCAGGTCGTTTTTGACCGCGCTCACGGACATAAACAATGGCTTCATCAGCGCTGTCATCGTTAACAAACGAACGGAAACGACGCAGTGCTTGTGGATCTTCAACCGTGCGCTTCCACTCACACTCATAGGTGTCGATCACTGACTGCATTTGTGCTTCCAGCTCGGCTGCTAGCCCTAAAGAATCATTGATGATGACGTCTTGTAGATAAGCTAAACCGCCTTCTAAGTTGTCGCGCCATACCGAGGTGCGCTGTAGACGATCTGCGGTTTGGATATAAAACATCAGGAAGCGATCGATATAACGAATCAAGGTATCGTCATCCAAGTCGCTGGCAAACAACTCGGCGTGCCGTGGTTTCATGCCGCCATTACCACAAAGGTATAAATTCCACCCTTTTTCGGTGGCGATGACACCCACGTCTTTGCTTTGTGCTTCGGCGCACTCACGAGTGCAGCCAGACACCGCCATCTTGAGTTTGTGTGGTGAACGCAAACCGCGATAACGCTCTTCAACCAAAATGGCCATGGCAACTGAATCCTGCACACCATAACGACACCAGGTTGATCCAACACAGGACTTCACTGTGCGCAATGATTTGCCGTAGGCATGGCCAGACTCAAAACCGGCATCGATTAGGTCACGCCAAATCAATGGCAGCTGCTCGACACGGGCACCAAATAAATCAATACGCTGGCCACCAGTGATTTTGGTGTAGAGGTCATAACGCTTAGCAACCTCACCAATCACAATCAGTTTTTCTGGCGTGATTTCGCCACCGGGAACCCGTGGCACCACCGAATAACTACCGTCTTTTTGTAAGTTAGCGAGGAAGTTGTCATTGGTGTCTTGCAGACCCACATGGCGCTGATCCAGCACGTAGTCATTCCAGCAAGATGCCAAAATAGAGGCGCTGGCAGGCTTGCAAATATCACAGCCATGGCCCTGACCAAAACGTTCCAGCAGCTCATCAAAGCTACGAATATTGTTAATACGAACCAGGTGATAAATCTCCTGACGGCTATAGGCAAAGTGCTCACATAAGTGATTGTTTACCGCCACGCCTTGGCGTTTTAGCTCAGCATCTAACACTTGTTTTACCAGTGCAGCACAACCACCACAGGTGGCCGAAGCACGGGTTTCAGACTTTAGCGCCGCCATGGTGCTACAACCTTGGCTAATCGCTGCGCACAGGCCGCCTTTGCTGACGTTATTACATGAGCAGATTTGTGCAGTATCAGGCAGAGCATCCACACCCAACGCAGGCTTGCCATCCCCGGCCGGCAAAATCAGACTCATCGGTGATGATGGCAGGGTCATATCGTTCAGACTGTATTGCAGCAAGCTGCCATAGTCGCTGGTGTCACCCACCAACACCGCACCTAACAGTTTCTGACCATCAGCACTGATGACCAAGCGCTTATAAACACCAGTAATGCTGTCTTCAAACTGGCAGGTTAACGCGCCTTCGCTGCGGGCATGGGCATCGCCAATCGAGCCTACTTCAACACCCAGCAACTTGAGTTTGGTGCTCATGTCTGCGCCACAAAATCCGCTACAGACTTCGTCACACAACACATTGGCTAACTGGCGTGCCATGTCGTAACCGGGAGCAACTAGGCCATAGATTCGACCATCCCACAGCGCAACTTCACCAATGGCGGAAATGGCGGGATCAGAGGTGGTGCAGTAGTTATCGATAATGACCCCACCGCGCTCACCTACTTGTAGACCACAGTCACGTGCCAACTGATCGCGTGGACGAATACCTGCCGAGAACAAAATCAAATCGGCTTCCAGCTCGCCATCAGCAAACACCAGTTTATGTAATTGCTGACGGCCATCTTCAATGCGCTGTGTTGCTTTGCCGGTATGCACACGCACACCCATGGCTTCAATTTTGCGACGCAGTACACCACCACCGACAGTGTCTAACTGCACAGCCATCAACTGCGGAGCAAACTCAATCACATGAGTTTCAAGGCCTAAATCTTTTAACGCTTTAGCCGCTTCTAAACCCAACAAACCACCGCCAATTACCACGCCTACTTGGCTTACACGAGCAGAGGCCTGAATGGCGTCGAGATCATCAATGGTGCGATAAACATGACAACCCACTCGGTCATTGCCGGGAATAGGTGGCACAAACGGGTATGAGCCAGTGGCCAGCACTAAACGATCGTAATCCACGCGTTGGCCAGAACGACTAAGCACTTGATGAGCGGCACGATCAATAGCAATGGCCTCATCATGCAGCATCAGGTTAATACCGTGCTTGGCAAAGAAGTCTTGCTCTACCAGTGATAAATCGTCTGCTGTTGAGCCAGAAAAATAGCTGCTTAACTGCACACGGTCATAAGCGGGACGAGACTCTTCACAAAATACCGTGATGTCATACCCATGCTCACGGCTAACCAGCTCTTCCAAAAAGCGCTGCCCCACCATGCCATTTCCAATCACCACTAATTTAGGCTTGTTCATGTCGATACTCCGCATCACAAATCGCTGCCAACTGCGCGTGGCAGTGGACTTTTAGACGCTTTAGTTGGTAATGGTTCCACCTTGCGCTGCTTCTCATACAAGAACGCCAACACTTCATGGCGCAGATGGTTGTAGTGAGGATCGTCAGCTAGCGCTAAACGTTCGCGTGGACGCGGCAGATCAATATCAAGAATTTCACCGACGGTGGCCGATGGGCCGTTGGTCATCATGACAATGCGGTCCGATAACAACACCGCTTCATCAACATCGTGGGTAATCATGATGACGGTGTTTTTCAGGTCGCGCTGAATCTCCATCAGCGTGTCTTGTAGATGCGCCCGAGTCAGTGCATCGAGCGCACCAAAGGGTTCATCCATCAACAACACACGTGGTTGCATAGCCAGTGCACGCGCGATACCAACACGCTGTTTCATACCACCGGAGATTTCACCCGGACGCTTATTTAAAGCATGACCCATATGCACTAGGTCTAGGTTATGAGCGATCCAGTCATTCATTTCGGCCCGTGTTTTTTTGCCACGGAATACCGTGCGTACAGCTAACTCAACATTTTCCCAAACCGTTAACCACGGCAACAAAGAGTGGTTCTGAAACACAATGGCGCGCTCAGGGCCCGGCTCACATACCTCTTTGCCGTCCAGAATAATGCCGCCATTGCTGGCCTCTAACAGGCCGCCGACTAAGTTGAGCACGGTGGACTTGCCACAACCTGAGTGGCCAATCAGCGACACAAACTCACCATCGGCAATTTTCAAATTGACGTTTTTGAGTGCCTCGAAGCTTCCCTTCGGCGTATCAAAACGCATATCAACGGCTGAAATTTCTAATAAGGTTTTCATTATTTGGCTCCTGCTTGCCAATCGACTTTGCGTTGCACTAACAACATCACTCGGTCGAGAACGAAGCCGATCAGGCCAATGGCGATGACGGCAGTCATGATGCGGCTCAGTGATTCCGAGCTGCCATTTTGAAATTCATCCCAAACAAATTTGCCTAGACCCGGGTTCTGAGCCAGCATCTCGGCGGCGATCAACACCATCCATGCAATACCCAGCGAAACACGTAAGCCGGCAAACATCATCGGAATAGCGGATGGCAATACAATCTTGCGAACATGGGTGAACCAGCTCAGACGCAGCACCTTGCTAACGTTATTAAGATCTGGACTGACGGTGGTTACACCAACGGCAGTGTTGATCAGCGTTGGCCATAAGCAGCACAGGGTCACGGTGAACATGGACACCACAAATGACCGTGAGAACATTGGGTCTTCGCTGGTATACACAGCGGCCACCACCAAGGTGACTAGCGGCAACCAAGCCAGTGGTGAGACTGGGCGGAAAATCTGCACAATGGGGTTCACTGCGTTGTGCACAAAACGACTCAAGCCCATAACGATGCCAAGTGGTATCGCCATCAGCGAGGCCAGTACAAAACCTGCCAACACGGTGAACAAGCTAGTGCCAATCTGGTCAATAAACGTAGGCGAACCGGTATAACTACGACGTACCGGCTGCCATGAAGGATCGTCAGCGAGACGGGCAGCAATACGCTCTTCTTGGCGCTCCAAAAAGACCCGACCACGCTCACGCTGTGCTTGATGCTCGTCAAATAAATTTCCTGCCTGCTCCACCACTTCTAGCGGGCCTGGAAAAGTACCCAAGGAGGTATCAATACGTTGTGATGCAAACTGCCAAATCAGCAGAAATATGGCTAAACCAAGCAGCGGTGCA
>CAMTYC010000086.1:0-11455 GCA_947085865.1 uncultured Moraxellaceae bacterium
ATCAAAATGACAGTGGCTATGAAAACCCTAACCAATTTTACCGTTGCGGGGGCAGCGTCGGACTTACACCGACTTCCCGTCTACCAAAGGTAGACCAGCGTGAGCTGGACACTCGAACGTGCGCGATTGTCTAACGTGTGATGAGCCTTGTCTATTTATTTTGACGGTCGTCAGGCGGAATTAATCGACAGTTGACATTTGTTGTGAAAGCGTTGAAGTTAGGGCAATATAGGCATAGTTGGCAGTAACTCTTGTAAGTTCATGGCGCTAAGAATAAACTTACAGAAACAATACAAAAGCATACAAATAATAACAAAATAAGGGGTCCAAAATGCCCAACTTAGTATCAAAGCATTCGTTGAGTGCGTCATTAATTGCAGTGGCAGTTGCCTTTTCTGCTGCTCAAGCCCATGCGGCCACGTTTAAGTTTTCTGACGACAGTGATCTGACCTTCACATTCGACACTATTTTTAGTGTTGGTGCGCTTGTGCGCACAGAACATCCGGACAAACGAAATGTTGGTATTGTGAATGGCGGCACATCACGTAGTGTTAATGAAGATCAAGGAAACCTGAATTATGAACGAGGAGAACTAGTTTCTCTGGCTTTAAAAGGGCTTCACGATCTTGATATCTCTGCTGGGAAAACTGGATTCTTTGCTCGTTTTGGTTATGTGTCAGATTTGGCTGCACGTCGTAAGGATGAGCTAAGTGAGATTGCGCATAAACGTATGGATTTCGACATGGAACTGTTTGACGCCTTCGTGCGGCATGAGTTTGATGTTTCAGGCCAAAAAATCAACGTGCGCCTTGGTAGTCAAGTGGTTAGCTGGGGTGAAAGTACATTTATTTTGGGGGGCATTAATGCCATTAACCCCATCGACGTGGTCCGTTTCCGTACACCAGGATCCGAGCTAAAAGAAGCGTTTATTCCTGTTCCCATGCTCTTTGCATCTACACAAGTTACAGAAGACGTTACGTTAGAGGCATTTTACCAATTTAAATTTGAGCCGTTTAGAATTGATCCGTCCGGTGCTTTCTTTAGTACAACCGATGTTTTTGGCCCGGGAGGCCAAGCTGCTTTTACCGGATTTGGTCGCACTCCTGACTTTGAAACAAAAGATCGTGAGAGTAGAAACTGTGCAGATCCTTGTGAGCCCGCACCAAGCTCTGTGATTACTCGTGACCCTGATCGCTTCGCAAAGGATGGCGATCAATATGGCTTGGCAATGCGCTGGTTCACCCCTTTCCTTGGTAACATGGAAATTGGCCTTTATGCCATGAATTATCACAGTCGTATTCCACTAGCGAGTGCAACAAAAGGTTCATTTTTAAATCAAGAAGGTGATGCCCGTGTGTTCGCAGAGTATCCCGAAAATATTCAGCTCTATGGCTTGAGTTTTAATGCGCCGGGTCCATTTGGTTTGGCTTTACAGGGTGAGTATTCTTATCGTCCAAATTTACCGCTACAAAAAGCATCTGTTGAGCTATCGCTAGCGGCGCTAGGTGTACCGAACCAAGCCGGTTTCGGTAATGATGTGCCAGGCTATGATGGTCGTGATGGCCCAAGTCCTGCAGCAGGTGACTATCTACAGGGTTTTGAGCGTGTGCCATTTCATCAGTTCCAATTCACTGCATTAAAGGCTATCCCTAACTTGTTTGGTGCGAGCCAAGTAATCGGCTTGTTCGAAGCAGCTTTTGTGCATATGCAGTTACCAGATGGCATTTTGTTTAATGGCCCAGGTGCATATTTGCCAGGGGAACGTAGCGGTAATGCTGGGGCTGGGCTTTTTGACTATCCAACACCATTGGTCGCCAATGGTTCAGCCCAGCCACGTGGCGTAGGGTATGCCACTCGTAATTCATGGGGTTATCGAGCAGTTACTCGTTTTGAGTACAACAATGTGTTTGCCGGTGTAAACATGTTGCCACGTTTGGTTTTTGCACATGATGTTAAGGGTGTCAGCCCATTCTTAACAGAGGATGTAAAGGCGATTTCAGTTGGTATGCAGGCAACATATAACCAAGTGTGGTCCGCCGATGTTGCTTACACTACGTTTTTTGGTGGGCGTGAAATTGCAGGCACTGACTGCCAGACAGATATTCTTCTTCCCGGCTCAGGTTCGGCTGCCTGTTCTGCGCCTGCAGGCCCGACTTCTCTCCCTGAAGGGCAGCCTCGAGAGTTCAGGAGCATTGCCAACCCAAATATTGATCGTGACTTTGTCGCGGCCAGCCTTAGTTATGCGTTTTAATTTGTCCCACGGAGTATAAAAATGAAAAAAACACTTTTTGTTGTGGCGCTGCTTTCAGCGTCTATGGCACATGCTGCTGAACTGACACCAGTTGGTGCAGAAAAAGCAGGTAATGCTGCAGGTACTATTCCAGCATGGACCGGCGGTTTAACGTCAGCGCCAGCAGGGTTTAAGCCGGGTGGTCATTATGTTGACCCCTTTGCCAGTGAAAAGCCAACTCTTACAATCTCTGCAGCCAACATGGCACAGCACGCTGATAAATTAAGTGATGGTCAAAAAGCATTATTAAAAGCGTACCCAACATGGAAGTTAAATGTTTATCCAACACATCGTACAGTTGCCTATCCAAAAGCAATTTACGATGCTTCTCAAGCAAACTTAGGTCGAGTAAAACTTGCTGGTGGTGGTAATGGCTTCACTGGTACCTCAGTGGGCGTTCCATTTCCTCAGCCTAAATCGGGTGTAGAAGTCATCTGGAATCACATTACTTCTTATCGTGGTGATACTTTTGCAACAAACAATGCGCAAGTTGCGGTAACTCGTAGTGGCCAATTTACGCCAGTACGCTTTGAATATGAGTACGACTTTCATTACAACAACTTGCAAAAGAAACCTGAGCAGCGTGATGCCAATAAGTTGACTCACTTCTTGCAAACAGTAACTGCACCTGCACGTTTGGCAGGTCAAATTTTGCTAGTTCATGAGTATCTAGATCAGAACACCAACCCTCGCCAAGCTTGGGTTTATAACCCAGGCCAACGTCGTGTTCGCTTAGCACCTAACGTAGCTTATGATAATCCAGGTACAGCCTCTGATGGTCTGCGTACCAACGATGACTTTGGTATGTTTAACGGTGCGACTGATCGTTATAACTGGAAGTTAGTGGGTAAGCGTGAGCTTTATGTACCTTACAACTCATACAAAATTAATAGCAATGCCTACAAAATTTCTGACGTCGTTCGTCCTGGACATATCAACCCAGATTTAGCGCGTTATGAGCTGCACCGTGTTTGGGTTGTTGAGGCGACCTTAAAGTCAGGTACTAGCCATATTTACAGCAAACGCGTGTTCTACGTTGATGAGGATTCGTGGGCGGTAGTAAGCACTGATAAATATGATGCACGTGGCCAATTGTGGCGTGTATCTGAGTCACATTCTGTGCCAATGTATGATTTGTTGGCGGTATCACCCGGCATCGAAGTTCACCATGATTTACAGTCTGGTCGTTACTTAGCTATGGGCCTCGTGAACGAAGAGCCTTGGGTATTTCGTCGTATTTCACGTAGTGCTTCCGACTTCTCGCCATCTGGCTTGCGCGGTGCTGGTACACGTTAATTTAGGCATTATAAAAAATAAGGAGCAGCCACATGCTGTCCAGAGGGATTCCCTATCTGTTTCTAGCGTTTGTGGCGGTTTGCTTGAGTTATGCATTTTCGCATCGCTCAGGTCCACCGCTACCAGAGACCACCGTTCGCATTGACTCTACGATGATCATGGGTGCCACTAGTACTAACTCACATGAGTTTGCAGTGGGTGAACGAGGTCGTATTTTTCGTCGTGAAGCAGGCAGCACCGAATGGACTGCTGTGGCATCTCCAACTGAGTCGTCATTAACAAATATTCGATTTGCGAATGATAAGTTGGGTGTTGCGGTCGGTCATGACCAAGTCATTTTGCGCACCACTGATGGCGGTAGCACTTGGACTCAAGTCAATATTGATATCGAGGCCGAAACGCCGTTGTTCGATGCAGTTTTTGTATCACCAGACTATGCCATCGCTGTAGGCGCTTATGGCCTCTACATGGATAGTCGTGATGGTGGTCAAACATGGGGTTCACGCTTAATTTCTGAGCTGGACTGGCATCACAATGCTATTCAGAAGCTAAGTGAAACTACGCTAATCATTGCCGGTGAGGCCGGTACTGTGTTGCGTTCAGAAGATGCCGGTGAAAACTGGAGTATCGTGCCTGTGTCATATCAAGGTTCTTACTTTGGAGCGCAAGCGCTGTCTGAAAATCAAGTGTTAATTTTCGGAATGCGTGGTCATGTACTTCGTAGTGAGGATGCAGGTCAGACTTTTGTGGAGGTAACCCATGAAGGGCAGTCATCAATGTTCAGTTCATGTGCCTGTGCTGATGGCAAGCTGCGTTTAGTTGGACAAAACGGCACTGTCATGACGAGTTCAGACAATGGCCTAACATTTACCGTAAGTCAGCTCGAAGGTAGTCCAATGTTGGCAGGTGTATTGGTGTCAGGCGACACCTTAGTTGCACTCGGCCAAGGTGGCGAACACCTAGCTAAATTGAACTAACACAGGACTGACTCGCATGAAATTACGTGATTTTGTCGAAACGTTTGCCAATTTTCTATTTGGTAATCGTAAATCGCTATTGACCCTTTTTGCATTAATTACGGTCGCCCTTGGTTGGTCTGCAACACAGTTACGTGTGGATGCCGGTTTCGAAAAAATGATTCCGCTGCAACATCCGTACATGCAAACTTTCTTGGAGTATCGTAAAGATTTTGGTGGTGCGAACCGCGTTGTGATCGCGTTGCGTGCCGAAGAAGCTGACGACATTTATTCACCTGAGTTTTTCAAGGCACTGAAAGAAGTCACCGACGATGTGTTTTTCTTGCCTGGTGTTGATCGTGCTTCGGTAATGTCATTGTTTACGCCAAATGTGCGCTTTATTGAGGTTGTGGAGGAGGGCTTTTCGGGCGGAAACGTGATTCCTGCCGAATTTGCCTATACCGAAGAAGACCTTGAGCAAGTTCGTATTAATGTCTTGAAGTCGGGTTATGTTGGTCGTCTAGTTGCCAATGACTTCAAAGGCGCCATTGTTGCCGCTGAACTACTGGAAATTGATCCGCAAACCGGTGATCGTCTTGATTATCGTGACATGGCGGAGAAGTTAGAGAAAATTCGTACCGATCGTGCCACCGATGATGTCAGCTTGCACATCATTGGCTTTGCGAAAGCAGTTGGTGATATTGCTGAAGGTGCGGCCAGTGTATTGGTGTTTTTTGCGATTGCATTTGTTATCACGACCATTCTTCTGTTGTTCTACTCAGGCTCTCTTAAGTTAACTGTGCTGGCACTGGCCTGTGCAATGGTGCCGGTAGTTTGGTTGTTAGGCATTTTGCCAATTATTGGTTATGGCATAGACCCGATGTCAATTTTGGTGCCGTTCCTAACCTTCTCGATTGGTGTTAGTCACGCGGTACAAATGACTAACGCGTGGAAGATGGAGGTTGTTCAAGGTTTTGATTCTCATCAAGCGGCGCGTAACGCATTTAGTGCGTTGTTTGTGCCGGGTGCTATGGCATTGCTGTCAAATGCCGTGGGTTTCTTGGTGATGATTTATATCGCGATTGATATCGTACGAGAGTTGGCGATTACCACCAGTATTGGTGTGGCTGTGATGTTGGTTACCAACAAAATGTTGCTCACTATTTTGCTGACCTACGTGCGCTTAACACCAAAAGAGCTGAATAGTTTGAAAGCGCAAGGCGGTTCTGAGCGTGGTGAGTGGATATGGAGTCGCTTAAGAATATTTGCGCGTCCCAAAGTTGCAATGGTGACGTTATTAGGCACGGCAGTTTTGTTAGGTGCCGGCACCTTAAAATCACGTGACTTAAAAACCGGCGATTTAGGTACTGGTGTGCCAGAGCTACATGATGATTCGCGTTATAACCAAGATGTCGAAACTATTGTTAACAGCTTCTCGATTGGCGTGGATGTGTTGTCAGTCATTGTGCAGAGCAAAGATATTGATGGCGCCTGTACTGATTATGAAGTAATGGATGCTATTGATCGCTTTGAGACGCATATGCGTGGTGTGCATGGTGTTGCTAGCACAACCTCACTGGCGGGCCTTTCGAAGATTGTTGGTGCAGGCTGGAACGAGGGCAACCCGAACTGGCGAGTGCATTCCCGAAATCGTGACAATTTGGCACAAGCGGTAACGCCAATTGATACCTCGACCGGCTTACTCAACACTGATTGTAGTGTTATGCAGGTAGTGATTTACACCAAGGATCACCAAGGCGAGAGCATCAAACATATCGTTAAGGAAATTAAAGACTATATTGCTGCCAATAAAGCAGAGAATATCGACTTCTTGTTGGCGAGTGGCAATGTCGGTGTGATGGCCGCAACCAACGAAGCGGTTGATGAGGCTGAAGTCATCATGTTGTTGATGCTCTTTGGTGCCATTTCGCTGCTAGTTTATATGGAGTTCCGTTCTGTTATGGCGGTGCTGTGTATTGTGGTTCCGCTGTCGATTGCTGCGGTGTTGTGTAACGCACTGATGGCCATGATGGATATTGGTTTGAAGGTGGCAACGTTGCCGGTCATTGCGCTTGGTGTTGGTGTCGGTGTCGATTACGGGCTCTACTTATTCGAGCGTATGAAGCTAAGGCTAGAGGCAGGCGATACATTAGAAGAAGCGTTCCATGTTGCCTTGCAACAACGTGGTACGGCGGCGATCTTCACTGCGGTCACCATGAGTGTGTCGGTAGGTACATGGGCTTTCTCAGCACTGAAGTTCCAGGCAGATATGGGTATCTTGCTAGCTTTCTTGTTCTCAGTGAACATGATTGGTGCTGTGATGGTATTGCCGGCAATGGCCGCCTTTATGATCAAAACGAAAAAGACTCAATAAGTCGCTGTTGATGCAATAAAAAGGCCGGCGATAATGCCGGCCTTTTTATTAGCTCCATGTTTTAAGCAGTAGGCAACTTATAGTCAGCTAACTCTTCGCGTAGTTTCATTTTTTGCATCTTGCCAGTGGCTCCCAAGGGAATGGCATCAACAAATACCACATCATCTGGCACCTGCCACTTACTGATCTTACCTTCAAAAAATGCTAGTAACTCATCACGAGTTGCTTCTGCGCTAGGCTTTTTAACAACGACCAACAATGGACGTTCATCCCACTTGGGGTGTGGCATGGCAATACAAGCAGCCATTGCAACAGCAGGATGCGCCATCGCAATGTTCTCGACCTCAATTGAGCTAATCCACTCGCCACCTGACTTAATCACATCTTTGCTGCGGTCGGTGATCTGTAAGTAGCCCTCAGGATCAATGGTGGCGACGTCACCGGTTGGGAACCAGCCATTGACTAATGGATCGCCACCTTCGCCGCGGAAGTAAGACTGCACAATCCATGGGCCTTTAACCAGCAGCTCACCCTGAGCTTTACCGTCGTGCGGAAGGGTGTTGCCTTCTTCGTCGACAATTTTCATGTCTACACCAAACACGGGGCGGCCTTGTTTGCAGTTAATGGCTAGCTGTTCATCAGCGCTCAAGGATTCATGGCGCTTTTTCAGTGTGCAGACGGTGCCTAAAGGCGACATTTCGGTCATGCCCCAAGCGTGTAGTACGGTAACGCCATAAGTCTCTTTAAAGGCGCGAATCATGGCTGGTGGACAAGCTGAGCCACCAATGACGGTGCGTTTCAGGACATTAAAGCGTAGATTGTTTTGCTCCATATGGCCCAGCAACATTTGCCAAACGGTAGGGACACCTGCTGCCAGCGTGACTTTTTCGGCTTCAATTAGGTCATACACTGACTTGCCATCAAGAGCAGCACCAGGGAAAACTAACTTGCAGCCAGTAAGGGCAGAAATATACGGGATACCCCATGCATTAACATGGAACATGGGCACTACCGGCAACACGGTATCGCGAGCGGACATATTTAAGCTGTCCGGCAGACAGGCACCATAGGCATGCAGAATGGTGGAGCGGTGACTATAAAGAACACCTTTGGGATTGCCAGTTGTGCCGCTGGTGTAGCACAGGCAGGCTGCTGCTTGTTCGTCCAGAATTGGCCAAGGGTATTCGCTACGCTCACTGCCAATCCATGCTTCGTAACTCACTAATTGGCTGATGCCAGTGTCACTAGGCAGTGCATCCGCATCACACATGGCAACCCATGATTTGACGCCGGGGCAGTGGCTTGCAATGGCTTTAATGATTGGCAAGAAGGTCATGTCAAAGCAAAGCACTTCATCGCCAGCATGATTGATAATCCAAGCAACTTGTTCCGGAATTAAGCGAGGATTGATGGTGTGTAACACACGGCCGCTGCCGGAAACACCAAAGTACAGCTCCAAGTGGCGATAGCCATTCCACGCTAATGTGCCGACACGAGCGCCCATGCTTAGCCCGGTTTTATCGAGTGCATTGGCCACTTGTCGAGCACGAGGCATACATTCTTTAAAGGTGTAGCGGTGAATGTCACCTTCAACACGACGGCTGACGATTTCGGTGTCGCTATGAAAGCGGTCAGCAAACTCAATTAAGGAAGAAATTAGTAGTGGCTGGTTCTGCATCAGGCCAAGCATCGTTGACTCTCCAGTCTGGTTATAAGGACTCAGCGAGAGTACCACAACCCACTCAGCCTACTGCTAGTCGACATCCGTTTAGATGCGACCAGCAGCATTAATCGCCGACTATCGGTCTTGAATTCGTCGCCAGGGTTGTGCAGCTTCTAGTTCAAATGCTAATGACAACAGCGTTGCTTCATCACCGTGAGCGCCAGAAAAGTGCATGCCTATTGGTAGCCCTAGTTGGCTGTGTCCCATCGGTAGTGAGATGGCTGGGCTGCCAGCGACATTATTGAGTGGGGTAAAGCAAACATACTGTTCTAGCCGTTGAAATAATTGCTCGAATGGTTGGTCTGGCTTTAGGTATCCAAGCTTTGGCGTGGTATGCGCCAGCGTTGGCGTAAGTACCACATCGTATTGCTTCATGACGTTGGCATATTGTTGCTGCACTCGGCCTAAGCGATAGAGCATGGCAGGTGAGCGCCAAGCTTGCTGACGGAACATCTTGCTTAAGCCTTTGCTTAAGTTGTCGAGCTGGCTGGCATCAAATTTGGGGTCGATAATTTTGCGGCCAAAGGTGTCGACCATAAACGCTAAAAACCCCCAGTACATAGCAAAGTCTTTAGGGAATTGTTGGCGAATGGGCAGCTCAATTTCCTCAACATGATGACCGAGTGTTGCGAGCAGTTTGGCCGTGTTTTGTACCGTAGCGCGCGTTTCATTATCGATTATCGCATCCGTGATGGAGTCGGTTGCAAAGCCGATACGCAGTCGTCGTGTTGATGGTCCTTGTACCAAGCCGATGGGCGCAAGTTTTGGATTTTGATAAAAACGTTCAGCACCGGCATAAAAGTTTGCGGTATCGCGCACGCTGCGGGTTACGACACCGTCACAAATTATATTAATGGGTAAGGCTTTTTGTTCTGGGTTAATCACCAGCCGCCCACGTGTGGGCTTTAAGCCTACTAGGCCACAAGCAGCCGCTGGAATACGAATTGAGCCGCCACCATCGTTGGCATGAGCAATTGGGACCACGCCACTTGCCACAAGTGCGGCACTGCCACCAGAAGAGGCACCAGATGAGTAATCGATATGCCAAGGGTTATGAGTTGGCTCATCAACCATAAATTCGGTGCTGGCACTAAAGCCAAATTCGGGAAGGGAGCTTTTGCCAAGACAGACCATGCCGAGATTTAGGTATTGATCAACAAATGGACTATTTGCTTTAGCCGGAACGCTGGGTATAGCACGTGACCCCATGCGAGTGGGCAATCCGGTAATGTTGACATTGTCTTTGATGAAAGTTGGTACACCAGCAAAGATGGCTTTGCTGTCGTGAGTAGTTTGAATAGGCTGATCGAAGCGTTCCAGCACGATAGCGTTTAATGCCGGATTTACGCGTTGTGCGCGTGTGATGGCAGCTTTTTGTACTTCTTCTGCACTGACTTTACCCTGACGGATATGGTCAGCTAACGCCGTAGCGTCGTAGTCTGCGAGCGCGTCATCTGCATTAAAGGCATGTACGGTGTGCGACATAAACTCAGTTCCTGTGTCTAATGATGCATGGATAGTTGACTAGCAGATGTTTAAGGTCAAGCAGAATGGTTACATTTGTATTGCGGTGGCAAAAAAATACCGGCACATGGCCGGTATTTTGGATTAGCTGTTTATGCCTTAAGCATTAAAAGCGTTGAGTAAACTGCAGGCCATAAATGCTGGCAGTATTTTTGTAGGTGGCAGCGAATGGTGCTTTCATAGTTGCCATATCACCAGGTAGGTTCACATTACGTTTTTCTTCCGTTAAATAGGTGTAAGAAAAATCAATAGTGCTATTAGGTGTCAGCTTATAACCTGCTCCCAATGAAACTATAGAGCGATCACCGCTGGGTAAACGGACAGATAAATGTCTTTCGGTGACAGGTGACTGATCAACAGCTAGGCCCGCACGAACAGTCAATTTATCGTTATAAGCATGCGATACGCCTGTAGCGAAGCCCCAAACATCTTTCCATTCAAAGTCTTCACTGACAGCTTGGCTAATCGCAGGAACTGGTGTTGTAACATTGAGAGACTGTAAACGACTCCATCGGGTCCAAACTGCACCGGCATGAATTTGAGTGGCACTAGTTAACTGATGGCTTAAGCCTAGCTCAACAGATTCAGGAGTTGTTAGCTTGGTTTGAGCTTTGACGTTTAGTAGCCCCATAGGAGTTGGAAAGTTCCGAATATCACCATCGGTGACTTTGTAATCCACCTTTGATCGATAGACTAAACCGGCTTGAGTTTGTTCTGTCAATTTGGCGTGGACACCAATGTTATAGCCATAACCTAAATCATCTCCTTCCAACTCAACATTAGTACCAGTACCGGGGTCGGCACTTAGGAAAGCAGTTAATTTATTTATTGTTGGGCCAACGCCAACAGAAACTACATCAGTAACTTGATAGCTCAATGTCGGTTGTACTGTCATTACCTTAACGTCGCTTTTGTCACCATATTGGCGGCCAGCAAACGTTGACTCATAGTTTGTTTTCAAGCCAAAGCTACCATAAGCAGCTACACCCCATGCCCAGCCGCCTTTGTCGCCAGAGCTGTAGTAGCCTGATGGAACAAATGTGTGAGGAACAATATCGCCTTCAGTGGTACCACCGGGCAAGCCACCTGAAACGTTAGTAATTTTGCTTTGTGCATCAATGAATGCAACGGCTTGAGTGAACTGCGCCTGTTTCAGTTGCATCATGGCAGCGGGGTTGTTGTAAACAGTTGATGCATCAAGCACGGCTGAAACACGGCCGGCATTGGCGGTGCCAGCGGCTGAAATGCTTTGCTCGTTGAGTGCAAAACCACCAGCACTGGCTTGGCTGGCA
>CAMTYC010000087.1:0-9684 GCA_947085865.1 uncultured Moraxellaceae bacterium
AAATACCTTCTTATTTCATTAATGGCTTTATCGGTAATTTCTCTTAAGTGTGTATTCAGCTCTCCAAGACCGAGTGTGCCATCGGTACTCAAAACGCTTATTAGCTCAGATTTTAAGTATCCATTAAATCCAAACCCACCAACCCCCCTGATTTGCTTTGGGTATTTATCCAGAGGAAAGCCATTTTTTGTACAAAGCCAGAGTTCTTTGTCGCCTCCATCAATCCATTCTACAATTTCTAACTCTACTGAATACTCCACATCGTTGTAATTAACTGAATCCAAAATTACCTTTTCTACTTTTTTTATAGCCTCTAGTGGATTCAGCCTCCTGCCACCTATAGTTACTGATATATGCCTATAATTTAATAGATATAACGCAAATATTGGTAGTAATTTCTCGACTGCGTTATTTGTATCGAAGATTGCAAATTGCTTATGAGGCTCAGATACAGTAATAGTGACGCCTTGTCTGCGATTTGCCACAAGAGGGATTTCTTCTATAGCAAATCTTTCCAAGTGATCAGCTTTTGCGACTATTTTAAAAGGCTTTTGCACTTCTTTGTCTTGCAACTTATTGTAAACTTCCCATTCGGCGCATCTACCTAGTGAAAAAGCTTTAAATCTTCCTTGCCCCTCCGCCCCATGCAACAACCTTCCTTCATCTGTTTTTTCTCTCCTAGACTTCCAAGATCCTCCTAAGCTAGTAAATAGGTTTTCAGCCTCGTCAATTGAAAACCCTATCCCATTGTCCTTTACTATTATCTCGAAAGTTCCCAGATCATCTTTTCTAAAGATGACCTCAACGCTCTTCGCATCAGCATCAAGGGAGTTCCAAATTAATTCTGATAATGCTTTTTCTGGGCTAGTGTGTGACACCTTTTCAAGGTAGTCAGGCTTCACTTCCACTTTGCATATTTTTTCAGTCATAGTTTTTTATGCTCGAAAAGTCTCTAGGCTAATAACGCCTTGCGCACAGGCGGAGCGTAGCGACGTCCGTCCGCGTGCTGCAAATTGTTAGGCTCTTGGCTACTGCACGACACAAGAAACAACCTGCTGAACTGAATCAGCAAATCCAGACCAAGGAAAAGTGCGCAAGAACACTATTAAGTGCAAAACAAAAAATATCCATGGAACCCAGCTCTCAATATGGGTAATTGGGCGATATAGCTTTGGGTTGTTCCCGCGCTGCACTGAGTCCCACTCGGCATCATACGGACTGATCGGCAAGCGCTTTTCAATGTCTTGGACGACCTGCCACTTGGCGGAGTTTAGATTTCGATACGACAAAACAATATTGAACCAAAATATTGTCAGCAAACATCCTGCCAATGCAAGAAGCCACATATAATCCGGATCGGCTCCGGCGGTAACAAAGCCAACAAAAGCTAAAATTGCGGAATTAACGCTTAAAAAATATGTATTAGCTGATGTCCGGCGCTGGCTAATTCTGTCGGCCATCTCTACATAGAGCTTGTACTGCTCTAGAAGATGAGAGTGCCACTTTTCATTCTCAGGATAAGTGGCGCCTTCTTCTATATCATTCCAAAGCTTGCGTTTAGGCACATCGACCATTAGCGGCCACCGTTAATAAGCGTTTTGAGATTATCCCAAGTCCAATTGTAAAGTTTGTCTGTCGAAGAAGCGCTGGCTGGTTTGGTACAGGTTTTGCCTGAGTAGGCGGCCAGAAGAAAGTAAGGCTTCGATTTCCCTTTTGCAATTGTAAGCTCTGCCGCTACACCTTTTGCTGTATGAGTTTTTTCTCCGCATAAAACAATAACCACATCAACGTTATCCATACGTCGCTTAACTTTTTCTTCCCAATCGCCTGCTAAATGGTCTTTTACGGAGTTGTCTTTAAAATCAAAGGGACTGTCTGGAAGCTTTGCTTGGCCGGCGAGCATAATCTTTGCCCTTTCATCATTGTCGTAGTCGAAGCTGATGAAAGCACGTTTTTTTGTTGCCATTACAATATCTCCTGATTTTTGTTGTTTTAAAGCCTAACGTCCACCATAAACGGCGCGAAGAACGAGCGTCCGGCGACCGAAGGGAGCGTATTTAATGGCTTGGTTATGTTGCATCTTTACCAACCTTTAACGGATGTAGCCCAATGAACCCAGCGCCTTCTGGAGGCGGATTTTTGTTGGCGTCATACCACCTTGAATCCGGCACCCACTTCTTATGCTCTCTCCGCTCCTTCTCCACCCATTCCGGACGATAGTACAAACGAAGCACAACGCAGAGAATTGCGTTAATCAGCCTGAATCTAGCCGAATTTGTGTCATACGATCCCCCATCCGGCAGCGGTGATTTAAGACTCGTACATAAGCCGCTTATTCTGTCGCTTGAAAACGAGGTGCCGTGCTTTGAATGAGCAAATTCATTGCGTATCTTTCGAATTAGCGCAATTTCGGAGTATTCGAAGTCGTCGATGAGACCAAGAGCATAGCAAGCTTCAGTTCTAGCAGAGAAGGTTGATAACGGTGCATTACCAGATGTAAGCAATCGTTCAGCGCTTTTTCCGCTTTTGACAAAGAAAGCCTCTAGGGTGCGCAGCAGCTTCTCATCAATCAGTGCTGCGCCCACGAGCGGCAATCCGCGATCAGTTTCCTGTTGGAGCTCGGAGAGAAATGCGGACAAGTCTTCTGCGTGTTCTAATAGCACCTACTTCTCCTTTGCAACATAACACCTGACTCAACAACTCTCGCCGTATATCACCCTGTCGTTGAATTCAGAGCGCGACTTCCATGTGCGATTAAAATTACTTTTATATCAAAATCTTATCAACACGAATTTGCCGTAAGAAATACTAAAGCGACAGACAACCTCTTAAACTCAAAAAAATCAACTGCTTACCCACAAACCAGCCAACTGTCGCTGAAAAACCACCACCCGCCCCCCACCTTTGGCTATCCCCACAACACCGTGTAACATCAACATCCTTGATTATTTTGTCACCCAAGCAGGAACGCTTATGTCCACACGCGTCATCTATCCCGGTACGTTTGATCCCATCACCAATGGCCATAAAGACTTAGTTGAGCGCGCGGCGCGTTTGTTTGATGAAGTGGTGGTCGCGGTGGCGGACAGTGCAAAGAAAAAGCCGCTGTTCAGCTTGGAAGAGCGCGTGGCGCTGGCACAGGAAGTGGTGGCGCATTTGCCAAATGTGCGAGTGGTTGGGTTTGATAAGCTGCTGTCGTTTTTTGTGGATGACATGGATGCCAATGTGGTGCTGCGTGGCCTGCGTGCGGTGTCCGATTTTGAATACGAATTCCAATTGGCCAACATGAATCGCCAGTTAAATCGTGATTTTGAAACAGTGTTTTTAACCCCGTCTGAACACTTGTCGTTTATCTCTTCAAGCTTGGTGCGAGAGATCGCGATTCTAGGCGGTGATGTAAGCCAGTTTGTGCCGGAGAACGTAACAAAGGCGTTCGTTGAGAAACTGGGTCGACATCCCACACCACGTAAAAAATGAGGCCAGCCCCATGGCATTAATGATCACCGATGAATGCATTAACTGCGACGTCTGTGAGCCGGCTTGCCCTAATTTGGCCATTAGCATGGGGCCAGAAATTTACGAAATAGACCCCGCGCGCTGTACCGAGTGCGTGGGGCATTTTGATGAACCCCAGTGTGTGGTGTTGTGCCCGGTGGACTGCATTCCAGTCGACCCTAACCATGTCGAAAGCGAACAACAACTCCAACAAAAATATCGCGAGCTGACACAATCATGCGAACCACTCATTTAGCTAGCCTGACTTTAATTTCTGCCTTGTTGCTGGCCTGTAGCACCAACCCCGCCAAACCCACGCCTATCCCTAAGCCGGTTATTTCTGAAGCGGAAAAAGAAATCGTTGCCCAAACAACTGAAGAAGCCGCCGAACCCGAAGTGCAGCCCGAACCTGCACCGGAAGCAGAGCCCATTGTTGAAGAAAGCCAAGAGCGCGGTAGTTTTATTGCCGAGGGCAATGCCTCGTTTTATGGCGGTAAGTTTCATGGCCGCAAAACCGCCAGCGGTGCCATTTTTAACAAACACGCCATGACCGCCGCGCACCGCAATTTGCCATTTGGCACCCGCGTGCGGGTAACGCATGTGCACAACGGCCGCTCGGTGGTGGTCACCATTAACGACCGTGGGCCATTTGTGAAATCACGGATTATTGATGTGTCGCGCGCGGCTGCCGAGCAGCTGGGCATGGTGCAGCAAGGTGTGGCACGGGTAAGGTTAGAACGCCTGCACTAAGACCAGCGCTTTAGGCGTCTGGCCGTTTGCGGCGTATGTAGAGTGTTTTGTCCACACGCGCCACCAGCTCACCGGCTTCATCACGAATTTCCACTGGCCACACCGGCAGGTATTTTTGCCCGCCTTCTGTGGCTTTTAACACCTCGGCCAAACGCTCATCATCCAAGGTCATGGTGGCCGTTACCAGGCCACGCCCCGGCTTAATGAAGTCAATGGTCGCGGCCTTGTCCCACACAATGTAGTCGCGGCCTAAGCGGTTCATTAACAGCAGCATAAAAAACGGGTCGATCATGCTGTAGAGCGAGCCGCCAAAGTGGGTGCCAACATAATTGGTGTTATACCAACTCAGCTTCATCGCCACGGTAACGGATCGATACTCAGGGTCAATTTCCACCACCCGCACACCGGCCCCCACGTAGGGGCCGTATAGGTTTAAGGCGCGCCGAATGCCGTCGGCACCGGTAAAAAATTGCTTAATCCAGCTCACGTTTTAACTCACTACTGCTGCGTTTAATGCCCCATTGGGGGCAAGTTCATTGGCTAATTGGGTGGCCAGTTTGCTCACCAAACCGTAAATCGACAGTTGCGGGTTGGCGCCAATACTGGTCGGGAACAACGAGCCATCCATAATGCTTAATTGGTCCAGCAAGTGGTATCGGCCTTGATCGGTCACGACAGATGTTTTGGGGTTATTGCCCATAACACAACCGCCCATCAAATGCGCCGAGCCTACCAAGGTGCGGAACTTTTCAATGCTGAAGTTATTAATGGCCTGCTTACATTCATTCCAAGACGTGAATGTGCCACCACCCAACTGCGCCGGACGTACTTGCCGTGCACCGGCCGCAAATTGAATTTCGGACATGGCTAAAAAGCTGCGGCGAATGGCATCTACATGGCCAGATTTCAGTTCATAGTCCAGCACCGGCGAGCCATTTTTGCGCAGCTCTACTGTGCCGCCCATGGCGTCTTCGGTGAAGCCGTCACGCACCAGCGCAATCATGCCGTTAAGCTGGCCTAGCTGGGTCATTTCTTCCGCATGGGCAGCGCCATGAGTGCCTAACAAGCTAGCAATAAAGGCCGGCAACATTGGCAGCACTTCTAATTTAAAACCGGTTGGCCCTGCAGCACCGTCTTGCCATTGGAAATGGTCGGAATAGATCGATTGTGGTGCGCCATGCCAGCCTTGAATGTCTTTATCAAACACCGCGAAGTTGGCCACGGTGGGATGGATGGTGGTGTTAGCACCAACCTGACGGTGTGGGTTGGGCGCTTTTGAGCGCAGTAAAATGCCCGGGTTATTAATGGCACCGCCGGCCAAAATGGTGTGGCGTGCACGTACCGTTAAGCTGTGCCCAGTGCGGGTAAACCCTTTTTCCGGCATGCCGTCGGCCACCACACCCACCACGGTGTCACCTTCCATAATAATTTCGCGCACTTTCGCGCGCTGATACAACTTAGCGCCACCCGTTAGTGCCGCTGGAATGGTGGTAACCAACATCGATTGTTTAGCATTGGTGGGGCAACCCACACCGCAATAACCTAAGTTCCAGCAACCAGAGACATTGCGTGGAATGCTGTCCCAGCTCCAGCCCAGTTGTTCACAACCTGCGCGCAAGACATCGTTGTTGGCATTCGGCGGCACTTGCCAAGGGCCAATATTCACTCGGCGTTCGGCCATTTCAAACCAAGGCGCCATGGCCTCGGGAGTGAACGCCTGCAAGCCATGCACCGACTGCCAATGCTGCAGTGTGGGCTCGGGCGTGCGGAAGCTAGAAGTCCAGTTCACCGTGGTGCTACCACCTACCGCGCGGCCTTGCAAAATAGTCAGCGCACCATCGTTGCTGGTGCGACCACCACCTTCTTGGTACAGGTCACGAAAGGCTTCACCTTCGTTCATGCGGAAGTCATTGCTGCTACGTAACGGCCCTTCTTCCAACATCACCACCGACAAACCAGCTTTGGTAAGGATTTCAGCCGCGGTGCCACCACCGGCGCCGGTACCTACAATCACTACGTCACATTCAATGGTTTTACTTTCGGTTAACAGGCCTGCATGGAATACCTTCCAGCCCTGAGCGATGCCGTTTTGAACCGGATCTGGCACCCCTTGAATCGCTATTTTCATGACAAAGCTCCTGCGTTAGCGACGGGTGTGGGCACATGTTCTGGGCCGTTATAACCAATGGCTTGCCAACTTTGTGGCAACAGATACCAAGCGGCGGTAATGATTTTGGCCAAGCCGCCATAACCGGCGCGCAACAGGCCAACCGAACTGCCTTTCCAGCGCTGCAAAAAGGCTTCTAGCTCAGCGGGAGTAGCTTCTGGCCAGTCACTCCACAGGCGGCACAGTGCCCAGCGTGCTGGTGGCATGCTTAGCAAATCAAACAGTTCTTGAATGGCCGCCATGGAGCTGGGGCCGGTGCCATAAATAAATTGGTCTATGGAGCGCAGCACGTCGGTTTTGGCTTGTTCAGCGCTGTCATCAGTGGGAAACACGCCAGCCAACACTACCGGAATTAACGCACTTAACACCGCAATGTCTTGCGTGCGTAAGTAGTCGTAACCGGTTTGCGGCTCTACCTTGGCACAGCCCGTTAGCAGGGCGGCAGAGGAGCCAGTCGCCAAAAGCATACCGCCCATGGCACTGGTTTTTAAAAAACTGCGGCGACTTAACCCCGCAGCCTGTTGATGGTCGACCTGCATGGCGTAAGTCCCCTTTTTATTATTTTTGGCTAGGACACCTTATTTGCCAAAAAACACCTTATTAATCAAGGTATGCGTGAACTTATTAAACGGCGGCAGGATATAACGCACCGAATACACCTTCGGACGCTCTAACACCGCTTTCATGTTGGAGTAAGTTTGGAAGCCTTCATAAGCATGGTAACGACCCATACCCGAAGCACCCACACCACCAAATGGCAGGTCATCCACACCGACATGGGTGACCACGTCATTAATGCCAACACCACCTGAATGAGTGTGAGTAATGACGTATTCAGCACGCGCGCTGTCATTGTCGAAGTAGTACAGCGCCAATGGGCGGGCACGACGGTTCACAAACTCTAAGGCACGTGACAGCGATTCGGTTTCCAGAATCGGCAGGATGGGGCCAAAGATTTCGTTTTGCATAATCAGCATGTCTTCGGTGGCGCCCAACACAATGGTTGGTGGAATCTTGCGGGTGTTATCAAAACGCTCATTGGCTGGATTGATTTCAATCACACGCGCACCTTGGGCACGAGCATCATCCAAATAAGACTGAATGCGCTTGTACTGCTTGTCATTAACAATGCTGGTGTAGTCGCTGTTGGTCAGCAGGGTTGGGTACATTTTGCTGATTTGTGCGGTGATGGCGATGACAAACTCATCAACCTTGCCACGTGGCAACAACAGGTAGTCTGGCGCAACACAGGTTTGGCCAGCATTCCAGCACTTACCGAAGGCAATACGCTCGGCAGCGTCAGTCATGGAATAAGACTCGTGCACAATGGCCGGTGACTTACCACCCAGTTCTAACAGCACTGGTGTTAAGTTGGTAGCGGCATTGGCCATGATGGTGCGACCGACATTGGTCGAGCCAGTGAAGGTCATTTGATCAAATGGCAGATGCGAGAACGCTTCTGACACTTCACCGCGGCCGGTAATAACCGCCACCATGTCTTCGTTAAAGGCTTCTGCCAACATACGTTTTAGGGTTTCGCCCAAACGTGGGGTGAAGCTCGATGACTTGATCATGACGCGGTTGCCAGCGCTTAAGGCACCAACTAATGGGCCCAAAGCTAGGAAAATGGGGTAGTTCCATGGCACAACTACACCCACCAAGCCTAATGGCTGAGGCACCACACGGGCTTTGGCCGGAATCGCCAAAATGCCAGGATGACGCTTTTGAGGCTTCATCCATTTGGTAAGGTTTTTGCTGCCGTACTTAATGGCTTCTAACGACGTTAAAATTTCAGCAATTTTGGTTTCATCTTTAGAGCGGTGACCAAAATCTTGGCTAACGGCGTCGGCTAAATCGTCCTGATATTTCAATACCGCCTGGCGTAAACGCTCTAGACCGGCAATACGCTCTTCAGCAGAAGGCATAGGGCGCATTGAATATGCCGAACGTTGCGATTGAAAAATACGCTGCATATCAGCAACTTGGGGGTTCTCTGAGACGAGTTGTGGATTGTGAGCAACCATAATGACCTCTATAAATTCAGCAAAACCGCCCATAAGCTGCGGCGAGTGGTGACTTTTTAGAGCATTTACTCTAGTCTGTCAAACAGGCTAATTATTAAGGGGGCAGTGTGAAAACGCGCGATCGCATTTTGCTAAAAAGCTTGGTGCTCTTTAATGAGCAAGGCGAGCGTGCCGTGACAACCAATCACATTGCCGCCGAATTAGGCATCAGCCCCGGTAATCTGTATTACCACTTTGGCAACAAGGAATCGATCATCTTCGCGCTATTTCTGCGTTATAGCGACGAGATGACCCAAGTTTTGCAGTCGCACACCGGCGAGGTGTTAACACAAGCGCTTAAAGTGGCGTTGTTTGAAGAGATCTTGGCCTGTATGTGGCGTTATCGCTTTTTACACCGTGATTTAACCCACTTGGTGAGTGAAAACGATGAAATGCGGGAGGCCTATCGGGCCTTTGCGCGCCGGCTGATGTTTGCCGCCCAGGCCATTTACAAACACCAGGCGGCCAATCAACTGCTGACGGCGACTGACGATGAAATCAGCTCATTAACCGTGAACTTGTGGATTATCGCCACCAGCTGGGTGAATTTTCTGACCACCACTGGATTTTTTGGCTTTAGTGAACCGCTAACCGAAAGCATGCTGCGGCAAGGCCTGTATCAGATTTTATGCTTGGAAGAGCCCTATCTGTGCGGCAGCGCCCGCGACGACATAGCCGCCTTAAAAGCGCGTTATGGCAGCCCACTCAAACTAGAGCTTTAAGCCAACACTTTAAGCTAGGAGCGCTTTTTCTAAAAACTGCGGAATGCGACGCTCTAGGTAATAACCGGGCTCGCGCACACTGCTGCCCTGCTCCACAAACCCTACATGCCCGCCTTTGGGCGTAATTTCAATCGTGAGTTTGGCACTGGCTTGGCTAGGCTTGGGGAAACACACTGGCGCCAAAAACGGGTCGTCTTCTGCCTGCAACAGCAAAGTGGGAAGTGTGATGTCTGGCAGCACCTGCAAGGGGCTACAACAGGCGTAATAATCATCACCATCGCGGAAGCCATGCAGGCCAGCAATCAACTCATTATCAAATACCCGAAAGGATTTATACGGCCCACGCTCTAGCCGTTGGCGAATAAAGCGCGCCGTTTGCGCCTGCCCTACTTTTTCTAAATGTAGACTTTTGCGGCGCCAGGTTTGCTGCAGACTGGTCAGCAAATGACGTCGATAAACCCGTGAAAAACCCTGATCCAAACGATCA
>CAMTYC010000088.1:0-19856 GCA_947085865.1 uncultured Moraxellaceae bacterium
ATGCGATTAAAGCTATTGTTTAAACGCTTTACGCCGGCATCGTCATCACCATCAATATCGGCAAAGCCTGGAATCTTGTAGTCTTTGGCGCGGCTGCGGGTAATGTCGGCATGAAGTTGATGATTGCCAACACCATAGTTGAAGTCGCCGAACACATTGTTTTCGCGGGCGACACTGCCGGCCGATGCTTCAACGCTGCCGGTAAATCCTTCTGTGACCTCTGTTGGAAGACGGTTATTCACGATGTTTACAACACCGCCAATAGCACCACTACCGTAGAGCAGGGTTGCTGGACCTTTCAGGATTTCGATTTGACGTGCAATCAGTGGGTTGCCGCTAACGGCGTGGTCTGGACTAACCGAAGCAGCGTCCATGGTGCTGATGCCGTTGCTAAGTACTTCTACACGAGGGCCGGCTTGGCCACGAATGACTGGACGGCCAGCACCGGGGCCAAAGTCAGTTGTCGATACGCCTAACTCTTGTTCTAAGGTTTCACCAATGGTGTTACGACGTTTGTTTGCCAGTTCTTCATCAGCTAATACAACAATAGGTTGTACTAACTCATCTGCTGTGCGGCCCAAGGGACTAGCTGAAACGGTGATCTCTAGTAGTGCTCGTGGCTCTGTTTCAGCAGCAGGCTGCGCATAAGCTGCACTAGTTAAGGCAAGCAGAGCGGTGCTTAAAGGGAAATGGAGGCTAAGGGGCTTACGCATTAGCGGAGTTGTTTTATTGCGCATTATGAACTCTCGGCTGAACTAACAAATGTTTTGTTATAATATAACAATTCAGTAAGGGTGCATAGACTTTTCACTTAAGGCAGCGACATTGCTATGATGCAGCTAGATTTTATAAGGGGCTGCCGGTGAACACAGATACGCTATCGCGTCTTGAGTTAGAAGCTATTCGCGCTGAATGTCAGCAATTAGTCCGTCGTGCGTCATGGGTTTCGGCCGGTGGTGCCGTGATTCCAGTGCCATTATTGGATATCGCGATTGATGTTGGTGTGTTGATGAAAATCATTCCCGAAATCAATCAGCGCTTTCAATTGATGCCAGAAAATATTGCTGAAATGTCGGAAGCATCACGCACCAATGTCTGGCTGCGTCGGGCAGAGCGTGGCAGTGAGTTGATTGGTATGGTGGTGACACGGCAGCTCATTCGAAAAAGTATTGAAACAGCAGGTGTGCGTGTGCTCACCAAGCAAGTCACTAAATTTGTCCCAATTGCTGGTCAAATTGTCGCAGCAACGTTGGGTTATTGGGTGATGCGTAAGTTAGCTTATCGTCATATAGATGATTGTTTTGAAGTTGCTTTAGCAGCTCGTCATCTCAAAGCTTAAGGTGGTGGAAGTGACGGTAAAAGAAGAAGTAAAAGGTCGGCGTTATCGTGGTGTTAGTGAAGAAGTGCGCCGAACAGAGCGTCGTCAGCGTTTTATTGAAGCGGGCTTAGAAGTATTTGCTGAGCGCGGTTATCACAGTTCGACTGTGCGTAGTATTTGTGCCAATGCCGGTCTAACAGAACGCTATTTTTATGAGTCTTTTAGTAATAGTGAGGACTTGCTGACAGCGGTCTATCAATACACGGTGACTCGTTTACGTGAATCCACGCTTACTACTTTTAGTACGCCATCAGCTTCTGCAGACGCGATGATTGAGGCGGCGCTGAATTCTTTTTTGACCTCTATTTATAACGACCCACGCTTGGCGCGAATTTTGTTTGTTGAGGTTTTGGGTGTAAGTGCGCGAATTGATGCCTTGTATCGCCAAGCTGTAGAAGAGTTTGCTGGTTTGCTAAACGCGATCAGTCAGTCAATAACTGCAGACCAAGCCCCCATGCCTGAGCATGTGAAGCCAGACTTATTGGCGCTTGGATTGGTGGGAGCGGTCATTAACCTCACAGCGCGCTGGGTGGTGATGAACTTTAAGACGCCACAAGAAGAGTTAGTGGCCACGCTCAAGCATATATTTATGGCGGTTCATTTGGGGCGTGGTGCTAACGTGGAATAGCAACCTGCCGCATCCGCCGCTGTATTGTGCTGGTTTTGCGCGCTAGGCTGTTGGTGTAGCGATTACGGTCGTAAAACCGTGGTCGTGGAATCATCGCGGCTAAGCGTGCTGCTTCGTAGGGCGTAAGCTTTGCGGCTGATTTTTTGAAGTAATGTCTTGCAGCGGCCTCCGCGCCATAAACACCATCACCCCACTCAATCATGTTTAAGTAAGTTTCTAAGATGCGGCGCTTACTCATGCTGCCTTCTATCATCACAGTGATGACAGCTTCTTGGCCTTTGCGCAACATCGAGCGTTGGCCGGATAAAAATAGGTTTTTAGCCAACTGTTGTGAAATCGTGGAACCCCCTAAAACCACCCGCCCTTGGCGTTGGTTGCGCCGCCATGCTTTTTCTAGGCTATCCCAGTCAAACCCTTGGTGTTGGGTGAATAAACTGTCTTCCGAGGCAATAACGGCGCGCTTCAGGTTGGGAGATATCTGTTCGTAGTCTACCCACTGGTGGCGTAACTTAGCATCAGGGTTATCTGCTCGTAGCTCACTTAGCCGCGCCGACATAAAAGCTGTTTGCTTCGGTGGCACTTGCTGCCACCACAGCACATGAGCAAAAAACCAAACTTGCAACAGGCCGATAGCAACAATAGCCAGCAAAAACCCACGCCATAAAACGCGGCCTATACGCATTAATTCATCTCGCGGTGATAACGCTCTAGTCTTTCGACTTCGTGCTTGGCGCCTAATATGACGGGTACTCGTTGATGTAGGCCGGTTGGTTCGATGGCCAGAATATTCTCGCGGCCGGTGCTGATCAAACCGCCTGCCTGTTCAACTAACCAGCCCATAGGGTTGGCCTCGTAAAGTAGGCGCAGCTTGCCCCCTTTGGCGGCAGTTTTGCTATCGAGGGGATATAAGAACACGCCACCACGACACAAAATACGATGTACATCGGCCACCATGGCGGCTACCCAGCGCATATTGAAGTCTCTATCACGCGGACCAGAGCGACCCGCTAACAGCTCGTCAATATAACGCTGAACGGCGGGTTCCCAAAAGCGTTGGTTCGACATGTTAATTGCAAACTCGCTGGTGTCTTCTGGAATCGTGAGACCGGACTGAGTAAGTACAAACTGCTTGGCGCGTGGGTCTAAGGTGAATACATAGACACCATAACCCAGTGTGAGGACCAGCTGGGTAGAGGCGCCATAAAGAGCATAACCAGCTGCTGCTTGTGTGTTGCCAGCTTGCATAAAGGCTTCATGAGATTCAGGCTTGGCGCCCTTTGGCAGGGTTAGTACGGAAAAAATGGTGCCCACTGGTGCATTAATATCGATGTTTGATGAGCCATCAAGTGGGTCAAATACCAGTAAATAACGGCCTTCAGAATGTTTTACTGGCCATGGATCATCCATCTCTTCCGATGCCATGCCCGCCAGATAACTGCCATTGGCATGAGTCTCTAGCAAAATATCATTGGCAATGACGTCTAACTTTTTCTGTGCCTCACCTTGGATGTTGTCGCTGCCGGCTTGGCCTAGTACGCCAGCAAGCGCACCTTGGCGAAGCTTGGCGCTAATGTCTTGGCAGGCACGAGCTGTGTACTCCAGTGTATTGAGCAAATCGCGGGGCATTTCGCCGTGGCCTTGTTGTGTGTCACGTAGCCAAGCTGAAAAAGTGATGTCAGTCATCAAGCGCCCCTAAGTATTTATGAATGAGCCGGAGTATATCAGTGCCGACAAAGGCTAGACAGCAGCCTTAGGCTGTGGCGAAATGGCAGCCTCAAATTTTACCCATGGAGTGGTTTGCGATGAGCTTAATAAAAGAGTTTCGTGAGTTTGCCTTACGCGGCAATGTGATTGACTTAGCAGTTGGTGTTGTCATTGGTGCCGCTTTCGGCAAAATCGTGTCGTCATTAGTGGCTGATGTCATTATGCCTCCGATAGGTTTGGCTGTTGGCGGTGTTAACTTTGCGGATTTAGCAATTGTTTTGAAAGCTGCCATCGAAGATCAGCCAGAAGTAGTGATTGCCTACGGTAAGTTTTTACAAACCATCATCGATTTCATCATTATTGCGTTTGCCGTGATGATGGGTGTGAAGGCGATTAACAAACTACAAAATCTACGCAAAAAGGAAGAGGCGCAGGCGGCTGAAGAGCCTGCAGCTGAACCAACACCTAGTGATGAAGTGCAGCTGCTGTCAGAAATCCGAGACCTGTTAAAGCGCGAAAATTAATGTTGTTTTGACGTTTTGCGGAGAGTATCGGTATGGCGCTTAGCCGAGAGATGACCTTGCTGCGCCTGAAGCGCATGGAGGCGGCATTAATTCGTAGTCAGCTGGCGAACTCAGAAGTATTGCCAGCAGATGACTATGACTTAATTCGTTATGCCTTAGTGTTGGCACGTTTGCAGGCGATCAGGCCGGGCGCTGTAGCCCTCGAGCGTCCAGAACACAGCGTGGTGCCAGACGTGGAGCTTGCTGATGAGCCCTTACAAACGCTGCGCGAAATTTTGCTGGATTTACTTTACGAGCCGTTGCGTGAGCAGCGCAACTTGCTGGTGCGACTCGCGCAACTGCGAAAGCTGGCCGATCGTGTTCGGGTAGCAACACGTGATGCACGCTTGGCTTTGTTGGCAGCGCATGAGGGTCAATTCTCCGCGGATGACTTAGATAAAGAGGTTTGTCACAAGGTTCTGGTGATGATTCCTGGCGGTGGTGGCGGGGCAGGTTTTGTCTATTCGGGCTTTGTTGCGCGTATGCAGGCTGACGGCATTTCCCCCTCTTATATTGTGGGGGCATCCATTGGTGCATTGTTGGGCGGCTTAATGGCGCGCGATCGTCAGCCTGACATTCCTGCATTGATTGCTTGGGGTAAAGCACTAAAGGCACCACAGATTTTTAGCCAGCCGGTGGTTGGGCCAGCGTTAAGTCTGCCGGGGTTAGTGCGTTTGCATTTGCGTAGCATGGACGAAATGCTGCGCAATGCAGACGGTTCGCCGCTGCGCTTAAAAGATTTGGCGATCCCCTATGATGCCGTAGTGGCGGGTGTTAAAGCATCAGCCTATGCCTCAATGCCTAAGTTTAAGCCGTCTCGCCTGCATTCAACACGTCTGCCTATGCGGATTGCCGAGCGTATGCTGCATATGCTGAGTTATTTCAGTCCGAAAGTGGCCACCGAAGTATTATTGGGTGCTACCTCAGAAACGCATAATGTTCGTGTGGTAGATGCCATTGGTTTGTCCTCTGCCATTCCTGGCGTGTTGCAGTACGCGCCGTGGCAGGAAGATGAGCAAAGTGTCGCAATCCTTCACGCAATTCGTGAGCAGCAGGGCTTAGCGTCTTTTATGGACGGCGGCATGGTGTCGAATGTGCCGGCCCGTGCGGCTTGGCGTTCAGTTGAAGCAGGACGTATTGGCCGACGTAATGCCTATTACCTTGCGATGGACTGTTTTGGTCCGCAATGGGGAGTTGGGCATACTTGGTTGTACCCGGTAACCCAGATGATTCAGGCTCAGTTACCGGCACAGCGACCGTATTACGATTGGTTGGTGCAATTCAGTAAGACGCCCTCGCCGGTGAACTTACTGCCCTCAGAAGAAATGTTTGATATGGCCTATAGTTCTGGCTGGGAACAGGCTGAAGCGGTAATGCCGCAGCTTAGGGCTGCATTAAAGCCTATTCGTATGCCTTCTTTAGATTAAGTTAGGTAGTAGTTGATAAATGACCCGCTTCGGCGGGTTTTTTATTTTTTCAGTGAACAGGTGTTGACTTAAATAAAGAACAGTCGTACTCTGAGTGTGTAGTCGTTCACTTGGAGACGAAAAATGTCGTCACAGTTTGCTTTAACACCATTTATTCGCCGTTCACTGCAGTCTGTTTTAGACCCTGCTGTGATTGATTTCTGGGCCGCCGAATTAGGCATGACCACACGTTGGTCGCGTACCATCGCTCGCGTGGTTGCACGCTGGATGGAAACACCAGATACCGTGACCTTGGTACTCAAGCCCAACAAGCATTTCACTGGCTTTCAGGCCGGTCAGCACGTCAACTTAACAGTTGAGATCGCGGGTATTCGTCATACTCGTTCATATAGCTTTAGTGAAGCGCCTAGCGCCAATGGCTTGATCGCTATCACCATTAAAAAAGTGCCTAATGGCCGCGTCAGCAGCTTCTGTGTTGACCAATTAGCGGTTGATGACACGGTTGAGTTGGGTCAAGCCTTTGGCGATATGACGATCGACTCAACAACTGCAGCAAACCAAAAGTTCTTATTTTTGGCTGCGGGTAGTGGTGTTACGCCATTGATGAGCTTGTTGCGTCAGTTGGTGCAAGACAAAGTTGCCGCCGACACCGTATTGATGTTTTGGGTGCGCACACGTCAAGACTTAATTTTCAGCAAAGAATTGCTGAGTCTGATGGAAGCGAATTCGCATATTCGTGTAGTGCCAATTTATGAGCACGAAACCACGTTAGAAGCGCATGAGCGCAGTGGTCGTCCATCATTAGAACAGTTTGCTGATGTTGTGCCTGATTTAAACGAACGCAATGTGTATGTCTGTGGCCCAACAGGCTTTATGAATGCGGTGCAAGGTATGGTGGCTGAGCAAGCACTTGCCTTCCATGCTGAAGCCTTTACACCACCCGTGTTTGTGCCAACAGGCGATGCCGCCACCACCGTTAAGTTGTTTTTGGCAAAGTCGAATAAAACTTTGGAAGTGCCAGCCGGCATGCCGATTCTGGATGCACTGGAAGCACAGGGTGTTAAGCCTAAGTCAGGTTGCCGTATGGGTATTTGCAACACCTGCGCCTGTGGCAAATCAAATGGTGCCACCCGCAACCTGTTAAACAATGAAGTCCAGTTAGACGACACCACTAGCCTGCGTATTTGTGTAAACGCGGCCATTGGTGACCTGACCTTAGACCTTTAATTTAGATTCGCTCAAGGAGTATGACCATGACGAACAGCAAAAGCCGTACCTTAACAGCAGCCGAAATCGAAGCATTTGGTGCTGAAGTTGATGCGATCAAACAAAAGCATTTAGCCGATGTGGGTGAGCGTGATGCTAACTACATCCGTAAAATTGAAAAAGCCGTGCGTTACACCGAAATTGCAGGCCGCACGATGTTGATGGCCGGTATTTTCCCGCCTGCATTTGTTGCTGGTACTGCGCTGCTTGGCATTTCAAAAATTCTCGACAACATGGAGTTGGGTCATAACGTGATGCATGGTCAGTATGACTTTATGCAAGACCCACGTTTTGATGGTCAAACCTTTGAATGGGACACTTGGTGTACTGCTGATAACTGGCGTTATAGCCATAACTATATGCACCACACATACACCAATGTTTTGGGCAAAGACCACGATATTGGTTATGGCGTGCTGCGTATTTTCCCAGAGCAAAAGTGGGAACCACGTTTCTTGGCTAACCCAATCATGGCGACAGCGTTGGCAGTGTTCTTTGAGAATCTGTTGGCTCTGCAGACCTTAGAAACTGAAAAAGTGCTTGCTGGTGAGAAGACATGGAAAGAATGGTTTAAACAAGGTAAGCCAACATTCCGTAAGGGTTTCCGCCAAGCGGCTAAAGACTATATTTTCTTCCCAGCATTAGCGGGTCCATTTTTCCTGCCTGTGTTGGCTGGCAACTTTGGTGCCAACATCATGCGTAACTTGTGGACATTCACCATTATTTTCTGTGGTCACTTTACTGAAGATGCTGAAGTGTTTGCCGAAGAGACGCTGGAAAATGAAACACGTGGTCAGTGGTACTTACGCCAAATGCGCGGTTCATCGAACCTGACTGGCGGCAAGTTGTTCCACATCATGAGTGGTAACTTGAGCCACCAGATTGAGCACCACCTGTTCCCAGAAGTGCCGGCACATCGTTATGCTGAAATGTCGGTAGAGATGCAGGAAATTGCTAAGCGTTATGGTCAGAACTACAACAAGGCATCCTTAGTGAAGCAGTTCAGCACCGTAGCAGCACGTATCTTGCGTCACAGTCTGCCTAGCAAGCCGGCAAAGTCCTTGGTGGTTTTAGCCAAAGAGCCAGCGCCGTTAGCTCAAGCTGCTTAAGTGGTGAGCACCATGCATATCAAACAAATTGTGTCGGCTACTGATTGGCGCACAGTGTTGTGGGGTGCGCATGGTGTTACGCATTTAGTGCTGCATAGTGCAGCTGAAGTGACAGACTTAGTGGCGGAAATGGATGGAACGATTCGTCAATCACCATGGCCAACTGGGTCGGTCAAACATGAGCCACGTCAACGTGCACCCTGGCCGTATCGCTTGATTGCGGGGGTGTTTCGTCATACCGCTAAGTTGTTGCAAAGGCTGGTTATTGAGGCGGAAATTAAGCAGTCACACGGTGCTACTTTGCCCGTGTTGAGTGCGCTCAATGGTGTGTTGGGTGACAAACTAGAAAACTGGCAAAGCCCGTTAGCATTTGGTATGACCCTGCGCGCACAGGATGGTGAGCAGTTAGCGTGGTCGGACATCGCCGAGTCTAATAAATCCAAAGTCGTTTTGTTTATGCATGGCCTGTGCTGGAGCGAACGAGAGTGGCAAACACCAGCACAAGCTGACTTCTTGGCGCTGATGCAAAACAAAGGCTGGCAAGCGGCTTGGCTGCGTTATAACAGTGGCCGTGCCATTTGGCGTAATGGTGAAGACTTAGCTAACTGGCTGGAAGATGCCTTAACTGAGTTTCCGGTCAAAGAGCTGGTGTTAGTCGGTCATAGCCAAGGTGGTTTGTTAATTCGCAGTGCCTTTGAGTATGCTCGTGAGCATAATCAGCGCTGGATTGATGTCGTCACTCGCGCTGCCTATTTAGCTACACCGCACCATGGTGCGCCACTCGAGCGTGCCGGCAATTGGGCAAACGCTCTATTATCGTACTCTCCTTATACTCGACCACTTATGCGTTTAGGCAATATACGCAGTGCGGCCATTCGTGATTTGCGCTTTGGCTTGTTAACGCAAGCACATTCAGACTTATTGTCTGATATTGCGCATCAAGACTGTCGCGACTGTGCAACCGATTTACCTGCGCATGTACATCACTTTTTGCTAGCCGGTAGTTTGAATGCTGATGCGGCGAAAAATTGGATTGGTGATGGCTTAGTGCCTGTGAGCAGCGGGTTAGGCTTGCATGTACGAGAAGAAATGAACCTAACGGCACCATCACTCACGCGTGTGGAGCTTGAACGTTTGGATCATATGAAAATGCTGAATGACGTGCGTGTCTGGGAAGCGATGGCAGACTGGTGGTTGGCCTGTAAATAAGCGCCTAAAGATTAAGCATTGCTTATTTTGAGACTTTTGTTACTATTGCTTTGGTAATGACGTCAATAATAAAAACAATGCGGGCCACCCGCTCAAGGTAACGTTATGTCTGTACTGCTTGCACGCGCCAAAGCGCTCTCCTTTATTGTTGTGCTGGCCGCGTTAAGCGCCTGTGGTAGTGATAACTCAAAAGTCACCAATAACCCTCCAAGTACTGCGCGCGAGCAGCCGCAAACACGCTTTGATATGGCTAATGGCTGTTATGCCCTACAGCCGGCTGGCAGTTCAAGTTTTGCGCAAATTACGCCACAAGGTCGTTATGTGGCATCAGCAACACAGCTTGCTGATGCTGAAGCATTGCACTTTAAACCCACCGCGCTTGGCGATTACCTGCTGCATGCTCGCAACAGCTCAATGCTGGCTGCGCAAGCAAATAATACCGCCAGTCGCTCACGTGCTGATGAGTCTACGGTATGGACTATCGAGGCCGTATCGCCTGGTGTATTCACCCTGTTTTCACCGTTGGCTGGCAAAGTATTAGCGTTGGCTGATAACGGTGACTTAGTGCTGCAAGAACCTGCTACAGCCGGTAATAAGGGCAACTTTAAGGTTGTGCAGCATAGTGACTGCACAATGTATCCCGAAGTGAACCTAGATGTTGTGGGGCGCACCTACAAAGGCCAAGGTGTTGATAAGCCTGTGATCGGCTTTGCCGAAGTGCATACGCATATGGCCATGGGACATGAAATGTCTGATGGCAGCCGCACCGTTGGGCCATCGGCTGGTGGCGTTATGTATGGCCAGATGTTCCATCGTTTTGGTGTGCCGCATGCGATGGAGGATTGCCAAGATTGGCATGGGCCGCAAGGTATTCGTGACCCAGAGGCCTTAGTGCTGGACATGACACCTCTCACCACACATGACACACAAGGCTGGCCAAGCTTTATCAACTGGCCTGCCAGTGACTCTCAGCTACACCAAGCCATGTACTACAAATGGGTTGAGCGTGCTTGGATGGCGGGCATGCGCATTATGGTGTCGGAAGGTACCAATATCGAGGCGCTGTGCGAGCTAGGTAGTATTGCCGCTTTGCGACCCGGTTCGGATTGTAGCGACATGAGTGTGGGCATCAAACAGATTAAATATTTGTTCGAGCTGCAGGATTATGTCGATGCACAGGAGGGCGGCCCTGGTAAGGGCTGGTTCCGTATCGTGCGCAGCCCAAGAGAGGCACGTGAGGTCATTAATGAAGGCAAGCTGGCGGTAGTTGCTGGTTTAGAGTTTTCTAATGTCTTTAAGTGCACCCTTCGTTATGACTTGTTGGGTAATGAAGTTCATGGCTGCACAAAGGAAGATATTGATCGTCAAATTGAGGAAGTGTGGGACCTTGGAGTCCGTGAGATCTTCCCTTATCACGATGTAAATAGTGCGTTGGGTGGTACGGGTATTTTTAGTGGCGATGTACTGAATTTAATTAACTTCCTAGGTACAAATAGGTTTTGGGAAACCGAAGACTGCCCTGACGGTGGTGAGGGTGATGGATACCTCTATCCGGCCGGTGCTTATATGACAACGGCGATTCCTGGCACGGCTAATGACCCTGTCACGTCGGCGCTAATCAGTTTAGTGAACGGTAAGTTGCCACTGTATAACCCCAATAAACGTCAATGTAATGCGCGTGGTATGACCGACCTTGGTCGTTATGCTATGGAGCAGTTGATGAAGAAAAAGTTCGTCATTGATATTGACCATGCGGCCATGAAAGTTAAAGACGAAATGCTCGCAATGGCAAAAGCTCAAACCCCGAAATATCCATTAATTTCAGCGCATGGCGGCCATGGTGGTATTTCCATGCAACAAGCTCGCGACATCATGGAGATTGGTGGCCTGATTTATCCCTTTATGCCAAATGGTAAAGGCCACAAAGACTTTTTAGAGAAAATGAAAGATATATGGCCTGCTAGTCGAGGTCAGTTGCCGTTGGGATATGGCATGGATGCGAACGGTATTGCAGATAGAGCGAAACCACGCGGTGCTGGCAGTGAGCCGGTTAAATACCCGTTTACCCTGTTTAGGGGGCCTGATTGGGGGCCACAGTTTAATCACATCAGCCCGCTCACCGTTCATATGCAAACAATTCCAGAGAGTGGTAAGTCTTGGCATATTGACGAGGTAGGTGTTGCGCACTATGGCATGGTTCCAGATTGGGTAGAGGAAGTGCGTATTGAGGGTGGTAAAGAAGCCATTGATGCCTTGTATCACTCTGCAGAAGCCTATATTCAAATGTGGGAACAGGTGTTTAACCGCTAGATGAAAGCAAAGGCATTTGCTTTAACGATTGGTCTGTTTGCGCCCAACCTAGCTTGGGCGCATGGTTTTGGCCGGTTATACAATCTGCCGGTGCCTCTGTGGTTATACCTTTATGGTGCGGCAGCGGCACTTGCGCTGTCGTTTGTTGTAGCAGCACTGTTAGTTACCCGTAAAACGCAGCCTAAAGCGCATCACGACATTGATCTTGGTCAGGCGAAGTGGTTGCAATGGGCTAGGCGTTGGCATGTGCTGACAGTGTTTCAGTTGCTCAGTGTGTTCTTATTAGGATTGTCTATTGCCACTGGCATATGGGGGAATCGTAACCCCTACATCAATTTTAACATGACCTTTTTCTGGGTTGTTTTTGTGCTGGGGTATGCCTATTTAACGGTGCTCGCTGGCAACACATATAGCCTTATTAACCCTTGGCAAGTAATGGCGCAATGGCTTAATAAACTACGCAGTGGTTTTAGCCAAGGCATTTTGGCGTATCCATCCTGGCTAAGTTACTGGCCTGCAGTTGGCCTTTATTTGGCCTTTATTTGGATGGAGTTATTTGCTCATAACACGCCTCGTTCATTAGCGGAAATGCTGATTGCGTATACCGTCATTAACCTAGTCGCTGTTGCGTTGTTTGGTGCAAAAGCATGGTTCCGTTACGGTGAGTTCTTTAGTGTGTTTTTCCGTCTGATGGCCAAAATGAGCCCGCTTGATATCGCTCCAGGGCGTCTACGTTTACGCACACCATTAGTGGGTCTGCTAGATAGCAAACCAGAACGTATGGCCTTGGTGGTGTTTGTTTTATTGATGTTGTCTGCCACCGCCTTTGATGGTCTACGCGAGACGCGTTGGTGGGTATCGTTATTTTGGGCGGATAAGTTCAATATTTTGACGCCGCTGCTGGGTAGCTCACCAGTTTATCACTTTCATACCTTACGACCATATTATCTGCTGTACGAGAGTGCATGGCTGCTGCTGTCACCATTTTTGTATTTGTTGATCTATGTGTTTTTCATGGCGCTGACCAAGTGGGTAGCGCGCAGCTCATTATCGGTTACCGAGCTGTCCCTGCGTTTTGCATACACACTTTTGCCAATTGCTGTGGTCTACAACATCACGCACTACTACACGCTGATTTTTACCCAAGGCGTAAAGATTGTTAGCATGTTGTCTGACCCTTTTGGCTGGGGCTGGAACTTGTTTGGCACAGTCGGGCTATGGCGAGCACCCATACTGCCGGATATGGGTTTGGTATGGCACACCCAGGTTGGGTTAATCGTTTTAGGTCATGTCATGAGTGTGTACTTGGCGCATGTGCAGGCATTGCGTTGTTTTGGGTCGCGCACACAGGCAACACTAAGTCAGTTACCTATGTTGGTCTTGATGATGGCCTTTACTGCCTCGGGCCTCTGGATTCTGGGTCAGCCGATCAGCGACTAAACTGCGCAGGTAGAGCAACACCAATTTCATCCATGACAAGCTTTAACTGATCAGGCTGCTGCGACAAGTTGTCTAGCGGTAGCTGAAGAAAGGTCTCAATGCGAAAGCGTAATATACGGTAAGCCTGCTCAAATGCCTGGCGAATATCGCTATCGCTGCCTGTAACGTGGGCAGGGTCTTCAACTCCCCAATGTGTTCTGATGGCATGTGTTAAATAATTAGGACAGGTTTCGTTGGCGGCGTTGGCACAGACTGAGATGACAATGTCAGGAATAACCGGTAAGTCGTGCCAAGACTTACTGTAGTAATCGACGTTTTTTATGCCTTCGTCGGCTAATAGCGCCAGAGCTCGCGGATGAATATATCCTGTTGGTTTGCTACCGGCGCTAAGGGCCTGCCACCCCTTAGGTGCAAGATGGTTAAAGGTTGCTTCCGCCATGATGGAGCGACAGGAATTCCCCGTACATAACATAAGAACATTCAAACTGGTCACTCCTATATTTTTATCGACTATCTAACAGAAGAATGACATGAATCTATACAACAAACATATTTTGCCGCATCTAATTGATTGTGCCTGTGGCCTTGGTGCGGTGATGGGGCAGCGCGCAAAGCTGGTGCCCTTGGCTTACGGAAATGTGTTGGAAATTGGGATAGGCACCGGCCTTAATTTAGAGTTTTATGATGCCCAGCGTGTGCAGAAAATTGTCGGTGTTGATCCTGCTGCCGAGATGCACCCATTGGCAGTAAAGCGTGCCAAATCGATTTTAATACCTGTCGAAACGGTGGCTTTAGAATTGGCACAGGTGGCGGCACCAGAGCACAGCTTTGATAGCATTGTTTGCACATTTACCTTATGCACTATTCCAGATCCGGTCGCGGCCTTGCAGGAAATGCGCCGTGTGTTAAAGCCCAATGGCGTGTTGTTATTCTGCGAGCACGGCTTGGCACCAGAAGCTTCAGTGCAACGCTGGCAGCAGCGTATTACGCCATGGTGGAAGCCGTTTGCTGGCGGCTGTCATTTAGATCGAGATGTGCGCAAAGTATTGGCTGCGGGTGGCTTTGAAATCACTGAGGTGCATAGCCAATACTTAAAAGGCCCGCGTGCTTGGACCTATGTCACTCGTGGGCAGGCAGTTATACAACAATAAAAAGAGAAGCATATGACTACAGCATATACCTTGCAGCAGTTAGAACAGGACTGGTCTAAGGCCCATTTTGAGCAACTGATTAGTGGTTTGCGCGAGCTCATTAGTCAGGATAAGCGCATCTTAAGTCAGCCGATAGTTAAGCAGTGGTTGGGCCTGCGCTGGCGCAACTTATTTTTGCAGGCAGCAAGACAAGATAGACGAGCGCTACGCGTGGCCAAGGGTTGGAAGGTGCTAAATGGTAAGCGCCTGTCTCCCATGCAGATTTTGGCACAACGATTTTTACAAGATGCTAAGCCTGCTGATTGGGACTTGGCACTGCCGGTGGCCAGTAATTTACAAACTCTGCAGGGTGTCACGCTGGTGTTTTGCCCCGGCTTTATTAATGGCCTACTACCCGTGCATGCTTTTGAAGAAGCCTTTGCGCCAGTCGCAGAAGCGTTGGGCTGCCGAATTTTATGTGCTGATGCGCATCCGTTTCGTGGTTGCGACGCGAATGTGCCTGATTTGCTGGCGGCGGTGAATGAGGGGCGTGGTTTTATGCCCAGCGCAGGTTGTGGGGCAAATGTAGACACGGTTTCTGGGCCACCACCAGGCCCTGTTATTTTGATGGGTTATAGCAAAGGCAGCCCCGATATTTTGGCCTTATTAGCTCGCCATCCGGAGCTAAAAAATCAAGTGCGGGCGGTCTATACCTGGGCCGGTGCGGTTGGTGGTTCCCTTACGGCAAATAATATTGCTAAGTTAGTTGAAAGCCTGCCCGTTGATGCCTTGCCACAGCGTTTACATGGCATCTTGTCTTTGTTGATGCCCGGTGTATTAGCGGGTGGTCCTATGCGTCGTTTAGATGAATACGCGGTGAAGGAGGCCATTCAAAGTCTTACAACCCACGAACGCGAAGCGTTCTTGTCGGCGCATTCAGACGTTTTGGATGCCTTAGATATTCCGTTCTTTTGCATTACTGGTTCGACCAGTCTGCTGGAAGTGCCCACATTCCAAATGGCAGACTATATGAATTTGGCTAAAGTTGATCCTGACAATGACATGCAGGTCACTCAAGCACAGGCCAAGCTCAACTTACCCATGGCTAGTCATTTGGCGACATTGCATGGACATCATTGGGATATCGCCTATCCGCCATTTCCACGCAGAATGCGGATGACCACACCTAATCTTGATCATCCGTTTCCACGTGCGGCGGCACTGACTGCAAATCTGCAGCTGGTGGCAGAGCTGGGGCTAATATAGCCCCAGTTTTTAGTTGCCGAGCATGCCTTTCAGCATGAAAAACAACATGGCAGAAATCATCGCGGTAGCAGGTACCGTAATGATCCACGCCGATACAATTTTCATGATTTGTGAGCGCTTAACCAACTCTTTACGATAGACCTTGCGTAAGCCTTTGCGCTCAAGTTTGGAAAAGTGTGCGGGGTCGTTGTCTGCTTTTGAACGCGCCTTGAGCTCTTTAAGCATTTGATCCTTTTCGGGGATAGAGGCTTTAGCAAAGCGACTTAGGAAAGCATCAATCGCCACTTGATCACCTTCTGGGTGGTGGGCTTTGATTTCTAGCACCATACGCTCATAATTTCGCTTTAAGTATTCACGTAAAAAGCCCACGCCAAATACACCACCAACAGCGATATGCGTAGAGCTAACCGGCAGGCCGAGCTGGCTGGCAATAATCACGGTGATCGTTGCCGCCATGGCAATGCAGTAGGCGCGCATTTGATCAAGCTCAGTGATCTCACTGCCGATTGTGCGAATAACACGAGGGCCGTATAACGCCAGACCTAACGAAATACCTAATGCGCCAATAACCATCACCCATAGAGGAATTGTGGCATTTCCTGTGACGGCGCTCGGATGATTGGTGTATACGTCGACAATAGCGGCTAATGGGCCAATCGCATTCGCGACGTCGTTAGAACCATGAGCGAAGCTTAATAGTGCCGCGGCGAATATCAGCGGAATAGTGAAAAGCTTGTTCACACCTTCTTTACTGTTAATCATACTGTGCGCATTTAGTCGCAAGCGCCTGCGTACAACTAAGAAAAGAATACCGGCAAGTATGAGTCCAATGAGACTGGCATTGATAAACCCAGCTTTCCAGACACGATCTAGGCCTTTCAAGATTAAGTAGGTTGTAAATGACCACGTCATGAGTGCTACAAGCCAAGGCACTGTCGCACGAGCAGCGAGGGTCATGTCATTTTGGTAGGTAATTCGGCGTTTAATGATGAATAAAAAAAGTGCAGCAACAACGCCACCCAGTAGCGGTGAAATCACCCAGCTTATTGCAATTTTAGCCATGACATTCCAGGCCACAATTTCTGCGCCTGCCGCAGCAATGCCGCCACCTAAAATGGCACCAACAATTGAATGTGTGGTTGAAACAGGAGCACCTACAGCGGTGGCAATATTTAACCATAAGGCAGCTGCCATTAAGGCGCCCATCATGATCCAAACAAACGTATCAGGGTCGCTAATTTGACTGGGATCAATAATGCCACTGCGAATCGTGCCAACTACATCGCCGCCCGCAATAATGGCACCTGCTGCTTCAAAAATAGCAGCAATGAATAATGCCGTGGTTAATGTCATGGCACGTGAACCGACGGCTGGGCCCACATTATTGGCAACATCATTGGCGCCGATATTCATTGCCATATAACCGCCAATCACGGCGGCTAAAATCAACATTAAATTGAGCTCAGCGGCGATCACTGAATTGACATAAATCATGATGCCTAATATGAAGAGCAAACCAATGCCAAGACGATAGCGCTCTATGTTACTTTTACTTTGCGCACGCTCGAGCTGTTGGATGTCTTTAAGCTTCATGGGGCATACTCATGTCGGTTTATTTGCAAAATTATGACAGAAATATGTCCGTTAAGTTAAGCCCGAATTGTGGTCTCACTCAGTAAAACAAGAATCATTGGAAAAAATATGAACTATCAAACACTCGCTGTACAAAATGACGATGGCGTTTTGACCATCACCCTAAATCGTCCAGAGCAGCTCAATGCCTTTACTGTCCAAATGGCAGATGAGTTGGAGTATTTGTTTAATCACGCGAGTGAAGATGATGATGTGGCTGCCATTATTGTGACAGGAGCTGGTCGTGCGTTTTGTGCCGGCATGGATTTATCAGTGTCTGGCAATGTATTCGGTTTAGATGAGCAACAACAACCTACGCTAGACGATATGCACCAGCGCTTAGACGATCAAAAGATTAAAAAGGGTGTTAGAGACACGGGTGGACGTGTCACATTGTCTATTTACAACTGTAAAAAACCGGTCATTGCAGCAATCAATGGTGCTGCCGTGGGTATTGGCGCAACCATGACGCTGGCCATGGATGTGCGACTTGTGTCGGATAAAGCTCGAATTGGCTTTGTTTTTGGCAAAATTGGTGTGGTACCAGAGGCTTGTTCAAGTTGGTTCTTGCCACGCATTGTGGGTATTTCACAAGCGTTGGAGTGGGTCTATGGCGGCGATATTTTGTCGGCCGCTGAAGCGCATGCCGGTGGCCTAGTGAAGGCTGTGCTGGCGCCAGAAGATTTGTTACCTGAGGCCAAGCGCCTAGCCAAGAAGTTTACACAGAACCGTTCGCCGGTTGCGGTCGCGTTTGCTCGGCAGATGATGTATCGCAACTCCGCTCAGCCTCATCCTATCGAGGCACATCGTGTGGATTCACTGGCGATGTTTTACACCAGTATTGGTGATGGCAAAGAAGGTGTAGCTTCATTTTTAGAAAAACGCGACCCAGCCTACCAAGGTAAGGCCAGCCAAATGCCAGCTATATATCCGTGGTGGACGGAGTAGCGCTAGGCTTTTCACGGACATACAAAGGCAGCGTGAAGAAAAACTCGCTGCCTTTTCCTTCTTCGCTGCGCACACCTATTTCGCCTTTCATTTCTTCAATTAAGGCTTTACTTATAGCAAGTCCTAGGCCGGTGCCACCGCGATGTGAGTCGGCACTGCTATGCGCCATGACAAAGCGCTGAAAAAGCTTGTCAATACTGTGATGTGGAATACCTGGGCCGTGATCGGTCACGGTAATTAAGGCATTGTTATCTTGTTGGCTTAGGGAGACAGTAATTGACTGGCCTTTGTTGGAAAATTTGAGGGCATTGGAGAGTAGGTTGATGACAACTTGCAGGAGTCGGTCTTCATCTGCCATTGCACGAATCACGAGCTTAGGCAGTATTAATTGAAGTGTCAGTTGTCGGTTGTTCGCTTCCGGTTCAGACAATGCAATGGCGTGGCGCAGTAACTTGCTTAAATCGATAGGCATCAACTTAAGATCAAGCTTGCCTGCCGTTAGTTTATCGAGATCGAGTAAGTCATTAATGAGCCGAATCATACGTTCGGCGTTGAGTGTTGCGACATTAACAAGCTCGGCAGCCTGCTCTGGTATGTCACCCAACGCGCCACTACCCACTAGACGCAAAGAACCGAAAATGGAGGTCAGTGGTGAGCGTAGTTCATGGCTTACCACTGAAACCAGCTCTTCTTTGAGTTGCTCGACACGGCGCTGTTCGGTGATGTCGCGCACAACACCCACAAAGGCTCTGCCAGTTTGCTGACGTAGCTCAGATAATGAAAGTTGTAAGTCGAAAGTCTTGCCATCACTGCGTAAGCCTAGTAATCGACGTGTCATTTTATTCAGTGGCCGCGGCGGCTCGGCCGACAAGTAGTGTTGCAGGTAGCCATCGTGGGCACTGGCGAAGGGCTCTGGCATTAATACTTTAACGTTTTGCCCAATCAACTTATGCTCTTTATAGATAAACATACGCTCTGCTGCGGGGTTTACCGAAGTAATTAAGGCGTGCTGATCAATAGTGATAATCGCATCCACCACGTGGCTTAAAATGCTGGCACGAAAATTTGCTTCTTCCTGTTGTGCTTTTTGCAGTGCGACACGCTCGGAGAGGTCGAAAATATTAGCCACCAACATGGGGGCGCTACCGACGCCGGTAATGACTTTGGCCATGCTTAAAATTACGGGAATGTTATGGCCGTCGCGATGTAACAGTTTTAATTCAACCTGAAAGCTGTCCTGGCTGCCGTTAAGGATGCGTTTGGATTGCCGCTTAAGCTCAGGCAGATCATGGGGAAACACACACTCATCAATTACTAGCTGCTGCAGCTGGTGCGTTGAATAACCCAGCATAGCGGCCAAGGCACGATTGGCGCGTAAAAGTTTGTTTTCGCTAGAGATGATGGCAAGGCCATGGGATGACACATCAAGCGCACTCTTAAATAAGCGCTCAGTGAAGCGTAGATTGTCTACAGACTGGCGGTCCCGGGTGACATCAATAGCAATACAGAGGTAGCCATTTTTATGGCCAGCTTCATCGTATAGCGTCGACAGGCTTTGGCTGACAATACGCCGAGCGCCATCTTGGCGAAGTAAAATAGCATCATGCGGCTCTTGCAACTGCTGATGGTCAGATGCTTGAGCAATAAACGCGTTAAAGTTCGACTCTGTAGGCGAGTTAAGTTCGCTTTGGGATTGCTTCTTTTCTTCAGCAAACAATAACTCATGCAGCTTTTTATGTTTGACCAATTCGGCTTCACGATAACCAAGCAAGCGTTCAGCACCTGCATTGATGCTAGTGATTAAGCCATAAATATTGGTGGTGATAATCGCGACATGTGGCGCCTG
>CAMTYC010000089.1:0-10886 GCA_947085865.1 uncultured Moraxellaceae bacterium
CGATTTCTGCAGCGCAAACACCGCTACAGCATTACGAAAGCACAAAAACTACTGGGTTATCAGCCCAAAATTGACTTAAGCACAGGCATGGCGGCCCTCGCCACTCATTACAATAAAAAAGGATAAACCCCCATGTTTAAAAAAACTGCATTTAAAGATGCGTTGATATTCCACGCAGTATTTTTTGCCATCGCCATGCCGGTAGCTTTGAGCCTGCAGGGTGCCGCTCTGGGGCTAGCCTTGGTGGTTTTAGCACTGGCTTACAACATTGTGTTGCCGATTGTTGGGCACTGGCGAAATCACCGTGATTGGCCACGATTATGGCTATTTTTAGTACCGCTTTCCATGACCCTACCCTTTGCCGACTGGATGTTAGTCGAACGCATGGGCACACTTTATTTCCCAGATCATGGCATCCCTCGTATTGGTGGCGCTGTGCCGGTTTATTTCATGGGCCTGTGGATCATGTTGTTATGGCAAGTGCTGTGGTTTGCCCAGCTCACCAAGCGCCCTTATCTCGTCACTGCGCTGCTATCCTTCGGTGGATTTTTGTTCTGGGAGTGGGCGTCTCACCCCATGGCTTTATGGCAGGCCAATGACGTTCTAAAAATCGCTGACTTTGCGTTATACCCACTCATTCCTGAAGTGTTACTAAGCCTTGGTGCCTTGTTCTTCTGGCGGCTACTCAAAAATGCACCGCGCCACCAACAAGTGTTGGCGGCTTTCTCACTCACCATTTTCTATACCGGTGCACTGGCGTTGGCCTTGCTCTGGATTGGTTAACCTCGGAGACCTTGATTGATGGAAAACAATTTACTAGCCCAACCTTTAACCCTGCCCTGCGGTGCCGTGCTACCCAACCGGATTGCTAAAGGCGCAATGACCGAAGGCGTGGCTGATGAAAATCTGCATGCCACCGAACGCCATGCTCGGCTTTATGGTCGTTGGTCCGACGGCGGTGCTGGTCTACTGATTACCGGCAATGTGTTAATTGATCGACGTATTTTAGAGCGTCCTGGCAATGTCTCGATTGATCCAGCACCCGCTGAAGGTGAGCCTGAAGGCATGGCACAGTTACGTGCTTGGGCCAAAGCGGGCACTCGCAATGGCAACCATTTGTGGATGCAGATCTCACATGCGGGTCGCCAGTCACCGCGTTATGTCACCACTGAGCCCGTTGGCCCCTCGGCAGTACAGCTTGATTTAATGGGCAATTACGCCAAACCACGCGCGCTCACCGAAGCTGAAATCAAAGACTATATTCAACGCTTCGCCAATGTCGCACGCATTGCCAAAGCCGCAGGTTTTACCGGTGTGCAAGTACACTCGGCACACGGTTATTTACTGTCTTCGTTTTTATCACCAGTAACCAATCAGCGTACCGATGCTTGGGGTGGACCACTCAAAAACCGCGCACGTTTTCTACTCGAAACGATTCGCGCCGTTCGTGCCGCTGTTGGCCCAGACTTTCCGGTTGCGCTAAAACTCAACTCAGATGATTTCCGCCAAGGCGGCTTTAGTCATGAAGAATGTTTACAAGTGGTGAAATGGTTAAATGCGGAATCACTGGATTTGCTGGAAATTTCTGGCGGCACCTATGAGCAGCCGCGTTTATTGGGCCACAGTGGTGATGCCGCTACCGCTCGCGACACTGCACCCGCAGTACGTGAAAGCACCCGCCAACGTGAGGCTTATTTCATGGCCTACGCCGAAGCTATTCGCCAAGTCTGTGATATCCCACTGATGGTTACCGGCGGTTTCCGCACACGTGCTGCCATGCTGGACGCTTTAGCATCTGGCAATGCCAGCGTCATTGGTATTGCCCGCCCGCTGTGCACCGACCCCGACACGGCTAAAGACTTAATCAGTGGCCGCATCCAAGAGGCCGTCACCCATGAGAAACATCTACGCTTAGCGGATCGTGGACTTTTTTCGCCGGCTAGCCCTGTGATGCCGTTAAAAGTGATCAACGTAATTGGTGGTCAAGCTTGGTACTACCAACAAATTTTCCACTTAGCCGACGGCGAAGCAGTGAATTTAAAACTGGGCGTGTTGGGTGCATTCTTTAAGTACTTCAAAAACGAAATCAGTACCGCACTGCGTTTAAAGCGCGCTGAAAAAAGACGAGCTAAGGCGGCTTAAGCTGACTGAACACTTGTTCTAGCTCGATATAACGTCCACCATCATGGTGGACGTTTTTTTGGAGCTGACTTAATGCGATTTTTTCTTGTGCTAATCACCTTGTTAACCAGCTCATTTATTCATGCCGATTCACGCGGTTGGTTATTAGAGCCCAAGACGGAAGATGCACGCTTTGAGCGACTGCAAACCTATCTCGGTGGCTTCTCCTCTGCCATGCGAGAAACAGGCCAGCGTTATGACAGCATTTATGATGCTTTAAGCCGCGATAATCCAGAGCTGGCTCGGTATCACTGGAGCAAAATTCGTCAGACCATTGAGCAAGGCATCATCAAACGACCCGCACGAGCTGCCAACGCTAAAGCCATTTTGTTAGACACCACTTGGGCGCAAGTCGACACTGCGTTTGCCAGTGGCAACCCGGCCATAGCGTGGCAGGGTTATGAGCAAGCGAAAGCAGCGTGTATGGCCTGTCATGTCGCTGAAAAAGTCAGTTTTATGAATCAACAACCGGTGTTTGAACGCGCTGTTCCAGACTTGGCCGCTGACTGCAAAGCAAAAGGTGGCAAATGGATTAAGGCAGGTCGTGCTCAAACGCCAATGTGCGACATACCCTATAGCGATGCAGGTAAGGCCTGCAGCGACAGCGACCAATGCCAAGGCAGCTGTATTAGCCAAGAGCGTCAGCGTGGCAAAAAAACTAAGGGCCAGTGCTCGGCTAGTCCTGCTGCAACCTTTGGCTGTTATGCCCTTGTTAGCAAAGGCATTAGCCGCGGCATGATCTGCGTCGACTAATGCTATCGATCTATTTGCTATCGCTGGTTTCGGCCACTGGGATGTAATCCCAGTCACGAATGCTTTGCACAATAGCGTCTACATCTTCACTTGGCACATTGAGCACCGCCATGGCCGTTGCCGCTAAACGAAGGCTAGATTCAATGGCCTCTGGATACGCATGTGTTGCACCGGCCTCCAACAATCGCGAGGTCATTTGCAAATCTTCAGCACGCGCAATAATCGGAATATGCGGGCAACGCTTACGTAAGAAGGTGGCAGCACGCACACCCATATCAGCTTCATAGGTGGTTAAGATCACCAACGACGAATTTTCGGCATGAATGGCTGCCAACAATTCAGGGTCCGAGATATCACCGTAATAGACTTTATGACCATCTTTGCGGCCTTGCTCTACTCGTTTGTAATCAGTATCAAAAGCCACAAATGGGATGCCGCTAGAGTGGAATAACACGGCGATGGTGTGGCCAACACGACCATAACCGCCAATCAATACCGCTTGTTTTGGCACTTCAATTTCAGAGTGTTTGGCAGCGTTACTCACTTTGCGATTGGTGAGCGCCTGCGCAATCGGTACGTTAAAACGAATCAGGAAGGCACCGGCAACCATCGAAAACAATACCGAGGTCAGAATAATTTGCCCTAGATCAATGTCTAACACGTTGGCATCAAGCGCTAATGCCAACAATGCCAAACCAAACTCACCACCCACCGACACAATCAAAGCCGTACGAATGGCCGACTGCCAATCAAAACCACTGCGCTTAACCATGATCAACACAATCATGATTTTGCTTAACAAAATCAGTAGCATACCTAGCACAGCCCAATGCCAAATAGCAGGCAACGTCATCGGGTTAAGCAGCATGCCCACACCAATAAAAAACAGCCCTAACAGCACATCACGGAAAGGCCGAATGGTGGATTCCACTTGATGACGGAACTCTGTTTCACCCAACATCATGCCAGCTAAAAATGCGCCAAAAGCTAACGAAAGTCCTAATTGATTCGTCGACCACGCGGCTAATAAAACCACCAATAAGACCGCCAGCGTTAGTGCCTCAAGTGACTGTCGTTTAGTCACCAAACGGAATAAAGGGCGCAGCAACCAACGGCCAACAAAAAATACTAAGGCAAAAGCCAATGCTGCCTTGGCGATGGCCATGCCTAAAGTGCCTACCAATACTTCGGCGGAAACGGCCATACCCAACACCGGAATAATGACCAAAAATGGCACCGCAGTGACGTCTTGGAATACCGACATCGCCAGCCCCAAACGACCTGAGGGTGTATTTTGTTCTGATTGCTCGGTGAGCTGGCTACCAATAATGGTGCTAGACGATTGCGCAAACACAGCACCAACAACAAACGCTGCCGCCAACGGCACCCCCAGCCACCACACAATACCCATCACCAATGCCGTGCCGAGCACAACTTGCGCGGTACCTAAGCCCAATACTTGACCACGCAAGGCATGCAGCTGCGGCAATGAGTAATTCAATCCAATGGTAAACAACAAAAAGACCACACCAAATTCTGCCAACGCCTTGATTTCAGGAACATCTAAGGCAGGACCAATGGTGTAGGGACTTAAAATGACACCAACAAGTAAATAACCCAAGCTGGTCGGAATATGAAGGCGCTGAAATATAACAATGACGGTGACTGACACCGACAGCAGCAACAAAATTTGCAGCAGATTATCCATCATAACGCGCGTTCTACCTCCCTAAATTATCTGCTTGATTGTAACGGCAAATAGAACGCGTTTTGGATTATTTTCGTGCACCTGCTGGTAAAAATGACCCGAAGCCTTTTTCACGCCCTAACGCTGGCACAACCTTAGCGTCATCTACTGCCAAACGACCATTAATCAAGACATAATCAACAATGCCCTCATTACGATTAACCAAACGCTGCAAGCCAAAATTCTCCATTTCAGCCCATGTAACCTTTTCAAGATTTTGCTTTAGGCCATTGGGATCTAACACAACAATATCCGCACGGTCGCCTTCACGAATTCGGCCAGCATCAATACCAAACCAATCAGCCTGTTCACCAGTCAAGCGCCATACCGCATGTTCTATGCTCATGACAGGCTGGCCTTGGTCCGCCGCCTCTTTAACCAACTTTAAAAAGCGCAATGGCAAGTTGTAAAACGCCATATTACGAATATGTGCGCCAGCATCAGAAAAGGTAATCAGGGTATTTTTATCCTGTACCATCTTTAACAACGATTGCTTTTTATGGTTACCAACCGTGGTGTACCAGCGCATGGAACGACCGAACTCAACAACCAAGTCCAAAAACAAGTCAACCACATGAATAGCTCGTTCTTTCGCAATCTCAGCAAAGTTGCGACCCACTAGGCTGGTGTCTGGACACTCAATCACGATGGCATCACCAAAGTCGCGCTGCCATACCCGCGGGCTTAATTTTTCACCATAAAATTTACGAAACTTGCGACGGTAACTTTCATCTTTTAACAAGGTATTACGTTCAACATGATCACGTAAATCGAGTGCCATCTCTCCGGCACCAAACTCTTCAAAAAAAACCACATCAATACCATCGGCATAAACCGTGAATGGTGTTGGCAAAAACTGCCAACGGAAATTACCCCCCATCCAATTAATAAGTCGTGACACTAATTGTGCCATCGGCCTGACCGTGACATTACCTTTAAGCTCAATCAAAGCAATTAAGGTCATTTTTAATGGCTTGCGTACTAAACCTAAAGCCTGCTGAATGTATTCAAAAATTTGAAATGGATTGGCTGCATTTGGAGCACCTTGATGAATACGACTGCGCTGACGAAGAACAGCATTCAGTCGATTCATTTCACTAAAACGGGCGTAGGTGCTGGGTAAGCTTTTTGACCACTCACGGTCACCGTCAATTTTGTCCCACTTCAAACGCATGGTAGATAAGCCTAAAAAGCCAACATCTAAGGCTTCATTTAGCGTGTTAATCATCTGCTGTATTTCAGATTCTGTTGGCTTCACTGCGCGATCGGTGGCGCGATGAAGACCTAAGGTAGCCACACGTAAATCACTATGTCCCAGAAAAGAAACTAAATTTGGGCCCAGCGGCTGTTGCTGAATAAAGTCCACCCACTGCTTAGGGCTAGACCACGTTTTATGTTGCTGCAAAATCGGTAGCACTTTTTCGCGCGGCACCGTTTCAACACGAGTAAAAATATCGGAGGCATCTTCCGCCTCACTACAAACCATACTTAACGAGCAACTACCCACTAGCGCAGTTGTTACACCATGGCGAACGGACTCCGACAAACTAGGCGAAACAATGACTTCAGAATCATAATGCGTATGCATGTCCATAAAACCTGGCATGACCCATTTGCCATTAGCATCAATAACACGCCTGGCGATACTTTCATTTAATGGTGCAGCACTAACTCGATGCACTCGTCCATTACTAATCCCTAAATGCCGGATAGCTGCTGGCGCACCAGTGCCATCGAAATACAAACCATTTTTAATTATGAAATCGTATATTTGGCTCATTTCAGAGGCTCTCTATTATTGTTTTTTTGAGCAAAAAAGGAAAAGCAACGTGTCGCAAAACAGGCAGATCAATAATGGTTACACCTAACCACTCATCATCACGATATTGACGAATTTCATCACGCACCCAGCGCCAGGGAATGGGAGCTAAGCGGCCATAACTCAGCACTAAAGCGGGCTTTTGATCGAGTCGTGAAGGTTTGGTCGCACAGGTCATACTGAGCTTTGATTGGCGCTGCTGGCCTACCAACACAATATTGACCGCCTGCGTTGATGTGACAAATGCCTTGCCCTGCCACTGTGCTAATCCCGCCAACGCAACACTAGGGCCAGCACTTATTCGCAACCACCAAGGGCCAATAAAGCGTGCATGGTAAAAGCCTTGTCGACTCGATTCTTTAGGGGCTGACAGTGTCTTAAAATAGGCCGTAATAGCTGCTAACCCAGCCCGACTCAAATCCAACATGGCGGCAAATCCAACAAATGACTGATCAGTCATTTATGCCACAACAAAAGCGACAAGGAAACTTGTTTAATGTAAACAAGCAAGCTTTTAAGCTCTCGTCTTAACGGCCACAGTTGCGCCCAACTACTGGTGCACGCCAGCGTGCATCAGCCACATTAAAGCTGCGTACCTTCATATAATCTTGTGGGTCACGCAGATAATCCTGCTCTGGTGGCACTGCCAAAGTAGCTAACTCCGATGTCCACTGCGCTTCGTAAGACGATGCACCACCACCAATTACTGGCAACCAAGCATCATGGTGGTTAGGAATAAACAAACGAGGCTGTGCTGCACGCACATAAGCCAAAGCATCTCGATAAGCCGAAGTCAGCATGCCAAAACCCACAATGGCCCCTATTTGCACATCAACACAGCCAGGCAAGTTCGCCAGTGCGTGTTGAATGGCTTCGGACTCAGGGTCACCTTCGCGCATTTCGCCTGTGGAGTCGTGCCATAACAAACTAAAATCACCCACACGGAACTGATAGGCCCAAGTGCCACCTTCCGGCTCACCACCAATGCCGTCTTCTGGCAATGACTGAATAAAGGTCAGAATTTCTTGAGGATCAGTATTCAGGTTTAGTAAAAAGGGCAGCACTTCCGGCACATAGACCAACGGTGTTCCACCCATCAATAAATCCATGGGATCAGCCGCTGAGTGAGTATGCTTAATAATGTTAACTGGTGGTAAATCTGCAAATAGTTTTACTGGAAAAATAGAGCCTGCAGGATGGTCTTGCGCCAAGCCTAAACGCAAACAACTGAACGTAGTATTCGCTGCATTTTGGCCTGTTTTTCGCCGTGCCGTATCACAGACACTACTGCCTGCAACTAATACCGCACCGGTGCGGCTAGAGACATATCCAGCATCAGCCGCATGGTCAAAATGACCATGGCCAATAAATATCGCCTCGGGCTTCAGCGCCACCAAGTCATCACGGGTAATCGGCACATAGTTTTTATGTACACCCACCACTTCCCAGGCATCTAATAAAATTAAATGCCCGCCAACTGATGCAATAAAACTAGACACGCCATACCACCAAACCTTGACTTGATTCGGGTTGGTGCTATCAGGGCCCAACAGGCGTAAACGTGCTTCAGCGACTTCTGGTGAGACTTGCGAAGCTTTGGGAAGTGGCTGCCAGCTAGCAACGGTAGCATCGGCTTGGCGCGCAGCACTGCTGGCAGTCTTGTCGTTACTACCGCCTCCACAGGCAAAAAGGAAAACACTGCATAACAACAAAACCAGCGGTTTGATATGGGTCATAATGCGCTCAATAGTTTTTATTATGAAACTATTGTAACGCATTTACTCCGCAAAGTTCGCAGCAGGGAGTTTCAAGCTAAACCGGGTTCGGCCTTCACCAGAATTGACACTAATATCGCCCTGATGCGCCAATACAATTGAGCGTGTAATCGCCAAACCAAGACCGACCCCTTCATCTACTCGTTGGCGCGCACTATCAACACGATAAAACCGGTCGAATAAATGAGGTAAGTGCTCTGGAGCTATACCTCCTCCTTCGTTCTCAACAACTAAACTGCCCTGACCTCCTATAACTGCCATGTTGACTTGAACAGTCGAGCCAGAATCAGCGTGACGCACCGCATTTGACAGTAGGTTGCTAATTACACGTCTAAGCATGATTGCATCACCAATGACGGTAACCTCACCGTGAGCTTCAATATGAACTGATTTATCAGCGGCCAATGCTTCATAAAAATCAATGACAGCAGCTACTTCCTCATGCAGCGTCACTTTTTCTCGATGCGGAATTAGCAAGCCGTTATCGGCTTTAGCCAAAAAAAGCATATCGCTAATCATTCGTGCTAGGCGCTCAAACTCTTCTAGGTTTGAGTAAAGCACTTCACGATAATCATCATCGTTACGAGGCTTGGATAGCAGCACTTGAGTCTGTGTCATCACATTGTTCACAGGGGTGCGAAGCTCATGCGCTAAATCAGAGGAAAACGCAGACAAACGCTGTAGTGAGTCTTTGAGTCTGTCGAGCATGGCATTAAACGCACGCACCATCGACTCCAGCTCTTTAGGTACGGCCTCTGTTGAAAGGCGAGCATCGATGCGTTGCGCTGAAATACCTTCAGCGACTTTGGCCATTTTTTCTAATGGCGCCAAGCCACGCCGAATAACAAGCCAGCCCAAAAGTGCCAACAAAATCAATCCTGCCACACCGATAAAGCGCAGCTGACGATCAAATACCACTAAAAAACTATCGTGGTGCATGGTGTCAATTGCAATAGCCACACGCCAACGCGCTACCCCATTAGCATCAACAACATCCGTGACAACAAGCCGGTATGTGGCCGCACTAGTCTGCCAAGGCTGAATCACCAAAGTAGTTGTCGCATTTTTCAGCAGGTCATCTGGTAGCTGATCATGGCCTGCAGCAAAAATATCTTGTCCCGATAGGCTTTGCACCCGAACGACCATGTCGTGATGACCAATAAATGCACGCTCTAACTGTTGTTGTGTTTTCGCCAAGTCTTTTGTTGGCTCTTGGCTGCGTAAGCTATTACTAATTAATTCCAGCTTGCCAGCAATCGCTGCTTTGTCTTGATCAGCAAAGTGTTGATTTACCGATGCTTGAATCACCAGCCCCATAACGGCAAAAACAATAGTGACCAATAGTGCTAAAAAAACACTCGTTCGAGTAGTAATAGAGTTAGGTAGTAGCGGCATTATCTGACTTACTTTCCATAACATAACCCATGCCACGAAGTGTGTTTATTAACTTGGTTTCAAAGCCTGTATCAACCTTGTTACGCAGCCGCTTAATCGCCACTTCGACAACATTAGTGTCACTATCAAAATTCATATCCCAAACTTGCGAGGCAATAAGTGAGCGAGGCAATACCTCACCCTGGCGCCGCATAAGCAACTCTAATAAGGCAAACTCCTTCGCCGTTAAATCAATACGTCGCCCTGCTCGGATCGCTCGCCGACGTAGCAAATCAAGCTCCAAATCATCTACGTGTAAAAATGCAGTTTCTAAACTTCGACCACGCCTTAACAATGTCCGAACTCGCGCCAGTAGCTCAGCAAAAGCAAACGGCTTAACTAAATAGTCATCAGCGCCTAACTCCAAGCCTTTAACTCGATCATCAACCTGGTCTCGCGCCGTCAGAAATAATACGGGCATTGTTAGTCCCGCTTGTCGTATGTCCGACAGTACTTGCCAACCATTTATGACAGGCAGCATCACGTCCAGAATAATAAGATCGTAAGGACCATTAAGTGCTTGATGACGCCCACTCTGCCCATCACTTACCCAGTCTGTGATGTAGCCTGCTTCGCTCAGCCCTTTTTTTAGATACTCACCGGTTTTGGCTTCATCTTCCACAAGCAATATTTTCACAGGCCGCACCTTGGCAGTTACTCTCACACTAAGACTAGCTGATTTGCTCAAAATGATAACTAACTAACAAAAATGTAATCTTAGCGTCAGGTTGTCGTCCTGCTTTACATCGCATAGTAAGCCATCAGCTTCATAACAATGGATACACGCATGCCGCTGTTGAGTGCAGGCCACAGCATACGCTTTATGCCACTAGCCACATTATTTGTGTTGGCTGGGTGCACAACCCTTCCTGCCGACCGTGGATTAAGCAACGTCAATGATTTAATCTAGGCACGAGACTCCAGCCTGACAATATCACCAGCCACTCATCCCGTTAGTGACGCTACTAATCAGTCAGTAGAAACTTTGCTTGCAGAGCCCCTCACTGCTGATAATGCGCAGACAGTGGCATTTTTGCTAAACCCAAGGGTGCAGCTGACATATGCAAAGCTCGGACTTAATCAAGCAGATTGGGTTGAAGCCAGCCGACTCTCAAACCCCGTACTGTCACTCTCTGCAATGCGCTCAAATGTGGATGGTGACAGTACAAAAATTGGC
>CAMTYC010000090.1:0-13629 GCA_947085865.1 uncultured Moraxellaceae bacterium
ACTCAGTGCTTCTCTAAACAGAGGCTGGCTGTCCGCGATCAGAAAACGCAATGTGGCCTCCTAGAGGTTTCAAGTGCCCTATCTACCACGTTTAGCGCAGCAGCAGTAGGGCAGAGGTAGTTGATTGCAGCATCGCGTTAGTGGTGCTGCCGACAAAAAACTCACGTAAACGCGTGTGGCCATAAGCGCCCATCACCATTAGGTCGATAGCATGATCTTCTTGATAAGCATGCAGCGTCGGCACAATGGCGCCAGGACGAATGGCGGTTTGTACCTCGCGACCAGCAGCCTTGAGTTGGTCAACAGCCCATTGCAGTTGTGCACGTGCATCGGCGTTGTCATTGCCAACCATAATTAAATGCAGTGATAAGTCTGCAAATAGTGGGCTGGCAGCTAATAATTTGACGCCTTTACGTGTGGTGTCGCTGCCATCAAACGCCAGCATGGCGCTGCGTGGTGTTTTGAAATTATCGGGTGCAACCAAAACTGGGCGGTGCAGTGTGCGAATAATACTCTCTAACTGGCTGCCCACTTGGCTTATCGCATTGCCCGATGACTCGCCACGACGACCAATGACGGCGGCGCGAATGTCTTCTTCAAGCTCAGCTAGGGTGCTCACTAAGTTGCCATGGCGTTGGCGTTGATTAACCGTAATGCTGTTGTCGGTTTTTTGAATGCGTTCACGTGCGGCGTCTAATTGCAGCTTGCCTTGCGCCAGCGCAAGGCGATTACGTTTTTCGTCCAGAGCCACTAACTCATCTAATAACAAGTCACGTGCACCAAGGCCAATATTGCCGCTAACATCAGTTACGACAGGATAGGCCTGGTGATCGAGTACATGCAGCAAGGTAATTGGGGCTGGCAACTTAGCAGCAGCCCAAGCGGCATAGTCACAAACCGATGCGGCCACGGGTGATCCATCAATACAGGCAAAAATAGATGTCATTCTTATTCTCCTGACTTAGTGGCCGATGAGTCGGTCGGCAGCATCGGGTTTATCGTGCACACCAAAGCGATCAATAATGGTGGCGCTGGCCTCATTAAGGCCCAACACGTCTACTACCGTACCATCGCGGCGCAACTTAATAATCACTTTATCTAATGCCGCCACCGAGGTGACATCCCAAAAGTGAGCGCGTGTTAAGTCAATGACCACGCGATCAACTGCTTCTTTAAAGTCAAAACTCGCCACAAACTTCTCTGCAGAAGGGAAAAATACCTGACCAATCACGGTATAGGTACGCAAGCTACCATCCGCGCTTAAGGTGCTTTCTACGTCTAAATAATGCGCAATTTTGTTGGCAAAGAACAAGGCAGCCAGCAACACACCCACAAACACGCCATAGGCTAGGTTATGAGTAAATACCACCACGACCACGGTAGAGATCATGACGATATTGGATGACAGTGGTGTCTTTTTCAGGCTGGTAATTGAGCCCCAGCTAAAAGTACCAATCGACACCATAATCATTACCGCCACTAAGGCTGCCATGGGGATTTTTGAGACCCAGTCGCTTAGAAAAACCACCATCAGTAATAGCACGACACCCGCTGTTAGGGTTGATAAACGGGTACGACCACCCGATTTTACGTTAATGATGGATTGACCAATCATGGCGCAACCTGCCATGCCGCCCATTAAGCCGGCACCGATATTGGCAATACCTTGGCCCTTACACTCACGATTTTTATCACTGTCGGTATCGGTTAGGTCATCCACAATGGTCGCTGTCATCATTGATTCAAGCAGACCGACCACGGCCAATGCCGCTGAGTAAGGCAGAATGATCAACAGCGTTTCCATGTTCAGTGGTACTTCTGGCCACAGGAAAATAGGCAGTGTATCTGGCAGCTCACCCATATCACCCACGGTGCGAATGTCCATACCTAAGGTCATGGCAATGGCGGTGAGTACTAAAATACAAACCAAGGGGGAGGGAATGACTTGGCCAATTTTGGGTAATAAAGGAAATAAGTAAATTATGCCCAAGCCGCCGGCTGTCATGGCATACACATGCCAAGTGACGTTGGTTAGCTCTGGTAGCTGCGCCAAGAAAATAAGAATGGCCAGTGCGTTAACAAAGCCAGTAACCACCGAGCGCGATACAAAGCGCATCAGGGCGCCAAGTCGTAAAAAGCCGGCAAAAATCTGAAACACACCACACAGTATGGTGGCAGCTAATAAGTACTCTAAACCGTGTTCTCTAACTAAGGTGACCATCAGTAGCGCCATGGCGCCGGTAGCGGCCGAGATCATGCCCGGGCGGCCGCCCACAAAGGAAATAACGACAGCAATACAGAACGAGGCGTATAAACCCACTTTGGGATCAACACCGGCAATGATTGAGAAAGCAATGGCTTCAGGGATGAGGGCTAAGGCGACAACAATACCGGCAAGCACGTCGCCACGAATATTGGATAGCCACACCTGTTTAATTGATGACTGCATAGAAACTTCCTGATAAATGGACACAACAAAACGACGAGCTAGCGTCTAGGAGATAGGCGCAACCTTACGAGCGTTATGGTGGCGTAATGGAGCTAATCAGGTGGTGTTGAACCAAAGACATGAGCGCAGAACACGTATTTCAAGAGGCGCGAATTAAACCACAAGCGCCGTTCAGAAGCAAAAAAAGGCTTATTGCCAGCGACTTAGGTAGGCCACAGCGGCATGGGTAGCTTGCGCTTGAGCATCTTCGGTAATGGTGCCGTCTTCGTAATAACCGTGTTTCATGCAAGCAAAGGCAATCTCAACGGCAAAAGTGGCGGCATCTGGCTTGGTGGGTGGGTGAAAAGGCTGGGCTAAGTTGGCAAATAAACTACGCACACTCTGGCCAATATTCACAATGGTGACTTCTTTGCGGCTAAAGGGGCCACCGAGAACTAACATACTGGCAATAGGCGACTGGTTGTAAAAAGCCGAAGAGCCTTGTACCAAAACAGTAGTGGCATCTTGCCATGTCATGTTGTGGCAGCTGCTGCCTAATTGTTTAATGGCTTCGCTTACCTGCCCTAAATAGAATTCGGCTAAATGATTAAACAACACATATTTGTTGGGAAAAAATTGATAAATCGATGCCCGTGGTATGCCGGTTAGTTTTGCAATCTCGGGGATAGAGGTTTCTTCTGGGCCTAATTGAATTAGCAAGCTTTCTGCGGCCTCAATGATCTGCGCAACGCGTTGTTGTGAACGCTCTTGCACTGGAATACGGGCGCGGGCAATAGACGTAATCGGTTCGACAGACATAGGCTACAGCCACAATCATGGAAAATGTAACTTATGTTTACTCTTTGTGTGACGAAAATCAAGCAGGTAGCTGATGTTAACTAATTCCAAGCCTGAAGTACCGGGAGCGGGTTTGGTGCATTTGCCACAGGTATTGTCAGATCCCATGGCGATTATTGATGCGCTGACACCGGTATTGCGGCAATCCCCTCTGCGCCATATGCAAACTCGGCGAGGCTTTTTAATGTCAGCCGCCATGACCAATTGTGGCAGCTATGGTTGGGTGAGTGACCGACGCGGTTATAGTTATCAAACAGATGACCCTGACACGGGTAAGCCTTGGCCTGACATGCCTGTTTTGCTGCAGCAGTTGGCCAATGACTTAAGCACAATGGCGGGTTACAAAAACTTTCAGCCAGATGTGTGTTTGATTAATCGTTATGTTGTTGGCGCAAAAATGGCGTTGCACCAAGATGCGGACGAATCTGATTTTGAACAGCCGATTGTGTCGTTATCGTTTGGTTTGCCAGTGGTATTTTTGTGGGGTGGGCTGCAGCGTAGCGATCCGGTGCAAAAAATCGTATTGGACCATGGTGATGTGCTGGTTTGGGGCGGAAATAGCCGACTGAACTTTCACGGTGTGGCGCCGCTGCGCAAGGGTGTGCATCCCTTGCTGGGTGAGCAGCGTATTAACCTGACGTTTCGCCGTGCGCGTTAGTTGCCTGCCGCCGATAACGCCATATTCACCACTACAATGACAGCAATCACCATGCCCACGGTGAAAATAATGCCGGCAATAATAAACGGTGTTGGATCTTTGCTGCTGAAGTCGCGTTGACGATTCTTTTCCGTTTGCACACCAAACCATGAACGAAACACGCTGGCCAAAATGGTTAGCGGGCTTAAACTTTCTGGCTGCTTTTGTGGATCATTAGGAGGTGTTGAGTCAGTCATTTTTTTTACGGCCCTTTAACAGCAACTTACGAAAACGATCATCTAAGGTATCGTCATAGTCAGGATAATTAGGTGCTAAAACATTAAGGTGTTGTAGCAAAAGCTGCAAAACAATTCGGCGCGCCACCTTTTTGTCATCATTGGGGACTAAATACCAAGGCGCATCATTGCAGTGTGTTTCGGCAACGGCAAATTCCATAGCGTTTAAATAGCGTTCGCGATCTTGGAATGTGTCGACATCAGAGGCATCAAACTTCCAGCGTTTGCGCGGCTGATCCAAACGCTTTAATAAACGATCGCGTTGTTCTTCTTTAGACTGATGCAGCCAGACCTTAATAATGGTGGTGCCACAGCGTGCAAGGTGAGACTCATAGTCACGTAGGATATGGCAACGTTTACGCCAAAACTCTTCATCTTCATTCGCATCTGGCAGCAAGCGCTCAGCCAATACCGCTTCATATTGGCTGCGGTTAAACACAGTGATCTGACCAAAGCCGGGCATTTTGTGTCCTACACGCCATAAAAAGTCATGGCGCGCTTCTTCTTCGGTAGGTCGACCAAACGACCAAGCACGAAAAGCAACCGGGTCTAAGGCTTGGTTGATGGTGCGAATCATGCTGTCTTTGCCGCTGGCATCAAGGCCTTGCAATATAATCAGCACGGCCTTTTGGCGGTGCGCCCATAAACGGCGCTGAGCCTCTTCGAGGTCAGTCTGTAACTGCTCTAACTCGGGGAGTGACTCAATATGCTCGCTTTCAACGACGGTGGGGTAAGTTGATAAGTCAGGGCGACCACCCTGCCAACAACAAAAGTGGCTCACATCGTGCGACATAAAATGCTCCAGCTGCAAAAAGCGTGTTGCCATAGTGCATGACTCTGGCGACACTGAGAAGAGGAGGACAGGTTTATGCGCGTAGTGTTTGTGCACGGCAAGGAAAGTGGCCCACAGGGCCTAAAAATTAAAGCGATGTCAGCCGTGGTTCAGGCCTTAGGTTATGAGGTGGTCGCACCTGATCTGCGTCAGCATGATGATCCGCAGTGGCGTACTCAGCAACTATTGGAAGTGCTGGGCTCTGGTCCTGCTTTTATTGTTGGCTCCAGTCTGGGTGGTTTTGTGGCAGCGAATGCAGCGGCCTTAGCGCCACAACAGGTATTAGGTTTATTTCTGCTCTGCCCAGCGTTTGATTTGCCCGGTTATCCACTGAAACGACCCGATCAACCGTTGCGTGGTGGGCAGGTGTATTTGGTGCATGGTCGTCGTGACAGCGTAGTGCCTTTAGCAAACTCAGAACGTGCTGCCAGCGATTGGGCGGCGACCTTGGTGACAGTCGACGATGACCACCCGCTGCATAATAGTGTGGATTTGATTTGCCAGCATTTGCATGTCTGGTTAAGCCAACAGGAGCCGTTGGCGTGAGCGCATCGTTACAACCCGGTTTTTTAGTCCTGCATGCTCATCATTTAGAAAGCTTGCGTGATGTGCTGATTCATTTGCTTAGGCAGCAACCCTTAGCGCCGTTAGAAAATGAAGTGGTGTTGGTGCAAAGTAATGGCATGGCACAGTGGCTTAAAGCGGCCATAGCGGCTGACGAGCCCGTCGGCCTTGGTATTTGTGCCGCGGTAAATATGACCTTTCCCGCACGTTTTCTATGGCAGGCCTATCGCTTGGTCTTAGGTGAGGCGATGGTTCCTCGTCAGTCGCCCTATGATAAAGCCGCTTTGCGTTGGCGCATTCTGGCCTTACTGCCATCACAACTGGGCCAGCCGGAGTTTGCCCCCTTAAACGCTTATTTACGTGACGATGTTGGTGGCCGTAAACACTGGCAGTTGGCCTGCCAAATTGCCGATATTTTTGACCAATATATGGTTTATCGCGGTGATTGGCTGCTGGACTGGCAGGCGCAAAAGGATGTATTGCGTATTGCGGTAGATAAAACTGAGGTCGCTGAATTGCCAGCTAGAGAGTGCTGGCAGCCGATACTGTGGCGTGCGCTGGTGAATGATATTGAGCAGCAATCGTCGGTACTCATGCCGCCGGACATTCATCAGCTATTTTTGCAGCGCTTGGCCGAATTGCCTAAGCCGCCCAAAGGGGTGCCAAAGCGTATTATTGTTTGGGGCTTTTCTACTTTACCCGGCCATGTTCTGGAAGCTTTGGCAGCATTGGGCCGACATGTGCAAGTGGTGCTGGCGGTGGTTAATCCCTGTCGCCACTACTGGGCTGATTTATTACAGCCACGTCAGCGCTTGCGCCATGCTCGCAAAAGCAGCTTAGCGTCGGTTATTGCCGAGCATGAGTTATCCCAGCATGCCAATCCGCTGTTGTTAGCTTGGGGCCAGCAGGGTCGTGATTATTTACGTCGACTTGAACAGTTTGATGAGCCCGATAGTTATCGTCAGCAGTTTTTAGCCATGGGCCAGCCCATCGATGTCTTTGTAAGCAACGACAATCCCACAACGTTGTTGGCACAAGTGCAAGAAGCCATTCATGATTTGCAGGCGCTACCACAGCAACCCAGCGAGCGTATTGCCTTAAAGCTAAATGACCATAGCCTACGTTTTCAAAGTGCGCATAGTCGTTTGCGTGAAGTGGAGGCCTTGCATGATTATTTGCTGGCGTTAATAACGGATGCACGTGGACAAGGCGAAGCAGTGCATCCACGCGATATCGTGGTGATGGTGCCCGACATTCGTGACTATGCGCCATTGATTCAGGCGGTATTTGGCGCGGATGAAGCAACCAAGCTGCCCTTTGTGATTTTGGACAAACCCAGCCGCGGCCAGTCGCCGTTATTAAATGCCTTGGAGTGGTTGTTAACACTGCCCGAACATCGCTGCAGCAACGTGGAGTTATGGGACTTAATTGATGTGCCGGCGCTGCAGCAGCGTTTTGGCTTTAGTGCCGAGATGTTGCCCGCTCTGCGGACGTGGTTTGATCAAGCCGGTGCTCGATGGGGACTAGATGCTGCCCACCGGGCGCAGTGGGGCATGCCAGAAAATCTGGAGCAAAACACTTGGCGTTTTGCCTTGGATAGGTTGATTTTAGGGTATGCCAGTGGTGCTGTTGATGCCGAAGGGCAAGCGCTGTTTGCCGATTGTTTACCCGAACCACTGGCTAGCCCGTTAGAAGCCGCTGCGTTGGGCCCGATGCATTTATTGCTAACTGCCTTAACCGAGTGGCAAGCGCTGCTGCGTCAAGAGCGGCCACTGAACGAGTGGATGGTGTTATGCCGAGAGTTGCTAACCGCCTTTTTCGAAATTACCCGAGATGATCCCGCCGCTGCGGTGTTTGAGCAAATTGAGCAAGCTCATACCTTGTGGTTTGAAGAAACGCAGGACTTACAACAGCGGCTGGATAAAGTCAGTTTAAGCGTGGTTCGTGAGGCTTGGTTGTCGCGCTTAGATGAAAGCAGTATGTCGCAGCGGTTTTTAAGTGGTGCCATTCATTTTGCGACCCTGATGCCAATGCGTGCGATCCCGTTTAAACACATCTGTATTTTGGGCCTTAACGACAATGAGTTTCCGCGTAACCGAGCACCAGTCGACTTTGACTTAATGAGCTCAGCCACTTTGGCGCGCCCCGGCGATCGTTCGCGTCGTGACGATGATCGCTATTTGTTTTTAGAAGCAGTTTTGTCGGCGCGCGAGTCCTTGTTATTAAGCTGGGTAGGGCGTGATTGCCGTCAAAATCAACTACGCCCGCCATCTTTATTATTAGCGCAACTACGCGACTATATTAGCCGTGGTTGGCAGCTGGATGGTTTGTGCCCACTACCGGCATTGACTACCGAACATGCCTTGCAGCCGTTTAGTACGCGTTATTTCACCGAAGCTGGACTGTCGAGTTTTGCTCAACATTGGCGTGCTGCATATAACCCGGTATCAAGTGCTGAACGTGCGCCGTTAATTGCAGAGCCTTTGCCAGAAGTGATCAGCAGTGAGTTATTGCTACGATGTTTAAACTTGCCAGTGCAAACATTTTATCGCGAACGTTTAGGCATACGTTTTCCTGAGGTGACCGAAGCACTAACCGAGACTGAACCTTTTGCTTTAGATGGCTTAGATCGTTATGCGCTGGTAGATGAAGCGTTGGCGGTATTGCTTCGGGCCGATGATGAAGCAAAAGTGAGTCATTGGTTGGATTTGCAATTACACAATGGACAGTGGCCTATGGCTGGTTTTGCTGAGCCGGTGCAAGCCGAGTTGCAAACCACCTTACGCACGTTATGGCAAGACAGTAGTGCTTGGCGTCAAGCCAACAAGTTGCCCGGCCGTTTATTGCGTTGGCAAGGCGTAGAGCATGCACTGACAACGTTGTACCAGTCAGACACTGATGGCGTTGTGGCGTGGACTGCTACTGCCAGCAAACTACACGATAACAAAGGCAAAATTAGTCATTGGAAGGTCTTAGCTAAAGCCTTTATGCAGCACGCGCTCATGGCCGCTACCGGCATGACTGCCACCAGTAAAATTATCTCGCCCACCGGTACAGCAACATTGCCGCCGATCTCGGCAGCATCGGCCGAGCAGTGGTTGCAGGCGATATTAATGCTATGGCAACAAAGCCAGGTGGATGCGCTACCGTTTGAGCTTAAAACCGCCATGACTTATGCCAATGCCGGTATGAATGCCGAGTTATTTGATGAAGTCAAAGCCATCACCGCAGCAGCCAGAACCTATGATGGCGATTTCCAAGGCTTTTATGCTGCCAAAGCCAGGTTGCCGCTACAGTGGTTATGGCCCGACTTTGATAGCTTAAACGCTGATGGCCGCCTGCATGAGTTGGCCTTGTTAATTGGTCTACCAATAACGGAGTTTGTGCGTGACCATGTCTAATGCCATGCAGTTTCAGCCGTTAGTAATTTCACAATTACCGCTAAACGGTATTCGTTTAATTGAGGCCAGTGCTGGCACCGGTAAAACCTACACGATTGCCATGCTGTATTTGCGCTTAGTGTTAGGTCATGGTTTGCCGCAGCGTTATTTGCCACCTGATATTTTAGTGCTGACTTTTACCGAAGCTGCTGCCAGTGAGCTACGTGATCGTATCCGTAGCCGTTTAAGTGAAGCAGCATTAGCGTTTCGTGGCCAACAAGCGCCAGATGATGCCTTGGCCGAGATTATGCAGGCCTATCCACCGGATGCTTTAAGCCAGCAGGCATTTGTTTTAGAGCAAGCCGCGGAGTGGTTGGATGAGGCGGCGATTAGCACGATTCATGCTTGGTGTTTGCGTGTGTTGCAACAGCATGCCTTTGATAGCGGTAGCTTGTTTTCCTTACGCTTAGTGAAAGACTTGCGTGATCGCCGTGATGCGGTAGTACGCGATATTTGGCGCGCTTGGTTTTATCCGTTGGAAGCAGCAGACGCGCGCAAAATTCTGCGCTTATTGGGCTCGCCAGATGCGGTGTCACGGCGTTTAGATAGCTTGATGTCGGCCAATCCTGTGCAGATTTGTTTTGATGGCAAACCGGCTCATCAATCTTGGCAAGCAGCACTGGAAGCCAATAAACAGCAGCAGGCTATTATTGATCAGGCTTGGCAGCAGGTCTGCCAATCTTGGCAGCAGTCGCGAGACGAAATTTGTGCGCTTTTGGATGAAGCCGTTGCCAACAGTCATCTTAAGAAAAACATGTATAGCGATGCTATTCGCGCCAAGCTTTATGCCAGTTTTGATGCTGCCGATGCTGTTGCACCAATTGACACCAAGCCATTTGAAAAAGCCACACCGACTGAGTTAGAGCGCGGCACGAGTAAGGCTAAACCAACCCCGACACACTATTTTTTTGATCTAGTGCAGGCCTGGGTTGAGATTAGTGCATCAATAAACGTGCAAGACAACGCGCTAACACTGGCCTTGCTGAGTGACTTGCAGCAAGCGGTTAGCCAAGAGTTGAGTCTGGCATTAAGTCAGAGTGGCGAGCTCAGTTTTGATGACTTGCTCACTCAGCTCGATAAAGCGCTGTCTGGTCCAGATGCCGCTGCCTTGGCACAACGTTTACGTTCGCGCTTTCCTGTGGCCTTGATTGATGAGTTTCAAGACACTGACCCTTTGCAATTTAGGTTGTTTAGTCGGCTTTACGATTCAAGTCAGTGGGCAGCGCATGAGCAGGGCAATGACAGTGCTTTATTGATGATTGGTGACCCCAAACAAGCGATTTACAGCTTTCGTGGCGCCGACTTGCCGACGTATTTGCAGGCTCGCCAATCGGCGCATCAACCTTGTTATACCTTGGATACCAATTTCCGTTCGGACCGGCCTTTAGTGCAGGCCATAAATACGCTGTTTAGTTATGGCGATAGTTTCGAAAAAGGGGTGTTCCGGCAGGGTTTAGATGCCAAAGGGTTGCCGTTTCATCCGGTCAAGGCTGCTCGTCCATCGGCGGCACTGCAGCTTAAAACAGAGCAGGGTTGGCAGCCGCTAAAACCACTTCATGTATTGCTACCCAGTGACGACGAAAGCGTAGCGAAGCTGGCGGCGCAGGCGTATTTGGCGCAAGCCTGTGCGGAACAAATCAGCCGTTGGTTAACACACAGTGCGGCAGGGCAGTTGACTTTGGTTGAAAGCGATGCGCCACTGTTAGCCAGTGATATTGCGGTGTTGGTGCGCACACGATATGAAGCAGAATCGATGCGAGATGCTCTGCAAGCGCGGGGCATTAGCTGTGTTTATGGTTCTGATCGCGATTCGGTTTATGCCAGTGTGGAGGCAACACAGCTGCAACTGTGGTTAGAGGCATTGCATCATCCGGAAGATGAGGCGCGTTTAAGGTTGGCGTTGGCGACACCTTTATTGGGTTATGAGTGGTCGCGCTTAGCTCAGCTGCGTGTTGATGAGCAGGCTTGGGAAGCCTTATTAACACTGGCTCAGGACTGCCAAAAATGTTGGCAGCAAGAAGGTGTGTTGGCTGCTATTCGGCGCTGGTTATTTGCACACCAAGTGCCGGCGCGATTATTAGCGCCAGGTTGGTTGAATGGTGAGCGCGCACTCACTAATTTGCTGCATTTGGCGGAGTTGCTGCAAACGGCCTCCGTTGAGTTGCAAGGCGAATATGCTCTGATTCGCTTTTTGGCCGAGCACATTGCCGCGCTAGGTCGTGGTGATCAAGATGAGGCTATGCTGCGGCTAGAAAGTGACAGTGAACGTGTACGCATTGTTACTTTGCATCAATCTAAAGGTTTGGAATACCCCGTGGTATGTCTGCCGTTTAGCTCATTGCCTAGTGCGGCTAAAGAGGGGCGTGTTCGGCATTATCACGATGAGCAACAGCGCAATGTTGCCGACTTGGATATGACTATGGCGAGCCGCGCAACGGAGCTCGCAGCAGCAGAACAGCTGCAAGAAGATATGCGTTTATTTTATGTTGGAGTGACTCGAGCACGACATTTGCTGTGGACAGCGATTATGCCGGTTCGTCAAAAGACCGCCAAAACCGTACTCGATCACACCCCATGGGCGGTGTTATTAACGGGTGAAACGAGCTTGCCATCAGCCACTGAGCTGCGAGACAGGCTGACAGACTTTTTGATGCCATTGGCCAGTTATTGTCAGACTGAGCATGTGTCGTTCACCGAGTTGCCACCCTGCACACCCGTCGAGTCTGACACCTTAACAACGGCTTGCTTGCTGCCCGCACGCACCTTTGCTGGGCTACCAACGCGGCCTTGGTGGATTAGCAGTTACAGCGCTTTGGGTCATAGCGAACAAGTTCATCTGCCTGCATCTGTCACATCACCGGATGATGCCCGTATTGCCAATCTGGAAGAGGAGCGCCGTCAGGATCTGCGCGACTTACCACGTGGTGCAGAAACCGGCACCTTTTGGCATGAGCTGCTCGAATTCGCGGCCGAACATCATTTTGGGCGTGATGAAGAGGATATGGAGCGTATTAAACAGGAGCTTTTAACACGTTGTGAGCAGCGTGGTTGGCAGGCCCAAGCTGACACCTTGATAGCGGCCTTGCCGAGCTGGTTAAGACAACCCTTTGCCTTGCCTGATGGCGACTCTGTCGCGCTAGCAGACCTGCAAGAGCACTATGTTGAGCTGGAGTTTTGGTTAGAGAGCAGCAGTGTCAATGTGCTGAATTTAGATGCGATTATTAGCCGTTATTGCCTGCCTGGACAGGCTAGGCCAGCACTAACCCCTTTGCATTTAAATGGCTTGTTTAAGGGCTTTATTGATTTGGTGTTTAGCCACCATGGCCGTTATTACATACTCGACTACAAATCGAATTATTTAGGCGAACAGCACATCGACTATTCCACAGAGCGTGTTGCCAGCAACTTATTAAGCCATCGTTATGATGTTCAATACGCCCTGTACTTATTGGCATTACACCGCTTGTTGCGAAGTCGCTTAAATCATTATGACTACGATCAGCATATGGGTGGAGCAGTGTATTTGTATTTGCGTGGACGAAGTCAGCCGGATTCAGGCGTGTTTTCGCATTATCCGCCGCGACAGTTAATCGATGAATTAGATGCTTTGTTTGCTGGCTCGAAGCGTGTGTTTGGAGTGGCCCAATGACGGTGTCATTAGCGTCTTTACGCCCACTGGATATAGCCTTGATGGCTACCCTTAAGCGCTTATGCCCACAAGCGAGTGATGTGGCACTAACCGTGGCTGGCCTTACTAGTTGGCAGCATGCACAAGGCCATTTGCGTTTGTCTTTGCATGACTCGATTGTGGCAAAGACTGTGGTCGAAATTGCAACTGATTACGACCCGAAAACTTTGCGACTATCCCTGCTCAGCAGCGGTTTTGTCGCCACTCCTGATCAGCTTTCAGGGCAGCCATTTGTGCTTGATGATGACAGCCTGTATTTGTTACGTGCTTGGCGTGACGAGCATTATGTGGCTGAGCAATTAGGCCAGCGTGTCGGCACTGCAGCACAAAATCCAGTGCCACTTAGTGCTGAGCTAGTCGTGGTGTTAGACCAGTTATTTCCACCAACTCGTGAAGTTGATTGGCAGCGCCGAGCTTGTGAGTTGGCGGTACAGCAACCATTTAGTGTCATTACTGGCGGGCCCGGCACGGGTAAAACCACCACCGTTGTGAAGCTGCTGGGCTTGTTACAGTTTGCTGCTATGCAATCAGGCCAGCCCTTGCGAATTGCTTTGGCGGCGCCAACAGGTAAAGCGGCGGCACGTTTGAATGAGTCTATTCGCGGTGCAGTGGCACAGCTGCCATTAGTTGATGAAGTGCGTGCGCAAATTCCGCTGAAAGTAATGACTGTGCATCGGTTGCTGGGTGCGCAAGGGCAAGATAGGCAGTTTCGCCATCATCAGCGCAACCCTTTGCTGTTGGATGTCTTGGTGATTGATGAAGCTTCAATGCTGGACTTGTCGTTGTTCTCGTCTATTTTGGCGGCCTTGCCAGCACAGGCCAAACTGATCTTGTTAGGTGATAAAGATCAGCTGGCCTCGGTAGAGGCTGGCGCGGTGTTAGGGGA
>CAMTYC010000091.1:0-24112 GCA_947085865.1 uncultured Moraxellaceae bacterium
AAGTTAACGCTTTAGGTATTAGTTACGACCGGCACGCTTACGCTCATTTTCAGTCAAATGGCGCTTGCGAATACGGATGCTTTGAGGTGTTACTTCAACCAGTTCATCTTCTTCAATAAACTCCAATGCTTGTTCAAGCGTGAAGCGAACAGGTGGTGTTAACACAATGTTTTCGTCGGTGCCGGAAGCGCGAACGTTAGTTAATTGCTTGGCTTTGGTTGGGTTTACGACCATGTCGTCACCACGTGAGTTCAGGCCAACAACCATACCTTCGTAGACTTCAGTCTGTGGACCAATAAACATGCGACCACGTTCTTGCAAATTCCACAGCGCATAACCCAGCGCTGTACCTTGCACCATGGAAATGAGAACGCCATTTTGGCGCTTGGCGACATCACCAGATTTGATTGGGCCGTAATGTGAAAAGCTGGCGGTCATAATGCCGGTGCCAGAAGTCATTGTTAAGAACTCGGAGCGGAAACCAATTAAGCCGCGTGATGGCACGGTTGCTTCAATACGAATACGACCTTTGCCATCCAAAACCATATTGGTCATGTCGCCTTTGCGTGAGCCCATTTGCTCCATGACGCCGCCTTGGTGCTGCTCTTCCACGTCGAAAATAACATTTTCGTAGGGTTCACACTTAACACCATCAACTTCTTTGAAAATAACTTCAGGACGTGAAACGCCCATTTCGAAGCCTTCACGTCGCATGTTTTCAATCAATACAGACAAATGCAGCTCGCCGCGACCCGACACTTTAAAGCGGTCTGGGCTATCGGTTGGCTCAACGCGCAACGCTACGTTGTGGATCAGTTCTTTGTCCAAGCGATCTTTGATGTTGCGTGAAGTGACGTATTTACCTTCGCGACCAGCAAATGGTGAGTTGTTAACCTGGAAGGTCATGCTAACCGTTGGTTCATCAACAGAAAGCAACGGTAATGCTTCAACTAAGCTGGGGTCACACAGGGTATCGGAGATGCCTAAGCCTTCCATGCCGGTAACACAGATGATGTCGCCTGCTTCTGCTTCTGGCACTTCAATACGGTTAAGGCCGCTATAACCCATGATTTGCAGAATACGACCATTACGGCGCTTGCCTTCGTGGTCCAGAATAACAACTGGTGTATTGGTTTTAACGCGACCACGAGTTACACGGCCAATACCAATAACGCCAACATAGCTGGAATAGTCCAGCGATGAAATTTGCATTTGGAACGGACCATCTGGGTCTACTTCTGGTGGGCTTACGCGGTCAATGATGGTGTGAAACAAGGCGGTCATGTCGTCGCCAAGCTTGTCAGCTTCGTAGCCAGAGATGCCATTCAGGCCAGAAGCGTAAACAACTGGGAAGTCTAACTGTTCGTCGGTTGCACCAAGGCTGTCGAACAAGTCAAACACTTGATCCATAACCCAGTGTGGACGCGCACTTGGGCGGTCAACTTTGTTCAGAACAACAATTGGCTTCAGCCCACGAGCAAATGCTTTCATGGTGACAAAGCGAGTTTGCGGCATGGGGCCATCAACTGAGTCAACCAGCAGGCAGACTGAATCAACCATCGACAACACACGTTCTACTTCACCGCCAAAATCGGCGTGACCGGGAGTGTCGACGATATTAATGCGATACTCTTGGCCATCACGCTGGTCTGTCCAACGAATAGCGGTATTTTTAGCTAAAATGGTGATGCCACGTTCTTTTTCGAGATCGTTGGAATCCATGACGCGTTCGACGTCGCCAGCACGGTCGCCAAGGGTGCCAGATTGCTGTAGGAGTTTATCAACCAGAGTTGTTTTGCCATGGTCAACGTGGGCGATAATGGCGATGTTACGGATATGCTTAATGGACACAGTAGGATCTCGGAGCGATCAAAAAACGGGCGCAGAGTATAACTGAGTCCGGTCGCTACGTCTGTAGTTCGCTAATTTTCCTCTTGCTTATATATTTTCCATAAAAAAAGGGCCGCATAAGCGGCCCTTTTTTACAGTGACTGAGTCAGCAAATTATTGCTTAACAGTTACTTTCACTTCAGCTTCAGCTTGAGCAACAGTGCGACGGTTTTTCGCGCGGCCTTCAACTGTAGCGTTGTCAGCTACTGGTTGGCTTGAGCCGTAACCTTTAGCTGTGATGCGGTCAGCCGAAATGCCGTACTCATTAACTAATACAGCAGCAACAGCATCAGCACGTGCTTGGCTGAGTGGGTTGTTGATGCGGTCTGAGCCAGTTGAGTCAGTGTGACCCTGGATTTCAACTTTAGCAGTTGGGTACTCTTGCATCAGCTTAGCAACTTCAGCGATTTCGCCTTTGTATTCAGCTTTTACAACAGACTTGTTAGTGTCGAACAGTACACGCAGGTCACGAGTAACAGTTTCGGTCAACACTTTTGGTGCTGGCTTAGCTGGTGCTGGCGCTGGCGCTGGAACAACAGCTGGAGCAACTACAGCAGCCTTTTGAGCGCCGAAACCGTAAGTAACACCTAATGACACTACTGTGTCATGCAGGTTGTCCTGCAGGTTTTCGATAACACGAGCTTCACCACGTAGCGCTAAGTTGTCGCTGAGCTGGTAGAACGAACCCAATGCAACGTTAGCAACTGAACGACGATCGCTACCGCGGCCATCATAAACTTTAAGATGGTTCTGACCACCACCAACCAAAACGTATGGTTGTAATTTGCCATCAGCATTGAAGCGGTAGTAAGCGTCTAATGTGCCAACTTGCGAACGAGTTTTAATGCCGCCAACTTCAGTTTCTGTGCGACCTTGGCCGTAACGTAATTCAACGCCAACGTTTGGCGTTACACGGTAGCCTAATGCGATCGAACCACTGATGTCATCTTCAATGTTTTGTTCACGATCATAGAATGTGTAGCCAATCATTGGACTGACAGTGAATTCAGCATGAGCCGCCATGGAAGCGGATGCGATCATAGTTGCCACAGCGAGTTGATGCAGTTTCATGGTCAATATTCCCTATATAATTGATTCAAAGCGTCGTAAATATAGTCCGCTCGAATGAGAAGTCAATTTGATTACGACGACTGTCATAACGATACACAATTTGTTACGTTTACACAAACTAACCTGATTTTAATGAGATAACACGTTGACTGACTACCTCCACCACTTTCATTTTCAAGATTCGCCTTTGCGCGGTGAACTTGTTCAACTGCCTAATTCGTATACTACATTATTAAGCAAGCACGACTACCCCACTATCGTGAAGGTGCAGTTGGGGCAGGCCTTGGCAGCAGTTGCGTTAATGACCAGCACCCTCAAGTTATCTGGTAGTTTAATTTTGGAAATTCAAGGTGATGGCCCACTTTCGTTGTTAATGGTGGAGTGCAATGATGTGGGTGATGTGCGTGGAATTGCACAATATGATGACAGTTTAAAAGCGACGAATGACCTGTCATGGAACGATTTAGTTGGAAAAGGACAGTGTGTTTTGACCATTGACCCCGAAGATGGTGATCGATACCAAGGCATTGTGTCTTTGTCTGGAGGCTCTTTAAGTGATGTATTAACGCATTACTTTGCTCAATCAGAGCAGCTGCCCACGCGGTTTTGGTTGTTTGCTAACGAAAAGTCTGCCGCTGGCCTTTTATTACAAGCACTGCCTGGTCATGATCATGATGAAAAAAGTAGTGATGACTGGTCACGGGTAGTGACACTGGCGGACACACTAATCGAAGAAGAGTTGCTAGGTCTTGAAGCAAATACAGTGCTATATCGTCTTTACCATGATGAGCAGGTTTTGTTGCTGGGTCAGCATGAGTTGCGATTTAAGTGCAGCTGTTCGCGTCAGCGCAGTGCGAATGCGTTACGCACTATCGACTTGCAAGAGCTTCAAGATATTGCCAATGAAAATGGCGGTCATATTGATGTTAACTGCCAATTTTGCCGAACTAATTATCGTTTTGATGTCATTGATTTGGCGGCACTACATCAGCCTATGGACGGCGGCAGTTCATCCCTGCAATAGACGGTTACGCTTACGTACTAATGATGGGAGCTTGATGGTGGCCTGTAAGCCGCCATCAGGGTGGTTGGCTAAAATAAGTTGACCCTGATGCTGTTTAATAATTCGCGCCACAATCGCTAATCCTAAACCAGAGCCCTGTGTTGTTCTTGCTTGATCGCCACGACGAAACGGTTGCATTAGCTCGTCAGTCTGGCCTTCGGGGATTCCATCGCCGTGGTCACGAAATACAATATTCACATAGCCTTTCGATTCAAAGGCATTAATTTCTAATGGACCCTGGCCATATCGAATGGCGTTTTGCGCCACATTAATGAGCGCACGCTTCAGCGATAGGCGACGTAGTGGTAAGGGTGGCAAGTCAGCAAGCGTTAATTCACAACTAATTTGATTTTGAACTTGTGATGCAATTTCACGTAAAAGCTCATCAATTAATACATCATCAATAGGCTCCTCCGAGCCGTCACGCATAAAAGAAATGAACTGGTCCAAAATAGCGTCCATGTCTTCAATATCCATGATCATGCCGTTGGCCATGTCACGATCGCTAAGAAACTCTGCCGTGAGTCTTAAGCGAGTTAAAGGTGTGCGTAAATCATGCGAAATGCCGGCCAACATAGTGGTTCGCTCTTGCTCCGCCTGGCGAATTTGTTCGGTCATACCATTAAAGGCACGATTGACTTGGCGAATTTCAGTGGGGCCGCTGTCTTCAGGTAAATGACTACTATGTAACCCACGACCAACACGGATTGCGGCAAGTTGTAAGCGTTTTAATGGCCTATTGAGCTGCCTTGCTAATACAACAATCGCCACCAGTGTCAGTAGGGGAACGCCAATCACCCACAGAAGTATTAACACAGGGTTGTATTGATCAATAAACAGTAAGTCTTCACGCACCCATGCTTCTGCTTGAGTTGGTGCCTTAACCCATAAGATCGGCGTGGGTTTAAAGTCAAAATAAACCGTTACAGGTGCGTTGATTTCGCGCTGAATTTGTCGCCGGAAGCGATCAGTAAAAAGCTCAGCAAACCACTTTGAGTTGACTCGAGGGAATGCGGCCGGGTCGCGTTCGACGTATAAGTTACTCAACTTTCGTAGTGAAATGTCGGCTTCTATAATGGCTTCAGGGCCTTCCGCTTCGGCAATCATTAACTGTTCTAGGCGAATGGCTGTGGTGTGCGCGTGCTGGCGAATTTCGGGTAAATAAAGATTTTGCCAAAAAAAGGCAATTGACAGCGCTTGGCTGATTAGCACAACAACGCCGATAACCAAGGTGGTGCGCATCACACTTGAACGTGGCTTAATGGCCTGTAGCCATTTATTTTGTGGCGTCAGTGTGGCAGCGCGCTCCATGCTTACTCAGCTCCATCCGGAACAAAAACATAACCTACACCCCAGACAGTTTGTAAGTAACGTGCCTTGCCCGGATTGTTTTCGATGAGGCGACGTAAGCGGGAAACCTGCACATCGATTGAGCGCTCCATGGCGCCCCATTCACGGCCGCGTGCTAATACCATGAGTTTGTCACGAGTTAATGGTTCGCGCGGATGCTGCACTAAGGCCTTTAATACCGCGAATTCACCCGTGGTTAACGCTACTGGCATGCCACTACGAGTCAGCTGGCGTGTTGATAAGTCGAGTGTCCACTCGCCAAACTTAACCAGTTCGGAGGCTTGTGATGGTGCGCCTGGCAACTCACGCGTTTGTCGGCGTAAAACGGCTTTCATGCGTGCTAACAGTTCTTGAGGGTTAAACGGCTTAGGTAGGTAATCATCAGCACCGGCTTCGAGTCCGGAGATGCGGTCTTGGTCGGCACCACGAGCAGTAAGCATAATAATAGGTGTGTTATTGCCGGCTTCACGCAAGCGGCGACAAATGGCCAAACCATCCTCACCTGGCAACATAAAGTCCAACACAATAATGGCAAATAGCTCGCGCGCTAGTTGGCGATCCATTTGTACGGCATCGGCTACCGTGCGAACGGCGTAGCCTTGTTCTTCAAGAAAGCGCTGCAGCAATGTGCGCAGACGCATATCGTCATCAACGACTAGCACCTTCAGTTGATCGTTAGTGCCTTCCATGAGACCCCCATGTGTTTGCCTTTGTTGAGCAGTTTACGCACAGGCAATGTTTTTGAGTAGAACTTAAAGCCAGAATCAGTTGTGCAGCTAGCGTACGGGCCTGCTTATAATCGCCCAATCTTAGATTTGCTGTGGTGGAGTGTACATGTCGAACGGTGCGATAAATATTAATCAGCAACTAGCGCAAGAATTACAAATTCGCTTGGAGCAAGTTCAGGCAACGGTAGATTTGTTGGATGGTGGCGCCACGGTGCCTTTTATTGCGCGTTATCGCAAAGAAGTGACAGGCGCACTGGACGACATTCAGTTGCGCCAGTTAGATGAACGTTTGCTTTATTTGCGCGAACTGCATGCTCGTCGTGACGCCATTATCGACAGTATTCGTCAGCAGCAAAAACTGACCCCTGCGTTAGAGCAGCAATTATTTGCTGCAGACACCAAATCACGTTTGGAGGATCTGTACCTGCCCTATAAGCCTAAGCGCGTTAGTAAAGGTCAATTGGCGATAACAGCAGGTCTTGGCCCATTAGCAGATCTTTTGTTTGCAGATCCAACGTTGGTGCCAGAGCAGCAAGCAGAAGCATTTATAAATACTGAAGCCGGTTATGCCGATGTCCGCGCTGTGCTTGAAGGTGCCCGCTATATTTTGATGGAGCGTTTTGCCGAAGAAGCGGACTTGCTGGCCGAGTTACGCAGTTATCTGCGGCAGCATGGCCTGATGCAGGCGCGAGTGTTAGATGGTAAGGCTGAGCAAGGCGCTAAGTTTCGTGATTATTTTGCTCATGATGAGCGTATTGCCAGTATTCCTTCTCATCGTGCGTTGGCCATTTTCCGAGGTCGCAACGAAAGCGTGTTATCGCTGACACTGGCGCTGCCAGAAACGCAGGATGGTGTGCATCCCTGCGAAACGATTGTGGCCAACTTTGTTGGCATCCGTGATTTAGGTCGTGCAGCAGATTTATGGCTGCGTGAAGTTGTGCGTTGGACTTGGCGTGTGAAGCTGCTGACGCACCTGGAAACAGAGTTGTTAGGTGAGGTTCGCCAGCGTGCCGAAGAAGAGGCAATTTTAGTGTTCGCCCGTAATTTAAAGGATTTGCTGATGGCGGCCCCCGCGGGCCCTAAAATCACCATTGGTTTTGACCCAGGCTTACGCACAGGATGCAAAGCGGTTGTTGTTGATGCAACTGGTAAGCTGCTAGATAAGGTCACTTTATTTCCACATGAGCCTCGTCGTGATTGGGATGGATCAATTCATACGCTGGCGGCCTTAAGCAAAAAATATGGTGTTGAATTAGTGGCGATTGGTAACGGTACTGCCTCACGCGAAAGTGACAAGCTTATTGCAGAGTTGATGAAGCGCCATCCAGAATTAGCACTGACTAAAATTGTGGTGAGTGAGGCCGGTGCATCAGTGTATTCGGCGTCAGAATTGGCATCGCGTGAATTTCCCAATTTGGATGTGACCTATCGTGGTGCGGTATCGATTGCGCGTCGCTTGCAAGATCCGCTGGCAGAGCTCGTAAAGATTGAGCCTAAAGCAATTGGTGTTGGTCAGTACCAGCACGATGTTAATCAGGTCAAACTCTCGCGCATGCTGGAGACGGTGATTGAAGACTGTGTTAATGCGGTTGGTGTGGATGTGAACTCGGCGTCGGCACCACTGTTGGCACGTATTGCTGGATTGAGCACAACGCTGGCAGACAATATTGTGAGTTATCGAGACTTGCATGGTCGCTTCGAGAGTCGTGAAGAGTTAAAAAAAGTGCCACGTTTGGGCGAGCGCACGTTTGAGCAAGCGGCAGGCTTTTTACGTGTGGTGGATGGTAGCAACCCATTGGATGCATCCGCAGTTCACCCTGAGGCTTATCCTGTAGTTGAAAAGTTGCTGCAAATTAGTGGTCGCGACATTAAACAAATTATTGGTGACAGTGGGTTCTTACAAGCGGTTAATGCCAGTCAGTTTGTTGATCCGCGTTTTGGGTTACCAACGGTTAATGACATTTTGCGTGAGCTTGAAAAGCCAGGCCGTGACCCTCGCCCAGCATTTCAAGCGCCGGTGTTTGATGATGCGATTACAGAAATAGCAGACTTAAAGCCGGGAATGGTGCTAGAAGGCGTGGTGACCAACGTCACGGCATTTGGTGCGTTTGTTGATATTGGTGTGCATCAGGATGGTTTAGTGCATATTTCCGTGCTGGCCGATCGTTTTGTCAAAGACCCACATGAAGTAGTTAAGGCTGGCGACATTATTCGTGTCAAAGTGGTGGATGTGGATGCAGCGCGCAAACGTATTGCGCTGTCATGTCGCTTAAAGGATGACAATGCTCCAGCGTCGTCAGTTGCGTCAGCAAAGGGCAAGGCTTCGACGCCAAAAGCAAAAGCCAGTGCGCCGATTCGGCAGGGCACCTTGGGCGATTTATTGCGTAAAGCTGGTGTTTAAGCTGCAATTATTTTAGGAGCGCGTCATGGACGCTGGGTTAAAAAAACAACTGGCTTGGTTAACAAAGGTACCAAGCAGTTTGCGGGGCATGAAGCGTGGCTTAGAAAAAGAGGCTTTGCGGGTTGACCCCGAGGGCTGGTTGGCGCAATCACCACACCCAGCCGCATTAGGGTCTGCGCTGACGCATCCGAATATCACCACTGATTATTCTGAAGCCTTAATTGAGTTGATAACTCCGCCCTGTGACTCAGTGGCTTCGGCATTGGGTTATCTGGATGAGCTGCATCGTTATGTTTATGCGCATATCGGTAGCGAACGTTTATGGGTTAATTCCATGCCCTGTAAATTAGGCGCTGATGAGCAAATTCCGCTGGCGCAGTATGGCCGCTCCAATATTGGCCGCATGAAAACGTTGTATCGGCATGGCTTAGGTTTGCGTTATGGCCGTCGTATGCAAACCATTGCCGGCATTCACTATAACGTGTCGTTTCCGGATGAGTTCTGGCAGCACTTCCAGCAGGCGGAGAATAATCAGGATAGTTTGCAGTCGTTTAAGTCCGCACGCTCTATGGACTTGATACGTAACTTTCAGCGTAATAGTTGGTTTTTGCTATATGTCCTGGGTGCTAGTCCTGCAGTCTGCGGTACGTTTTTGGAAGGCCGCGATCATCAGTTAATGCAGTTGCCATCGGGTGCTTTGTATATGCCGGGTGCGACTTCCTTGCGCATGAGTTCTTTGGGTTATCAAAACGATGCACAGTCGGATCTGCGCGTATGTGCTAATAGTTTGCAGCAATATATTGGCGATTTAGATCGCGCAATTCGTACGCCATATCCACCCTACACGGCCATTGGTGTAAAGCAAGATGATCAGTTCATTCAAATTAATGACAGCATTCTGCAAATTGAAAATGAGTTTTATGGCCTGATTCGACCCAAGTCTGTGGCCGGTCGTGGTGAGCGACCTACTCAGGCATTAGGTGCGCGTGGTGTTGAGTACATTGAGTTGCGTTGTGTTGATTTAGATCCGTTTGAGCCATTGGGGATTAGTCGTGATACAGCGCATTTCCTAGAAGTATTTGCGCTGCATTGCTTGCTGCGTGATAGCCCATTATTTGACGCCGAGGGTTTGGCACGTTTGCCGAGAAATCAGCAGGCGATGGTTGAGCGAGGCCGTGATCCCGCACTGCTATTAGAGGATGTCGGTGGTAGCCGTTACTTTAAGGATATGGCGTCCCAGTTATTGGCAGAGTTTATTTCAGTGGCTGATGTTCTAGATTCGGCGCATCAAACACAGGCTTATTCTGCAGCAGTTGCACAGCAAATTATGAAGCTTAAAGAGCCGGCGCTAACGGGGTCAGCTATGGTGTTGGCTGCAATGCATGAAGATCAAGATTGTTACTTTAACTTTGCGATGGCCTGTGCCAATAAAACACGTGAGCACTTCACCGCAAGACCGCTGTCCGAAGAACGGATGAGTGCAATGATACGAACTGCACAATCATCGTTAGCGGCACTGCATAAGTTAGAAGATGAGCCAGAGCAGAACACCGATTTTGCTGAGTTCATCAACAATTACTTTAACCAGCCGCTGGTCTATCAGCACTAATACGGAGTCAGAATATGCCTTGGATACCAAGTCGACGATTATTATTTTTGTTGCTGGCGCTGACGGCAGGATTGGGCATGGTGTTTGCGCTATACCTTCAGCATGGTTTGGGTTTGGAACCTTGCCCACTCTGTGTGTTTCAGCGAGTAGCCTTGATTGCTTTTGGTGTTATTACTTTGTTGGCTGCGCTTCATGGCCCAACAGGTTGGGGTCATCAAGTTTATGCGGCATTAGCAACACTTTCAGGCGTGGTCGGTATCACGGTGGCTGGTCGTCATGTGTGGCTGCAACACCTGCCACCGGAGCAAGTGCCGGCCTGTGGGCCTGGTCTAGATTATTGGATGGCGGTATTTCCTTTACAGGACGTGATTAAGCAAGTCTTTCAAGGCTCGGGTGAGTGCGCAGTAATTGATGGATCATGGTTAGGCATTAGTTTGCCAGGTTGGACATTGGTGTTGTTTGTGGGCTTAACCAGCGTTGCTATATGGCAGTTAGTGCGTCGCAAAGATGGCTAAAAATAACACTGTGGCAACCAATAAGTTGCCACAGTGTACATGCATTATTTCTTGGTGGGTTTCTCGATACTCAATAACTCTACGCGGAATTGCAGTGTGCTGTTGGGTGGAATAGGACCGGCACCAGCTTCACCATAGGCTAGTTCAGACGGCACAAAGAACTCGTATGTTGAACCTACATTCATTAGTTGCAGGCCTTCAGTCCAACCAGGAATAACTGAGTCAAGTTGGAACACGGCGGGTTCGTTACGGCTATAAGAGCTATCAAAAACATTGCCATCTAAGAAACTACCTTCGTAGTTCACTTTGACAATGTCTTTTGCTTTAGGTTTTGCGCCTTTACCAACCGTTATTTCACGGTATTGCAGCCCCGATGTGGTTACTTTGATGCCATCTGCTCCGGCATTTCGCGCTAGAAACTCAGCACCAATTGCAGCATTTGCTCGACCTAATTTTTCCATTTCAGCTTCAAGCAGCGCTAAACGTTGTTGCTTGTAACGATTAACTGCGGTGGTGCGCTCTTCTTCACTGAGCAAACTTTGTTTGCGGCCATAACCATCACGGTAGCCACGAATAAACGTTTCAATGTCTAAGTCTGGAATTTGTTCAATGCCGCCTTGGCCATTTAAGTAACCAATGCTGTATGCAAACTGCTGTGCATCGGTAACTGGTTTTTTACCTTTGTTGGGGGCCAAACCTGATCCGTCATCAGCATTCGCAACAGCAACAGAGGTAACTAATAAAATTGAGCTAGCTAATAAACAGGAAGATTTTAATAGGCGCATGCGTGACTCCAAGGCAATGAGATATTGAGTGTTGTAAGAGTAAATCGAAGTGTAGTTAAAGTGCTAGCGGCGAAAATTTATTCGAAGTCCGACAAAATGCAGACTTCTGTGTAGTGAATGTCTCGCTTTTTTAACATTCATCCTTTAACTTCAACAGTGCATAAACTGTTAAGAGGATTGCCTCATGCCCGCTGCAAAGAAAAAAGCACCGTCAGTCAAGGCCGACGCCGCCAGTAAGGCAGCGAGTGCGGCCATCAATCGAGTAGATAAAATGAAATTAGATGTCGAAAAGCAAGCCGAAAAAATCCGTGGACAATTTCAAAAAGTTGTCGAAAAAGCTCAGAAAGAAGCTGAAGCCTATGTAGATGCAGCGCGTAAATTAGTGGAGCGTGCTGAAGCTACTTATAAAGAAATCCAAGTGAAAGTTGAGCAACAACTTGCTAAAGCAGCAGGTGATCGCGAAGCAGTTAAGTTGGTGCGAGAGAATGCACGCTTAGCTCAAGCTGAGGCCCGTCAGGTGGTTGCTGCTGCAAAGAAAGATTATGCAGAAGCACGTCGAGTAATTACTGGCCTGCAACAAAAAAGCCAGCTAAAAGCCTACCTGCAAAACAAAATCAAAGCAGAAGCTAAGCCAGCGGCTAAAAAGCCCGTGGCAAGAAAGCCAGCAGCTAAACCGGCAGCTAAGCCAGCAGCTAAACCAGCAGCTAAGCCAGCAGCTAAACCAGCAGCTAAACCAGCAGCTAAGCCAGCAGCTAAGCCAGCAGCTAAACCAGCGGCTAAACCAGTTGCCAAACCAACAACTGCTAAGCCAAAGTCTGTTCCTATGGCTAAGCCAACATCAAAGCCAGCCGCTAAACCAGTCGCTAAGCCTGCAGCGCCAGCCGCAGCACCTGCTGATAAAGCTCCTGACGCTTAATAGCCTCGGTGGTGGTATGATGAAGAACGGGCCTTTTGGCCCGTTTTTCTTTTTTGAGCGATTGAGATATTAATGATTGTTGCTAAGGATTTAACCCTGCTGCGTGGTGGTCGCCCGCTGTTTGAACATGCCAGTTTTGCTATTCACCCTGGCTGGCGCGTGGGTCTGACTGGCAGCAATGGCTGTGGAAAAAGCTCTTTATTTGAGTTGTTGCGAGCAAGATTGCCAGTCGATGCCGGAACTCTTGAGCGTCCGCCACAATGGGTGGTGGCGCATATGGCGCAAGAAGTTAGCGCGCTGCCCCAGCCTGCAATCGAGTTTGTGCTTGATGGCGATAGCGAGTGGCGCGTTCTAGATGAGCAAATAAATGCTGCGCAAGATGAGTCCTCAGTTTTAGATGGTAACGCTTTAGCTAATCTCTATATTCGATACGATGCCATTCAGGGTTATACCGCACGCTCACGTGCAGCTCAGTTGTTGGCAGGGTTAGGTTTTAGTGAGGCGGATCAGCAGCGCCATGTCGCGCAGTTCTCTGGTGGTTGGCGTATGCGCTTGAGCTTGGCGCAGGCACTAATGTGTCGCTCAGACCTATTGTTACTTGATGAACCGACTAACCACTTAGATTTAGATGCCATTTTATGGCTGGAAGATTGGCTGTGTGCCTATCAAGGGACACTGTTGGTGGTGTCGCACGATCGTGATTTTTTAGATGCAGTTGTTGGGCACATTATTCATATCGAGCAAGGCGCGCTGACACATTATCGCGGTAACTACTCTCAATTTGAACGTATGCGTAGCGAGCGTTTAGCTCAGCAGACGCAAATGTATGAAAAGCAACAAACTCAAGTTGCGCATTTAACCGCCTTTGTTGAACGCTTCCGTGCCAAAGCAAGTAAGGCTAAGCAGGCGCAAAGTCGCTTAAAAGCTTTAGAACGTATGACCTTGACGGCACCGTCTATGGTCGATAGTTCCTTGGACATACGCTTTGCAGTGCCTGAAAAAATGGGCTCACCTTTATTGCGTTTAGATGAGGCCGACTTAGGCTATGCCAATACGCCGATATTGCGGCAAGTGGATGTCGCGCTAGCGCCTGGATCACGTCTAGGTTTATTGGGGCCAAATGGTGCGGGCAAGTCGACACTGATTAAAAGTTTGGTTGGTGAGCTAGCCCTATTGAGTGGTCAGCTCAGCTCAAGTGAACATTTACGTTTAGGCTATTTTGCCCAACATCAGATTGATCACCTTGATGGCAAGGCTAGTGCCTTGCTGATGATACAGCGCTTAAGTCCAAAGGTAGATGAGCTAACGCTGCGTAATTTCTTGGGCGGTTATGGTTTTCGCGGCGATCGTGTGACCTGTGCTGTTGAACCATTCTCCGGTGGCGAAAAGGCGCGCTTAACACTGGCGTTAATTGTTTGGCAAAAACCGAATGTGTTGCTGCTCGATGAGCCAACCAACCATTTGGACTTGGATTTGCGCCATGCGCTGTTGGTTGCTCTGCAAGCCTTTCAAGGCGCGGTGGTCTTGGTTTCTCACGATAGGCATTTGGTGTCAGCCACCTGTGATGAATTATTGTTAGTGGTCGACGGTCAGGTGGCGCCATTTCAGGGAGATATCGACGCCTATGCATCATGGCTGCGAGAGTGGCGAGCTAATGTGTCTAAGCAGGCATCGGCCCTACCTGCGGCGATAATTGCTCCAGTGGTCAGTGAGCCTGTTGCAGTGGCTAGCATCAAGCCAGTGGTGCGTTCAGCTGATGTGCGGGCCTTGCAGCAGAAGGTGGCTAAGGCCGAGCAGCTCATGCAGCGAGAACAGCAAGCACTAGAGGCTATTAATGAACAGCTTAGTAGTCCCGCACTTTACGAGCCTGATCAACAACAGCAGCTGAATGATTTACTTGCTAGACAAAAGCAGGCGCAACAAAGCTTGGATGCGGCTGAGCAAAGCTGGTTAGCCGCAACGGATGCACTAGAGGCTTTGCAGGCTTAATAGTGAAAGACTGCGTTACCGGTGGCGATAAGGTCGTTTTGTTCATTGTGCAGGGTCATTTGTGTTGCGCAGATTTTGCTGCCTAAGCGCACGACCTTGCCGGTTACTAAAAACGACTCGCCACGCCCGGGCCGAATATAGTCCACGCGCATATCAATTGTGCCGATCTGCGCTAGTCGTTGGTTGCGTTCATCGCGGTCATGCGACTGTAGTTTTTGATAGACCGCGTTGAATGAGGCCAAGCCGCCGACGGAATCTAAGGCGGTGGCAATCACACCTCCATGTAAAATACGTTTAAAGACATTGCCAACTAGTTCTGGGCGCATCTCAAATGACATCACCACTTCGTCATTGCTAATGCTAACAACTTTGCCGCCTATGACTTTGTTAAAGGGCACTAAGGCAAACGATTCAGATAGACGCTGCTGAAAAATTTGCAAACGTTCGGCATCACTGCGAACGGGTTTGGTATCAACGGTCATACAGATAATCCAAATAGTGACTAAAGAGTCAGTGTGGCACTATACAATCATCATCATGGCCAGTTGCCAAGTGTTTCCGCTAAGCTAGTTATAAATAAACCAAGTGAGTGAATTATGTCTTCTGCCGCCCCCATTCGAGCGCCTTATCCTGCTACGCGTTTACGCCGCTTACGTGCCAATGACTGGTCGCGCCGTTTGGTACGCGAACATGCGCTCAGTGTGAATGACTTAATTTATCCCGTCTTTGTTTTAGAAGGCGTTCAGCGTCGCGAAGCGGTTGCTTCTATGCCCGGCGTAGATCGACTGTCGATTGATTTATTAATTGAGGCGGCAGCTGAGTGGGTAGCCTTAGGCATTCCAGCGTTAGCAATATTTCCAGTAACTCCTATGGATGTGAAGTCGTTAGATGCTGCTGAAGCTTGGAACCCTAATGGCTTAGCGCAGCGTGCTACACGCGCTTTGAAAAAGGCCTATCCCGAACTGGGTGTGATCACTGATGTGGCCTTAGACCCATTCACTACACATGGTCAGGACGGCATTATCAATGATCAAGGTTATGTGTTGAATGATGTCACGGTAGAGGCCTTAGTGCGCCAAGCGTTGTCGCATGCAGAAGCCGGTGCAGACATCGTGGCGCCATCCGATATGATGGACGGGCGTATCGGTGCTATTCGTCAAGCGTTAGAGCAGGCCGGCCATATTAATGTCAGCATACTTTCCTATGCAGCCAAGTACGCCTCTAGTTATTACGGACCTTTCCGCGATGCGGTTGGTTCAGCGTCAAACTTAAAAGGTGGCAATAAATTTAGTTATCAGATGGATCCAGCTAATGCTCAAGAGGCCTTGCACGAAGTTGCATTAGACTTAGCTGAAGGCGCTGACATGGTCATGGTGAAGCCAGGCATGCCTTATTTAGACATTGTGAAAGCGGTGAAAGAGCAGTTTCAAGTGCCAACATTTGCTTATCAAGTTAGTGGTGAATATGCCATGCATATGGCGGCATTTGAGCGTGGTTGGTTGCAGCCAGATAGCGTTATTTTGGAGTCGTTATTAGCGTTTAAGCGTGCTGGTGCTGATGGCATTCTGACCTATTTTGCACCAGCAGCTGCACGACTTTTAAAAGCACAGTCAGGAAGCTAACTGACATCTTGCTGTCATAAAAATGCAGTGTAATTGCGACTAATTTTTACGGAAGAGTCTGCCCATGTCAGCACCACAAATTAGCACCGATCTCAGTAATCCCGCGTTTTATCTAAACCGCGAGCTGAGCATTTTGGACTTTAATTTGCGTGTATTGGAGCAGGCTACCGACCTTCGCCATCCATTGATTGAACGTCTTAATTTTCTGCTGATTTTTTCTCGCAACTTAGATGAGTTTTTTGAAATTCGAGTGGCTGGTTTGCAGCAGCAAATCATGATGGGTCAAGTCAATCCCGGCCCAGATGGCTTGTTACCACAAGAAGTGCTGGCAACAATTTCTGCTATTAGCCATGCGGCTGTTGAGCGTCAATATCGTATTTTGAACGAAGACTTACTGCCGGCTTTGGCAGAAGAAAATATTCGCTATTTACGTCGTGAAGAGTGGAACGACCAACAAGCGACATGGGTGCGTCGTTATTTCAAAGAGCAGGTGCTGCCTGTACTCACGCCGATTGGTCTAGATCCAGCACATCCATTTCCACGACTAGTGAATAAATCGCTTAACTTTATTGTGTCGTTGGAAGGAAAAGACGCTTTTGGTCGCCAGATTTCGCTGGCGGTGGTGCCCGCGCCGCGCTCATTGCCTCGGGTGGTGAGGCTGCCAGATGAGCTCACCGATGGTGGTGATCAGCACGTTATGTTGTCCTCGATTATTCACGAGCATGTGTCTGAGCTTTTTCCAGGCATGACGGCGAATGGTTGCTTCCAGTTCCGTGTTACCCGTAATGCTGACATGAATGTGGATGAGGATGCCGAAGACTTGGCCTTGGCGCTCAAGGGTGAGCTGTTGTCTCGTCGATACGGCACCGCGGTACGTCTTGAGGTGGCAGACAACTGCCCGCGCCACATCATTAACTATTTGCTAAAGCAATTTAATTTGCCAGAAGACGCACTTTATCAGGTTAACGGGCCGGTTAATTTGGCGCGGATGTTGTCTAATTTTGATCGCCCTCGCCTGCGTTTCACACCATTTAGGCCAAAAGTTCCTGCTGTTTTGCAAAAGCATGACAGTATTTTTGATGCCATCGCGCAGCAAGATATTTTGTTAATGCATCCGTTTGAGTCATTTTCGCCAGTAGTCGATTTGTTACGCCAAGCAGCTCGTGATGCCAATGTATTGGCGATTAAGCAAACGCTGTATCGCTCTGGTGCGGACTCGGAAATTGTTAACCTGTTAGCGGAAGCTGCGCGTAACGGCAAAGAAGTAACGGTGGTCATTGAGCTGCGCGCGCGCTTTGATGAAGAGTCAAATATTGAAGTGGCGCATAAGCTGCAACAAGCGGGTGCCATCGTGGTTTATGGCATTGTTGGTTATAAAACCCACGCAAAAATGATCTTAGTGGTGCGTCGTGAAGGTAAAAAACTCATTCGATATGCGCACCTTGGTACTGGCAACTATCATGCCGGCAATGCCCGTTTATATACTGATTACGGCTTGCTCACATCGCATACGGAAGTGTGTGAAGACGTCCATAAGGTTTTTCAAGAACTCACCGGCATGGGCCGTTTGGCGCGCTTAAAACAACTGATGCATGCGCCCTTCACCTTGCATGCACAGCTGATGCAGTTGATTGATCAGGAAATTCATAATCACCAAGCAGGCTTGCCTGCGCGCATTGTGGTGAAAGTGAATGCATTGACGGAAAAGCAGCTAATGCAAGCGCTGATTCGAGCCTCACAAGCGGGTGTTAAAGTTGATTTGATTCTGCGCTCGGTGTGCTGTTTACGTCCTGGTATTGAGGGTGTAACCGACAACATCACGGTGCGTTCTATTGTCGGTCGTTTCCTCGAGCACACCCGTATTTTCTATTTTGAAAATGCGGGTGAACCTAAAGTGTTTTGTTCCAGCGCAGATTGGATGGATAGAAATCTATTCCAGCGTGTGGAAACCTGCTTCCCAATCCTGGATCCAAAACTGCGTCAGCGTGTGATTGACGAAGGCTTGATGATTTACCTTAAAGACAATAGCCAAGCATGGCTGCTTAACAGTGATGGCGAGTGGCAACGTGCTGAGCCTGCAGAAGGCAGTGACGATATTGTGCAGGCACAGCAATTCTTGTTAGAAAAGCTCACTTAAGTGTAATTAAGCGTTAAGCCCAGCCCAAGAAAATACTCTTGCTCTTGTTCAAGGTCTGCAAGGGTTAGTGGGTGAGTATCTAACCATTTGCGTGGAAACTTAAGCTGGAAAACTTCAGCGCTGGCACTCAGACGAATATTCGGTAGTTCTTCGCGGCTGCGACTGTGGTTGAGTAATACCGCTAAACGTAGCAATAAACACAAGTGCAATAAGCGCTCACCACCAGCGGCCATTAAATTGTCACGCTGCTCTGCGCGTAATCGTCGGCGATGACCACCGACTAATAACGCCAAACCTTCTTGTTCGGGTTTAGCAAAGCCTAACAAGTCTGAGTGCATTAACAGATAAGCACCATGGCGATGGTAGCCTGAGTGGGAAATCGCTAAACCAATTTCGTGCAGGTGGGCGGCACGCTCTAGCAGGCCGGCATCATCATCACTTAGCTGCAAGCTTGCCTGCACTTGTTCAAAAAGATTGCTGGCAGTATCAGCAGTGCGTTTGGCAAATGCCTCATCTAGGCCTAAGCGTTTCTGTAGAGCGGTAACGGTACGTTGGCGTACATCGCCCTCGGAGCGCGACCGACCGAGCAGGTCATACAGCACGCCTTCCCGCAACGCACCATCTGAATAGTTCATCTGCTGCAGTTTAAACGCGGCAAACAACGCCGCCACAATGGCAAAACCGGCGGGAATAAGCTGGCGTCTATCGTCCTTAAGGCCAGGGATTTGGATGTCTTTTGATGAAGGGAATTGCAATATATAGCTACGTAATTGCTCTAGGCCATCACTGGTAATATTACCTTCTGGGCTAGCCCAGCCCAGTGTTTGCAGCGCGTTAGCAATGGCCTTGATGGTGCCAGAAGACCCAGTTGCTGACTCCCAGCCTAACTCACGATAACGTCTTGCGATGGGTGCAATTTCTAAACGAGCAGCAGTAAATGCTCGCTGTAGGGATTTTTCAGAAATCTGTCCATCGGGGAAGAAGCGCTTAGTGAAACTGACGCAGCCCATATGCAGCGATTCAGTTAATAAGGGATTGTGTTGCTCACCAATAATGCATTCTGTTGAGCCGCCGCCAATATCGACAACAAGTCGTTTGCCTTCTGCCGCTAATGAGTGAGAGACACCAATATAAATCAAACGTGCCTCTTCACGACCCGCGATGATCTCAATGGGGCGATTTAAAATGCGTTCAGCTTGTTGTGTAAATTCACGAGCATTGCGTGCAACTCGTAAGGCATTGGTAGCCACAACACGCACACGTGCAGGCTCTACTCCGTCTAGCTTCTGGGCAAATCGTGCTAAGCAAGCTAAACCTCGCTCTTGCGCTTCCAGTGTTAAATTGTTGTTATGGTCTAGCCCGGCAGCTAGCTGTACTTTCTCCGATTGAGAGTCACTTAGGCGAATAACACCATGCTCTAACTTGGCGACGGCCAAATGAAAACTATTGGAGCCAAGATCGACAGCAGCCATGAATCCATCATTAAGCGGTGCTATTTTGGGCATACAGCCTTATCCTTTTTACTTTTACTTAGCATTAAATTGTAGCTGAGACGTTAGAAGATGGCTTGCCCTGATGCAAGTTATCCAGTTGATGTTATTATCGCCCCCAAGCCAACCTCAAAAGACGGAGTGACGTGATGAGCAGCGAGCTGATCGTGAACACCACAGATGCTAATTTTGACGCCGATGTATTGCAGTCTGATTGCCCTGTGTTAGTAGATTACTGGGCACCTTGGTGCGGTCCATGCAAAATGATTGCGCCGGTATTAGATGAAATTGCCAGCGAGTATCAAGGCCGCATTAAGATCGTTAAGGTAAATGTGGATGACAATGGTGCAACCGCTGCCAAGTTTGGCGTGCGTGGCATTCCAACGCTTTCCTTGTTTAAAGACGGTGCCATTGCTGGCACAAAAGTGGGTGCTTTATCAAAATCGCAGTTGACAGCGTTTATTGACTCCACTATATAAGACCTGTTGGCGGTGGTGATCGTATCGCCGCCAACTTTTTAACCAGTTGTTTTCCTGTTTTCGATACCCCCTTGCGCAGTATGCCCAATCCATATTTGGATACCTCCGTGGTGCCGAAAACAGCCTTACTTTCCCTTTTCCTCATTTGAACGCACGGTATGAATCTCACCGAACTCAAGAAAAAGCCGATAGGCGAACTCATTAAGATTGCAGAGTCCATGGGACTCGAGAGCATGGCTCGTAATCGCAAACAAGACATTATTTTTGCCATCTTAAAAACGCACGCTAAAAACGGCGAAGAAATTTATGGTGACGGTGTTCTTGAAATTTTATCCGACGGCTTTGGCTTTTTACGCTCATCCGAAGGTTCGTACTTGGCAGGTCCTGATGATATTTATGTCAGCCCTTCGCAAATTCGTCGTTTCAATTTGCGCACGGGTGACACCATCACCGGCACTATTCGTCCGCCAAAAGAATCAGAACGCTATTTTGCGCTGTTAAAAGTTAGTCAGATTAACTATGACTCACCTGAAAATGCCCGCAGCAAAATTCTGTTCGAAAACTTAACACCTTTGTTCCCAACTCAGCGCCTCATCATGGAGCTGGGTAATGGCTCTACGGAAGACTTGACGGCCCGTACCATTGATTTGGTATCACCTTACGGTAAAGGTCAGCGCTCGTTGATTGTGGCACCACCTAAGGCTGGTAAGACCATGTTGATGCAAACATTGGCTCAGTCCATTACACGCAATAACCCCGAATGTTATTTGATTGTTTTGCTGATCGATGAGCGTCCAGAAGAAGTGACCGAAATGCAGCGCACCGTGCGCGGTGAAGTCGTGGCTTCTACATTTGATGAGCCGCCGGTTCGTCACGTTCAAGTGGCTGAAATGGTGCTGGAAAAAGCCAAGCGTTTAGTCGAGCACAAAAAAGACGTAGTTATTTTATTAGACTCAATTACTCGTCTGGCGCGTGCTTACAATACGGTTATTCCGAGCTCTGGTAAGGTTTTAACCGGTGGTGTGGATGCGCATGCTTTGGAGCGTCCAAAACGCTTCTTTGGTGCTGCACGTAATATTGAAGAAGGTGGTTCATTAACCATTATTGCCACGGCGCTGATTGAAACCGGCTCAAAAATGGACGAAGTCATTTTTGAAGAGTTCAAAGGTACTGGTAATCACGAAGTTAACTTGGATCGTCGCATTGCAGAAAAGCGTGTGTTCCCAGCGATTAACATTAAGAAATCTGGCACGCGTCGCGAAGAGCGTTTGATGCCTGATGAAGACCTAAAGAAAGTGTGGATTTTACGCAAGCTGCTGCATCCTATGGATGAAGTTGCTGCCATTGAGTTCTTATTGGATAAGCTGAAAGATGCAAAAACCAATGATGAGTTCTTTGACATGATGAAGCGTAAATAAGCGCATCCGTTGTTAGTGTTAACAAAAAGCCCTCTTAAACCGAGGGCTTTTTGTTGTCTTCAATGGCTGCTCTAACATCGCTGCGAATGTACAAGTCACGCTGTGGAAAGGGTATGACAATGTCGCGCTCTTTTAGTTCCGTCTCTAGCGCCCATAAATAAAGTGCTTGAGTGCGCCCTGGCGACATCACTAAACTTTGATCTACCCAAGTCACTAATTCGAAATTTAACCTACTGTCGCCGAAACCAACTAGCCACACATCGGGTGATTGCCCAGCTTGATTGACCGTACCCGCTACCTTTTCTGCAGCGGCCAGGCCTGCTTCTTTGACTAACTCTTTGTCTGAACCATAGGCCACACCAAATGGCACATGAATTCGACGTTGGCGATTATTGTAGGTCCAGCTAATAACACGGCCGTTAATAAATTCGGAGTTGGGTACGATGACATCAACACCATCATTGCTGGTGATGCGTGTGTAGCGAATGCCAATTTCAGAGACGCGTCCTCCAACACCTGATTGCAGCTCAACGTAATCACCGACTTTCAAGGTTTGTTCAACTAACAACACGATGCCGGAAATAAAGTTGCTGAAAATAGTTTGCAGACCAAAACCAATACCAACACCGATAGCACCACCAACCAGTGCAAGATTGGATAAATTAAGACCAATAAAGTCGAGGCCAAAAACAATAATCAGCGCCCAGATGATGTAGCGGAAAATACGCGATAAGGCGTAAATAGCTGACTCGCTTACAGGAGTACGACGGTTCGGGTCAGCAAGCTTCTTTAGGCCGCGCTCTAGTATGCGAATAGCGAAGACAGCCGCCACCACAAACAGCGCCATGATTAGCAGTCGTGAGAGTGTAAAGCTGCTATCACCCCAAGTTAAAAAAGGCGTATTTAAGTAGGCAGTAGACTCTTGCAGCCAAGTCATTAAAGTCATTACAAGCTTCCAGCAAGTTGACGATATTTTTGTAGTTTAGGCGCTACCACAAACTGACAATAACCTTGTCCCGGATTTTTACGGAAAAAATCTTGATGGTAATCCTCTGCCGGCCAGAAAGTGACGGCGTCACAAACTTCAGTGACTATAGCCGCATGTTGATGTTGGTTGGCTTGATAGTCCTTAACAAAGGACTCTACTTGCTGACGCTGTTGGCTATCCTGGCAAAAAATTACTGAGCGATATTGGGTGCCAATATCATTGCCCTGACGGTTTAAGGTGCTAGGGTCATGAATGGTGAAAAAAATCGTGAGCAATTTTTGTAGTGAGATTTGCTCAGGGTCAAAGTGCAGCTGCACGACTTCTGCATGGCCTGAAGTGCCGGTGCAAATTTGTTCGTATGTTGGGTTGCTGCTTGGGCCGCCGGCATAGCCGCTAACACATGCACTAACGCCCGGCACTTCCCTAAAGACAGCGTCTAAACACCAAAAGCAACCACCGCCTAAGGTAATAATGGATGTCGAGGAACTCATGCTAACCTCCGCAGCTGGCAGTATTTAACTATTCTGCCTTACCCTAGCGACTTTCGCACAGGAAACACAGGCCTATGAAATATCTTGAGCAACTACCGGCAAACCTACCCGGCCGATCACCACATATCAGCATGATGTGGCGGGAAAGTCGTTTTGCCTATGAGTGGTTGCGTAGCCGTTGGTTGGGTGAGCGAGCATTGCAAGGATTGCCGCATGGCCAAGGCCAGTGTGTGATGTTGCTGCCAGGCTTTGATACCGATGACAAAACTTTAGCAACCTTGTGTCAGCGCCTGCGACAGCTTGGATACGACGCGCGCACCTGGGGTATTGGCCGCAATCATGGCCGCATCCATAGAATTATTCCTGAATTGGTGAAAACCTTAACGCAGTGGCAGCAAGAAACGGCCAAGCCTGTAGCGTTAATTGGTTGGAGTTTGGGTGGGTTTATTGCGCGGGAAATTGCCCGTGACCATCCGGAGTTGGTGGCTTCGGTGATGACGCTAGGTTCACCAGCAGTGGGTGGCCCTAAATACACCATTACTGCAGCGGCTTATCGAAAGCAGGGGCATGATCTGGACCAAATTGAAGCGGATATGGCCAAGCGTGATGCCATCCCTATTCAATGTCCGCTAACTGTCGTATTTACCCGTAAGGACGGTATTGTGAAGTGGCCCGCCACACTTGATCGCGTCACCCCTCATGCCCGTCACCTTGAGGTGACGAGCTCGCATATGGGGTTAGTCAGTGATGCCAAAGTATTTCGGGTTATTGCACGAGCCTTGGCAGACCAAGCCGCAACTACCTAGTAGGTCGCTGCGGTTTACGTTTTGCCGTAGTGCCGGCACGAGGAGGCAAGCCGGTGTGCTGAGTTAAGATGCGTCCCTTTTGTGGCTTGACCTTGACGGACACTCCCTCACCTGCCGATGAGTTCTTTTTACGCGGGCTGTTGTACTGGCCATCGGCACTGGGCTGATAGGTTGGAATCAAGTGCTGTTTGCTGTTACCAATCAGGTCAGCGCGACCCATGGCTTGTAATGCTTCGCGCAATAGCGGCCAATTATTAGGATCGTGGTAACGCAAGAACGCTTTGTGCAGACGGCGACGACGATCACCACGCACCACATCAACCTCTTCTGAGTCACGGGTGACTTTGCGCAGCGGATTTTTGCC